>NZ_JBEOZT010000009.1:0-290425 GCF_040298265.1 Nonomuraea sp. NPDC001636
GGCTTCGGCCCGCTGCCGCCGGAGCTGCGGGGCGGGCCCCGCGGGACCGCGCTGCGGGTGTTGGGCGCGCTCTTGCGGCCGGCCGGGCGGCGGCCCGCGACCCCCGGCGGCTCGCTGGGCCTGCTGCCCGGCGCGCCACTGCCGGACGACCTGGCCTGGGCGGGCGGCGTCCCGCGGCTCGGCGAGGCGTTCGCCAGGGCCGCGGCGGCGATCGAGGAGGGCGGCGCGCGGCGGCTGCCCGTCCCGGTCCGCGAGCTGGTCGCCGAGCGGGTGTCCGGCTGGGACGGCGTCCCGCCCGGCCCCGGCAGCGGCTGGGCCGGTCAGGCCGCCGCCGCGCTGCCGCCCGCGCAACGTCCGGCCGCCCGGCTGGCGCTGCTGACCGCGCTGGCCTCCCACCAGGTGGACGCCCGGACCGTCGGCGAGTTCCGGGCCGCGACGACCGGCTCGGCCGCGCTCGCCGACGTCGCGCTCACCGACGCCGCGCTCGTCGAGGCGGCCTCCTGGGCGGCCATGACCGCCGCCCGCCGGACCGGCGTCTGGTCCGGGCTGCCCGCCACCCCGCTTCCGACCGCATCGACAGCCGACTGAAAGGAACGAGGACGTGACCGAGCTAGAGGTAGTGCTCGACGACCTGGCGGCCGACGGCGACCAGCTCGACGCGCTGGTGTCCGGCCTGGACGCCCAGCAGTGGAAGCTGCCCACCCCCGCGCCGGGCTGGACGATCGCCGACCAGATCGCCCACCTGGCCTTCATCTTCCGCCTGGCCACCGCCGCCGCCACCGACGCGGAGGCGTTCGCGGCCATGACGGCCGGCGCGGAGAAGAACTTCGACGGCGCGGTGAACGCCGCGCTCAAGGCGTTCGAGAACGACTCGCCGGACACGCTGCTGGCCAAGTGGCGGGCTGGACGGTCGGAGGTGCACGCAGGTCTGGCCGCCGTGCCCGCCGGCGAGGTCGTGCCGTGGCTGGTCAACCCGCTGCCGCCGATCGTGCTGGCGTGCGCGGGCATCATGGAGACCTTCGCCCACGGGCAGGACGTCGCCGACGCGCTGGGCGTACGGCTGGAGCGCACCGACCGGCTGCGGCACCTGGTCGTCTTCGCGGTGCTCACCCGGGACTTCGGCTACCTGTCGCGCGGGCTGACCCCGCCGGCGGAGGAGTTCCGTTTCGAGATCACCGGCCCCTCCGGCGAGGTGTGGGCCTACGGCCCCGAGGACGCGACCCAGCGGGTCTCGGGCCCGGCCGAGGACTTCTGCCTGCTGGTGACCAGGCGGCGGCACCGCGCCGACGTGGCGGTCACGGCGACCGGCGCCGAGGCCGACCGCTGGCTGGACATCGCGCAGGCCTACCGCGGGCCGGCGGGCGCCGGCCGGCGTCCCGGCCAGTTCGCCCGCGCCGGCGTCTGAGAAGCGGCCTCTGACAGGCGACGTCCACAGGCGGCGTCTGAGGCAGCCCCTGGCAGGCGGCGTCTGAGAAGCGGCGTCTGAGAAGACTTCCCGAACCGCGGGCGCGCCCGTCCGGAACTCCCCCAGTCCCGGGCGCGCCCGCTTCTCACGTCCCGACCTCCAGCGCGCGGCGGTCCACCTTGCCCGAGGCCGTCTGCGGCAGGCGTTCCACGAACGTGATCCGCCGGGGGAACTTCTGGGCCGCCAGCCGGGCCCGGACGAACGCCTTCAGCTCGGCCGCCTCGACCGCCGCCGAGGTCACCACGTACGCGTGCGGCCGGGTCAGCCCGCGCAGCTGATACCCGACCACCGCGCACTCGACCACGGCCGGGTGCTCGCGCAGGCAGTTCTCGATCTCGGCCGGCGCCACCCAGGACCCGCCGACCTTCAGCAGGTCGTCGGCCCGTCCCCGGTAGCGGAAGTAGCCGTCGGCGTCCCTGGTCACCAGGTCGCCCGAGCGCACGGTCCGCCCGCCCACGAACGTGCTCGCGGTCCGCTCCGGGTCCTGCCAGTACTCCAGCGCGACGGCGTCGCCGGTGACCTCCAGCCGCCCGGTCTCGCCGTCGGGCACCTCCCGTCCCTCGGGGTCCACGACGCGGGCGCGGTAGCCGGGGACGACCTGGCCGAGTGTGCCGGGCCGGACCCGTCCCGGGCGGTTGGACAGGAAGATGTGGTACGCCTCGGAGGAGCCGAGCCCGTCCACCACCTCCACGCCGAAGGTGTCGCTCCAGCGGCGGTGCAGCTCCGGCGGCAGCGCCTCGCCTGCCGACGTGCACAGCCGCAGGCAGCTCAGGTCCTGCCGGCCGGCGTCGGGGTGGGCGAGCATGGCGCTCATCATCGTGGGCACGTTCACCAGGACCGTGGGCCGGTGCTCGGCGATCAGCTCGAAGATCGTCTCGACCCGGCTGCGCTCGGGGAAGATCACGCCGGCCGCGCCGACGCCGAAGGGGAACAGGGCGGTCAGGTCGCGGGCGTAGCCGAAGAACAGCTTGGGCACGGGCAGCACCACGTCGTCCTGGCGCAGGTCCAGCACGCCGCGGGCGTAGGAGTCGAAGCTGACGTGCGGGCTCCTGGCGGGCAGCACGCAGGCGCGCGGCGCGCCGGTGCTGCCGGTGGTGAACTTCCACAGCGCCACGTCCCCGGCGGCGACCGGCACCGGGTCCAGCCGCGCGTCCTGCGCGGCGACCAGGGTGTCGAAGTGGTGCTCGCCGGGGCGCAGCAGGTGGCGCGGCACGCCGGTGACGAGCAGGCCGGTCAGCCCCGCCGCGCGCAGGCTCTCCAGCGCCGACGGCCCCGCCACCACCAGGCGCGGACGGGCGTACCCGGCGAAGTAGCGGTAGTCCTTGGGCCGCAGGAACGTGTACACCTCGGCGGTGACCGCGCCGATCTTCTGGGCGCCGTACCAGGTGGCGACCGACTCCACGCTGTCGTCGGCGGCGATGAGCACCCGGTCGCCGCGGCGTACGCCGAGCTCGCGCAGCGCGTTGCCGGCGCGGTCGGCCAGGGCGCGCAGCGTCGCGTAGTCGACGCGGCCCTGGCGGGTGACGAGCGCGGTCCTGGCGCCGTCGGCGCGGTCGAGGAATCGTGCGGCGATGTTGAAAGAGTCCATGACATGCCTTCTCGCTGCTCTGCTCGCGGGCTGGTTCCGCCTTCCACGGTGCCGGGCGCGGGCCGTCCGCAGGGGGTTGGGAGGCGTCAGCAAGCTGGCGGTCGTGGCAGCTTGCTGACGGGTTTCTCCCGGATTGCGGGATGGCCGCCGCGGCGTTGACGGGCCCGTCGGGCCGCGCGTGTACTGGGGATGCGGCGGCCGCGACGGCCGTCGCGCTGCGGAGGAGAAGCGATGGCATCCACGCCCGCGGGCTCGTGGCCGGTGACGGAGACGACCGGTGAGGCGCCCGGTGACATGACCGGTGAGACGGCGATCGGGACGGCCGCGCCGATGGCCGCGCCGATGGCCGCGCCGATGGCCGACTGCCTCGGCGGCGCCGTCCATCTGGCCTGCGCCGAATCCCCGCAGGACGAGCTCGCCGTCATCGTCGCCGGGTTCGCCGGCTACGAGGCCCAGAGCCGGGCGCGGGCCCAGGCCCGGCTCGCCGCCCTGCGTCGCCTGCGCCGCCTGCCCGGCGACGGCCCCCGGCCCGCGTGGACGGGTACGGAGCTGCGCCTGTCGGACTTCGTCGCCGACCCGCCCGCGAGCCTGCGGCGGCACGTGCCCGGCACCGGCCTGCTCAGCGGGCGGCGCTACCGGCTGCCCGTCGAGGTGGTGTGGACGAGCGGGCACGAATGCCTGGTCGAGCCGGCCACGAGCGGCGTGGTGGACAGCGGCGTGCCGGAGGCGATCGCCGAGGTGGTCGCCCACGACGTGGTGGCGCGCTGGTGGGCCGAGCCGCGCGAGCCGCTGCTGCGGGTCTCCGGCGCGCTGGACCGTCTGCTGCCGCCCGGCGTGACGGCCGCGGCCTCGGGGCTGGGGCTGCGGATGTCGGCGTTCGTGTTGTCGGTGCCCGATCTCCGGGTCGCCCTGGTGACCGTCGGCGGCGAGGGCGCGACGCTGGCCGCGGCGGCCGGCCGTACCGTGAAGTCGGCCGTGTGCGAGGCGTTCCTGCGCGCGATGGCGGCCAGGGCGCAGCCGTGGAGCACGCTGGAGCTGCCCGACTGCCTGCGCCGGTTCGCCGTGTGGCAGCGGGAGGGCGACTACGCCGCCCATCTGGAGCGCCTGGCCGTCGACGCCGATCCGCGGCTGGTGGACGAGGTGAGCGGGCTGCGTCCGTCCGGCTGGCCGGAGATCGCCGCGCGCCGGTTCGGGCACGAGCCGGTCGCCGTGCGGGCCGGCGGCGAGGTCGTCAAGGTGTTGTGCCCGGGGGCCCTGTGCTACCGGGCCGCGTCCGGGGCCACCGTGCTGCCCTGTCCCGTGCCCTGACCTCAGCGGACACCGCAACCTGCGAGGAGCGCCGGCCGTCCGGATTCCGATAATGGAAGTGCAAGCTCCGGCCGCCGAACCCCCGGGAGGTGGGGCGTGGATCTGTCCGTCATTGGAGTCACCCCCGAAGCGGAGGCGGTCTACCGCTATTTCCTGCGCCATCGGGGCGAGAGCGTGGGCTCGGTGCCCGAGGCCCTGGACCTCGATCCCGAGACGGTGGAGTCGGCGGTGGAGACGCTCGACCGGCTCGCCATGCTCGACCTGAACGACCGTCACCGGGTCACCGCGACCGAGCCGCGGATCGCCATCGAGCGCCTGGTCGAGCAGCGCCTGGAGGAGCTGAACGCGGAGATCCGCCGGGTGTTCGGCGCCCGCGACGCCATCTCCAGCTTCCTGGAGGACAAGCGGGAGGGCGACCGCTCCGACGCGGTGCTGGACATCGAGCGGGTGGAGAGCGGCGCGCGGGTCCGCCAGCGCCTGGACGACCTGGCCTTCTTCTCCTACAAGGAGACGCTCTGCCTGCACCCGGGCGGGCCGTTCAACGAGATGATGATCGAGTCGGCGCTGCCGCTCGACACGCGCTCGCTGCGGCGCGGCCTGGCCCTGCGCGAGATCTTCCACCCCAAGGCGCTGGAGGACCAGCGCATGGTGTCGTACCTGCGCGAGCTGGCGCACCTGGGCGCCGAGATCCGCGTCACCGACCAGCCGATGGACCGCATGCTCATGTACGACCGCAGCGTGGCCGTCGTCCCGATCGATCCCAAGGCGCACTCCACGGGCGCGCTGCTGGTCCGTGAGCCGGGCCTGATCTCCCAGCTCGTCATCTACTTCGAGGGCCTCTGGAAGGCGGCCGTGCCGCTGGCCGATCACCTCGACCCGCCCGGCGAGGAGCCGACGCTGTCGAAGATGGAGCAGCGGGTGCTGGCGGTCATGGCCACGGCCGACAAGGACGAGATCGCCGCCCGGGAGCTGGACATCTCGGTGCGCACCTACCGCCGTTACGTCGCCGACCTGATGGCCAGGCTCGGCGCGGTCAACCGTTTCCAGGCCGCGCTGCGCGCTAAGGAGGAGAACTGGATCTGACGCGTTTCTTCCGCTGTTTCTCGCGGACGACATGACGAACCCCCGCGACCCGGTCGCGGGGGTTCTCTCGTGTTCGGCCTTCGTCTATGGGCAGACCTCCTCGGGGAAATTCACGGTCAATTCCTTTCCGGTGTCGGGGCTTTTTACGGCCAGGTGTTGCCCTGCGGGGAGGGCAGCGGGGTGGGCAGCGGCCAGGTGTTGCCGTCAGGGCCGGCCGGCGCGGGCCAGGTGTTGCCGTCCGCCTGCAGCACCACCGTGTCGGCGGCAGCGGCGGCGGCCTGCGCGGCGGTGGCGCCGACGGCCCAGACGAGCATTCCGGAGACAATCGCGATAATCCACTGGGAAATCCGCTTGGCAACAATGCTGTTAGTCATTTCACTGCCTCTTTCTCGGTGGTACGTGTCGCTGTTCCCTTGCACTTCCAACTTTGCGCCGCGGCGCGGGCGCGAACCAGGCTTCGGCGAGGCAGCAAGCTGCAGGGCGTTTCCGTTTCCTGCCACGTCCGGCGCGGTCAAGCACTGGAGGAGGTGACAGGAAACGGCCATCGATCCTTAACTGGACATACCGGGAAGAGTCCGAGGAGGAAACGATGACCATCTCCCCCGAGGTCCTCCAGGAAGCCCCGTCGTCGGCCATGGACCGCCTGCGCGAGGAGCTCGCCGGCGCGCGCGAGGACATCGCGCGCGGCCGCCCGCAGGCCGTGGAGCGGCAGCACGCGCTGGGCAAGCGCACCGCGCGCGAACGGCTCGACCTGCTGCTGGACGAGGGCTCGTTCCTGGAGATCGAGATGTTCCGGCGGCACCGGGCCCAGGGGCTCGGCATGGAGGCCCAGCGGCCGCACACCGACGGGGTCGTGGCCGGATCGGGAACCATCGACGGCCGCCGCGTCTTCGTCTACGCGCAGGACTTCACCGTCTTCGGCGGCTCGCTCGGCGAGGCGCACGCCCAGAAGATCCACAAGGTGATGGACCTGGCGCTGTCCAGCGGGTCGCCGTTCATCGGGCTCAACGACAGCGGCGGGGCCCGCATCCAGGAGGGCGTGCTGTCGCTCAACGGCTACGGCGGCATCTTCCAGCGCAACGTGCAGGCGTCGGGGGTGATCCCGCAGATCGCCGTCGTGCTCGGCCCGTGCGCGGGCGGGGCGGCGTACTCGACGGCGCTGGCCGACTTCACGTTCATGGTGCGCGACACCGCCCAGCTCTACCTGACCGGCCCGGACGTGGTGGAGGCGGTCACCGGCGAGCGCGTCACGCACGCCGAGCTGGGCGGCGCGCAGGTGCACGCCAGCCGGTCCGGGCTGGCCACGTTCGTGCACGACGACGAGGAGAGCTGCCTGGCCGCCGTGCGCGACCTGGTCTCGATGTTGCCGAGCAACAACATGAGCCGCCCGCCGGCGCTGCCCGCGCGGGCCGCGGCCGGCGACGTCCGTCCCCGGCTGGCCGAGATCGTGCCGGTGGAGCCGAACAAGCCGTACGACATGCGCCTGGTCGTCGCCGAGGTGGTGGACGACGGCGACTTCCTCGAACTGCACCAGAGCTGGGCGCCCAACGTGATCTGCGCGCTGGCCCGGATCGACGGCCAGGTGGTCGGCGTGGTGGGCAACCAGCCGACCGTGCTGGCCGGCGTGCTGGACGTGTCGGCCGCGGAGAAGGCGGCCAGGTTCGTCAGGTTCTGCGACGCCTTCTCCATCCCCCTGGTCACGCTCGTGGACGTGCCCGGCTTCCTGCCCGGCAAGGAGCAGGAGCACTCGGGCGTCATCCGGCACGGCGCCAAGCTGCTGTACGCCTACTGCGAGGCGACCGTGCCGCGCGTCCAGGTCATCGTCAGGAAGGCCTACGGCGGGGCGTACATCGTGATGGACTCCCGGTCGATCGGCACCGACCTGTCGTTGGCCTGGCCGACCAACGAGATCGCGGTGATGGGCGCCGAGGGGGCGGTCAACATCATTCACCGCAAGGAGCTGGCCGCCGCGGCCGACCCCGCCGCCCGGCGGGCGGAGCTGCTGGAGCAGTACACCCGCGAGCTGGTCCATCCGGCGTACACGGCCGAGCGCGGCCTGGTCGACGCCGTGATCGACCCGGTGGAGACGAGGTCGGCGGTGGCGCGCGGGCTGGCCATGCTGCGCGACAAGCGCAAGCACGTGGCGCCGCGCAAACACGGCAACCTTCCCCTGTAGGGCTTCCCGTCAGTTCCCCTGGTCGGCGCAGGGGACGGCCGCGGCCGTCCGGACGCGCCGGCCGGGCAGCCTGAGCGCGGCCAGGACGCCCGTCAGCATGACGGCGCCCAGGACGAGGACCGCCGCGCGCATCCCCTGGGCGGAGGCGTCGCGCAACGCCTGCCCGGCCAGCCCTTCGATGCCCTGGTTGGCGACGGCCACCAGGACCGCCAAACCCGCCGCGGTGCCCACCTGCAGCGCGGTGGAGGCCACTCCGGAGGCCAGGCCCTGTTCGTCCGCCGGGACGCCGGTGCCGGCCGCGATCCACATGGCCTCGTACGTGATGCCCATGCCCAGGCCGATGACGACCACTCCCGGCAGGACGGTGAGGAGGGACCCGTCCCCCTGCATGCCGGGGGCAAGGAGCACGGCGCCGGCGGCGTTGACGAGGATGCCGGCGATCAGCGTGCCGCGGGTGCCGAGCCGGTGGACCAGCCGCTCGCTGAGGAAGTTGCCGGCCGTGATCGACAGGGTCGGGGCGAGGAACGCCAGGCCGGTCTCCAGGGCGTTGAAGCCGAGGACGTCCTGGAGGTACAGGGTCAGGAAGTACGGCACGGCCTGCATCGTCAGGCCGAACAGGAGGATGACCACGACCGCGCCGCTGAGCGCGCGGTTGCCGAACAGCCGCAGCGGCATCAGCGGCGTCCGGCCGCGGGCCTGGAGCCGCAGGAACACCGCCACCAGCACCACCGCGAGCACGGCCGCCGCGACCACCTCGGCCCGCGCCCAGCCCGCCTCCGAGCCGTGCGCGACCGCGAAGATCAGCAGCGTGATGCCGGCGGTGCCGGTCAGCGTCCCGGGCACGTCCATGCTGCCCCGGGTGGCGCGGCCGTCGGGCGGCAGCAGGGCGAAGGCGGCGGCCACGCCCACGGCGGTCAGCGGCACGTTGACGTAGAACACCGCCTGCCAGCCCAGGGCCTGGGTGAGCACCCCGCCGGCCAGCGCGCCCGCCGTGAGCCCGCCGGCGCCCGCCATGGCCCAGACGGTCAGCGCGCGGTTGCGCTCCCTGCCCTCGGCGAAGGCGGTGTTGACCAGGGCCAGCACCGCCGGGAACAGCACCGCGCCGGCCAGGCCCTGCACGGCGCGCGCGGCGAGCAGCACCGCCGGCGCCGTGGCCAGACCGCCCAGCACGGAGGCCACGCCGTACAGCGCCATGCCGAGCACGAACATCCGCCGGCGTCCGGCCAGGTCGGACAGGCGCCCGCCGAGCAGCAGGAAGCCTCCGTACAGGACGGCGTACGCGGTGACCACCCATTGCAGGGTGTGCGCGGTGAAGCCGACGTCGGACGCGATGTCCGGCAGGGCCACGTAGATGATGGTGAAGTCGAGACTGATGATCAGATGGCCCAGCGCGAGCAGCGCGAGGCTCCACCCCGGCCGCCGGATGCGGTCCGGGGAGCGGGTGATGGACATGGATGTGCCTTTCGTCCGTACGGGGTCCGGTGGCCTGTCATGGCTGCACCGGAACCGGCGGACACTTGTTGGCACACCCCCTGAGGGCGCTGGGGTGGGCGGCGCCCGGGCTCGGGCCGTCCGGTCCGATCATCGCCCCTCCCCACGTGTTCCGCGCCGTCTCCGGGACGACTATGCCGTCCGCCGCGGCCCAGGGGATCGGCCGTCCGGTCACCGTGATCCAGGACCTTGGACCTAGGACCAGGAGCGGCGGGCCCGGTGACAGCATGCGGCGGCTGCCTGCAGCTTCCTGACGTCCCCATCCCTGGATCGCGCCCTTCCCGGATCCCACAGTGGAGGTACGAGAGACAGACCTCCGGCAGACGAGATGGAGATGAGACCCCATGTTCGCCCCTTCACGCCGCACGGCGACGAGGAAGCCATGCTGATCCAGGTGACGATGCGCCAGGTGCGCGGGATGCCGTTCCTCGGCTCCCCGATCGACGGGATCCGCATCATGGCGCTCCTGCCGGGCCACTGGCACAAGGACCTCACCCAGGCCGGCGGGGACATCGTCATCCGGATGCGCGTGGACGAGCCCCTGACCAGCGCGCAGGTGCGCGCCGAGGTGACGCAGACCCTCGCCAACCCCGAGGTGGACCGGTGGGAGCTGGTGGCCTGCCGCGTCCTGTCCCACAGCAGCACAGCCGCAAGGGAGGAAGATCAGTGATCGCATCTGTGGTGGCGCCAGGAGAGTGCCAGGTCTGGTGGGCCGGCCCGCGTGACCATCCGGAGGGGACCCTGTTGTCGGTGCT
This sequence comes from Nonomuraea sp. NPDC001636, assembly GCF_040298265.1. Taxonomy (NCBI): domain Bacteria; kingdom Bacillati; phylum Actinomycetota; class Actinomycetes; order Streptosporangiales; family Streptosporangiaceae; genus Nonomuraea; species Nonomuraea sp. NPDC001636. The sequence goes on from NZ_JBEOZT010000009.1 coordinate 9,867, forward strand.
CAGCGAGCCCGAGCTCGAACGGGCCGCGCGGTTCCGCCGCGAGCCCGACCGCAGGCGCTTCCTGACCGGCTCGTGGCTGCTGCGCACCGCGAGCGCCGTGCAGCTCGGGGTCCGTCCCGAGGACGTCGTGGTGGACCGGTCGTGCCCCGACTGCACCCGGTACCACGGCAAGCCGCAGGTCCGGGCGCCCGGCTTCCCGCTGCACGTGTCGGTCTCGCACTCCGAGGACCGGGTCGCGGTGGCCGTGACGACCGAGGGGCCGCTCGGGGTGGACGTGGAGGCCGTGCCCGCCGACCCGGTGGACGACCTGGCCCGGTGCGCGCTCACCGAGGCCGAGCTTGCCGTCCTGGAGGCGTTCCCCCAGGAGGACAGGTACGAGGCGTTCGCGAAGGTCTGGGTGCGCAAGGAGGCGGCGCTCAAGGCCACCGGGCACGGCCTGCGGGTGCCTCCGACGGAGGTGGCGGTCAGCGGGCCGGCCGACGACCCGGCCCTGCTGAGCTGGCCGCTGGACATCCCGCCGGAGAGCCTGCGGTTCCGCGTCCTGTCGCCGGGCCGCGGCTACGTCGCCGCGGTCGCGGTGATCACCGGCCGCCCGGTCGAGGCGGTGGAGTTCCACCTGCCCGCCGCGCGGGCAGACTTCGCACGGGGCCCCCTGCCGGGGCCGCTGGCCGGCGTCGCGTGACGAGGAGGACGATCCAGATGCGAAGGACCTTCCTCCTCCTGCCGGGCTCCTGGTCGGGCGCGTGGATCTGGGAGCCCGTCGTCCGGCGGCTGCGCCTGCTGGGGCACGACGCCCGCGCCGTCACCCTGCGCGGCCTGTCCGGGCCGCGCGACGACGTCGCCGGCGTCGGCCTCCAGACGCACGTGGACGAGGTGCTGACCCTGCTGAAGAACGAGGGGCTGCGCGACGTCGTGCTCGTCGGGCACAGCTACTCGGGGCTGGTGGCCGGTCAGGTCGCCGACCGGGCGCCGGGCCGCGTCGCCCACACCGTCTACGTCGAGGCGTTCCTGCCGCACGACGGCCGTTCGATGCTGCACGCCTTCCCCGACCGGCAGCGGGAGCAGGAGCTGCGCCTGATCGAGGCGGGCGGGGGCCGCTGGCCCGCCCCCGACCACACCCTGGTGGCCGAGGGACAGGGTCTCACGGCGGCGCAGGCGCGCTGGCTGGCCGCCCGGTTCGTCGGCCACCCGGGCCGCGCCGTGGCCGAGGCCGCCGTGCTCAGCACGCCGCTGGAGCGGCAGCGGGCCAGCTACGTGGTGTGCGACCTGGACCACTTCCAGGGCAGCCTGTCGCCCGACGTGTCCGCGCTGCGCGCGGCGCCGTCCTGGGACTTCCACACCCTGGACACCGGCTGCTGGCCGATGGTCTCAGCGCCCGGCCCGCTCAGCGCTCTGCTGTCCGACGCCGTCGCCGGCCGCCGTTGAGCGGCCGGCGGCCTCCGGGCCCGGTGCCGGCCCGGGCCGCGAGGACGCGGGCAGCAGCCGCCGCAGCGAACCGGCGTGCAGGAACCACAGCAGGCCCAGCGCCACGGCCAGGAGCAGGGCGCTGAAGACCCACTCGTTCGACCCGCCCGGCCCGTAGACGCGGCCGCCGGAGCCGATGTCCACCGCGCGGACCGGCTGCCCGGCCCGGTGGGTGTAGCGGTCGCTGCCGTACATCTCGACGCCCGTCCGGCCGGTGGCGCCGTCGTCGGAGCGGAAGTCGCCCGTCCAGACGCAGGACTCGTGCCCCGGATGCGTGATGCACGCCAGCGTGCGCGGCACGAACACCCCGGGCACGCCGTCGGCGCGGGCGGCGCGGACGACCGTGCCGAGGTTCGGCACGGTCAGGAACAGCAGGAAGCCCGCCACCAGGCTGAGCGCGAAGGAGAAGGCCGGGGAGACCCCGCGGCGCCCGGAGCGCGCCATCACGCGGGCGACACCGCGCAGGCGCAGCGCATGTCGGCCCGCTCGGCCGGACGGGGGCTGCGGTGCAGGAGCATGGCCACCACCATGGGCACGAAGACCAGCCCGTTGTAGAACAGGTGCAGCTCCATGCGCGGGACGAGGAGCTGGATGATGCTCGTCGGCACCGGACGGCCCATCAGGTTGTTGCCGGTGAGCGCCTGCAGGAGCAGTAGCAGGTGCTCCAGGTGGTGCCAGACCTGGATGCCCAGCGAGATGTTCCACCACGTACGGGACCTGCCGGTGAAGCCGGAGCGCAGCATCAGCAGGCCGACGAGCATCAGCAGCGCGTAGCCGTAGTGCATCCACTCGGAGCTGACCAGCCAGGGGAAGGGCAGGCCGAGGACGCCGCGCGCCTCCTTCAGCGGCCAGCCCAGCACGTAGACCTGGATGGCCTGGGCGACGTGCTCGGCCCAGTGGGCGAGCACGACGACGAGGTAGAGGGTGAGGGCGGGCTTGTGGTAGCGGGTGTTGAGCGCGCTCAACAGGCCGCCGGACGTCGACACCGTGTGGGTGGCCATGCGGGGAACCTCGGCTTCCGGGATCGTCGGTCACGCGTCGTCCCGGCACGGCGAGGTCGCCGGCGAATGGTCTTCGGTCCCCTTCGGTTGCGCCTGCTCCGGGAGATCGCGAGTTCAGTGTCCGCTGCGATCCCGGGCCTGACAACTCACAAATTGCGCGGCAGGCCGGCGAGCAGTTGCTTGGTCGTCAGGGTGACGCCGCAGCGGCCGGCGACGTAGCCGAGCGCCTGCCGGTGGTCGGCGGCGGTGAGGTCGGCGACGGCGTCGGCCACCACGTACGGCTGGATGTCGTGGGTGAAGGCGTCGAGCGCGGTGGTCAGGACGCCGATGTGGGCGTAGACGCCGGCGATGAGGAGCTGGTCGCGTCCCGACTCGCGCAGCCACCACAACAGGGTGGTCTCGTGGAAGGCGCTGTAGCGCCGCCGGGTGAAGATCCAGTCGCCCGGCCCCGGCGCCATCGGCTCGGGAAAGCCGCGCCGGGCGGGCTCCAGCCGGTCGCTGCGCCGCCAGAAGTCCTTGGCCAGCCCCTGCTGCTCGCCGGTCAGCAGGCCCGGCTGGGCCGCGTAGGCGACGGGCACGCCGAGGCGCGCGCACAGCTCGCGCAGCGCCGTCACGTTGCGCACCAGGTCGGTGAGCGGCGCCTCGCCGGGCGGGAAGAGGTCGAGGCAGGCGTGCTGCAGGTCGACCAGCAGCAGGACGGCCCGGCGCGGGTCGGGCGTCCAGGTGACCGCGGCGGGCGGCAGCTCGGCGGCGTCCGGCATCGGGTAGGGCTCGATCTCTGAAACGACCGGCACGGCGACCTCCGAATTTTTCGCAGCTTTTTGAGGCTGATTCCATGATGTGCCGCCACGGCGTCCCGTGAAATGCGGAACGGCGGCAGGAAGCTGACTTCCCGCCGCCGTTTCCAGCCATTTTCTTTTTTCCGATGGTTGCACCGGGCCCGTGGTCAGAGTCCGGCCGCCGCCCGCAGTTCCTCCGTCCGGTTCACCCGCTCCCAGGTGAACTCGTCGCGGCCGAAATGCCCGTAGGCGGAGGTGCCCGCGTAGATGGGACGCAGCAGGTCCAGGTCCCGGATGATCGCGGCCGGGCGCAGGTCGAACACCTCGCGCACGGCGTCGTGGACGCGCTCCCTGGGCACCCGTTCGGTGCCGAAGCACTCCACGAACAGGCCCACCGGCCGCGCCTTGCCGATCGCGTACGCCACCTGCACCTCGCACCGCCCGGCCAGCCCCGCGGCCACCACGTTCTTGGCCACCCAGCGCATGGCGTAGGCGCCCGACCGGTCCACCTTGGAGGGGTCCTTGCCGGAGAACGCGCCGCCGCCGTGCCGGGCCATGCCGCCGTACGTGTCGATGATGATCTTGCGTCCGGTCAGGCCCGCGTCGCCCATCGGGCCGCCGACCTCGAACCGGCCCGTCGGGTTGACCAGCAGCCGGTGGCCGGCGGTGTCGATCCCCGCCTCGGCCAGCACCGGCTCGACGACCTCGCGCGTGACGTCGGGGGTGAGCATGCCGGCCAGGTCGACGTGCGCGGCGTGCTGGGTGGACAGCACGACGGTGTCCAGGCGGACCGGCCGGTCGCCCTCGTACTCGACGGTGACCTGCGTCTTGCCGTCCGGCCGCAGGTACGGCACCGTCCCGGACCTGCGGACCGCCGCCAGCCGCCGGGCCAGCCGGTGGGCCAGCATGATCGGCAACGGCATCAGCTCGGGCGTCTCCTCGCACGCGTAGCCGAACATCAGGCCCTGGTCGCCGGCGCCCTGCCGGTCCAGCTCGTCGGCGGCGGCCGCGCCGCGGTGCTCGTAGGCGTCGTCCACGCCGCGGGCGATGTCGGGCGACTGGGTGCCGATCGACACCGACACGCCGCAGGAGGCGCCGTCGAAGCCCTTCTGGGAGGCGTCGTAGCCGATCTGCAGGATCGTCTCCCTGACCAGGCCGGGGATGTCCACGTACGTCTGCGTGGTGACCTCGCCCGCGACGTGCACCATGCCCGTGGTGATCAGCGTCTCGACCGCGACCCGACTGCCGGGGTCCTTGGCCAGCAGTGCGTCCAGGATGCCGTCGCTGATCCGGTCGGCGATCTTGTCGGGGTGGCCTTCGGTGACCGATTCGGAGGTGAACAACCGACGTGACACCGGGGCCTCCTAGTAGGGCAGCCGGCGCCCGGCGGGCGTGCGCAGGTCGAGTGCGGTCACGGGGGTACGCGGTTTCTTCGGCCTCGGCACGCGAATCACTTTGGGCATGGAATGGCTCCACATCTCGGCGGCGGGAAAACTCGAATTTCCCGGACACAGATCATCCAAGATTTCGCGTCGAGCATTCTTCTCCGATGACCTGCGCGACGAAGGTTCGCTTTCGAGAATAACCACGGCCGGGCGTGGCGGGTTCTTTCCCTGTGCGGCGTCGGGACCGGTCGGGCAATCCAGGAGATGCCCCGGACGCGCCGGCGGGCCACGATGCTCCTGATGCCCGGACGGCTCCTCCCGCCGGGCGGATCACCTACGCCGGGTCCCGGCCGCACCGGCGACGAAAGGCTGATCATGAACGGATTCGGCGCGGAGATCGGGATCATCGGCGGGAGCGGGTTCTCCTCGGTCGCCGACGGAGCCCGGGAGGTCGCGCTCACCACCCCGTACGGCGAGCCGTCGGCGCCGCTCTCGCTGGCCCGGGTGCGCGGCCGCACGGTCGCCTTCCTGCCCCGGCACGGGCGCGACCACCGCCGGCCGCCGCACCGGATCAACTACCGGGCCAACCTGTGGGCGCTGCACGCGGTGGGCGTGCGCCAGATCATCGCGCCGTGCGCGGTCGGCTCGCTCCGGCCCGAGCTGGGGCCCGGCGTGATGGTGGTGCCCGACCAGCTCGTGGACCGGACCTGCGGACGGGTCCGGACGTACTTCGACGACGCGGCGGTGCACGTGCCGTTCGCCGACCCGTACTGCCCGGTGGGCCGCGAGACGGTGCTCGACGCCGCGGCGGCGACCGGCCAGGACTGCGTGGACGGCGGGACGACGGTGGCGGTCGAGGGCCCGCGCCTGTCCAGCCGGGCCGAGGCGCAGTGGTACGCCGCGCAGGGGTGGTCGCTGCTCGACATGACGGCCTGCCCGGAGGCGGCGCTCGCCCGCGAGCTGGCCCTGTGCTACGTGCCGGTCGCGCTGGTGACGGACCTGGACGCCGGGCTCGGCGTGGGCTCGGGCGCGCGGCGGGACGAGCTGTTCACGATCTTCCACGAGGGGCTGGACCGGCTGCGGGCGCTGGTGCTGGCGACCGTGGCCCGGCTGCCGCGCACCCGTACGTGCGACTGCGCGCGGGCCCTGGAGGACGCCGCCCTCCCCGCCGACGCCGACCACCTCGGCCCGCTCCCCGCCTGAACCCTTCTTGGAGCACGCGGAAACCCGGGCCCCCGCGGGAACCCGGGTGTGAGCGCGGAGGCTACACCGCCATCGGCACGTGCGCGTCCAGGGCGACGCGTTCGACCAGCGCCTCCAGGTTCGGGTCCGCGTCGAAGACGTCGCCGACGTCGATGGCGATGCCCAGCTCCTCCTTGATCCGCCCGACCAGCCGCGCCGCGGCCGCGAACTCCCCTTCCAGGTCGGAGAACGTCGCCGCCTCCAGCCCCTCGGGCACGTCGAGCACCTCGTTCCAGATGTCGCCGACCTTCTCGCGAAGCTCGGCGAGGCTGAGTCCGCCGGTCATGGGCCGTCCCTCCTCAAGGTCTGCTGGTGATTGTCGCAACGGCGCCACGGCGGCTACATCTCCGAGGATGCCCTCGCCCTGACCTGGCCGAGCAGCGCGTCGAGCGTCCCGTCGCACAGCAGGACGGCCGGTTCGACGGCCACCCCGAGCCGGTCCTCGATCCGGGCGGCCATCCGCAGCGCGGCGAGCGCCGTGCCGCCGAGCTCGCCGAAGGTGGCGCCGGCCTCGTCCGGGCCGACGCCGAGCACGGTGTTCCAGATGTCGGTGACGTGCCTGTCGACGTCCGCCGGGTCCACGTCGCGCGTCCTCCCGTGAGGCTCCCTTGGGGGGACCATAAGCCGCGGGGGCGGCGGGCGCTTGTCCTCACGTGCGCACTCGGGGCCGTTCGCCCGTGCGGGCCCGTTGGTCGCGCGGCGGGGTCAGGACGCGGCCCGTTCCGTCTCCCGCGTGCGCGACAGCGCCCGGACGATGCGCGCGTGCCCCTCGTTCCCCCTGGCCAGCACCTCGGCCACCGGGCCGTCGTCGGCGGCGCGCAGGGCGGCGGCGACGCGGCTCAGGTCGCGGGTCAGCTCGTCCAGCAGGTCGGCGACCGGGGTCGCGTTGTGCGCCAGGATGTCCCGCCACATGCCCGCGGGGCTGCCGGCCACCCGCGTCACGTCCCGCAACGCCCCGGCGGCCAGCGACAGACCGTCCGCATCCCGGTCCACCCCACAGCCCGGGGCCGTGCCCGGCGCCGTGCCCGGGGCCGGTTCGGCGGGCGCGGCCTGGGCGCCGGTCGCGAACCGGGCGGCGAGCGCGGCCGACAGGACGAGCGGCAGGTGCGACACGGCCGCGGCGGCCCGGTCGTGGGCGTCCGGCGCGAGCAGCCGCACCTCGGCCCCGCACGCGGTCGCGAGCGCCGTCACCGTGCGCAGCGCCCGCGGCGACAGCGCCGGATGGGGGCACAACGCCCACGTCCTGCCCTCGAACAGGCCCGCCCGCGCGGCCCCGGGCCCCGACACCTCCCGCCCGGCCATCGGATGGCCGGGCACGTAGCAGGACAGGTCGCACCCGCCGCGCTCGACCTCGGCGAGGATCCGCGTCTTGGCGCTGGCCACGTCCGTGTAGACCCTCCCCAGCCCGCGGTCCTGCGCCTCCCGCAGGACGGCGGCCACCGACGAGGGCGGCGTGGCGATCACGACGACGTCGGCCGGGCCGGCCCCGGCCCGCAGCGCGGTGCCCGCGCCCATCCGCGCGGCCTGCGCCAGCGCCCACGGATCGTGGTCGGCCAGCTCGACCCGGACGCCCGCCCGCCGCAGCGCGCACGCCACGGACGTGCCGATCAACCCACAGCCGATCACCACGACACGGCGGATTGGGGACATGGCCGAACCTCGCTTCCCTCGGACGTCACTCCCCCATGGTCGCGGCGCGAGGCGCCCGGCGGCGGTACGCGGACCGTCTTCTTGCTGCCGCCCCGCGGCACGTTCCTGCCAGCGCAACCCCAGGTCAAGCCCCTGGACGCGCTCCTACGATCACGACATGTCCTACCAAGACCTGCTGTCCCGACCGGTACGCCCGCCCGACCGCGTGCTCCGCTACGGCGACCGCCACCCCGACCAGGTGATCGACGTCTACGACGGCGCCGGCCGCGCGCCCCTCGTCCTGCTGCACGGCGGCTACTGGATGGCCGAGTACGACCGGCGGCACGCCCGTCCCATGGCCGTCGCCCTGGCCGCGCTCGGCCACCAGGTCTGGCTGCCCGAGTACCGCAGGGTGGGCCAGGAGGGCGGCGGCCACCCGGGCACGTTCGACGACGTGGCCGCCGCGCTCGACCTCGTACGGGCGGAATGCCCGTCCGGGGTGCTGCTGGTGGGCCATTCGGCGGGCGGTCACCTCGCGCTCTGGTCGGCGCTGCGGCACCGGCTGCCGCCCGGCTCCCGCTGGCACGCCGAACCGGCGGTCCGCGGCGTGGTGGGGCTGGCCGCCGTCTGCGACCTGGGCGAGGCGTTCACGGCGGGGCTCGGCGGCGGCGCGGCCCGCGCCCTGCTCCACGACCGCGCCGACCTGCTGGACGAGGTGGACCCGGCGCGCCTGCTGCCCTACGACCGGGGCCCGCTGGTGCTGGTGCACGGGGTCAGGGACCGCGTGCTGCCGGTGTCGATGAGCCGCCGGGCGGCGGCGGCCGAGCCGTCGGCGGTGCTGATCGAACCGTCGGACGCCGGCCACTTCAGCCTGATCGACCCCCTGTCGAGCACCTGGCCCCTGATCACCGCCGCCATAGAGGCCGCGGCGGGACGCCACACGATTCGGGCGTGAGCACGGCGACGCCCGGGGCGAGCAGCGCTGTCAGGACGGCTCGTGGACGAGCGCCCCGACCACCCGGGGGAGCAGCACAGTCAGGACGGCTCGGGCATGAGCGCGCCGACCACCCGGGCGAGCAGGGCGGCCCACTCCTCGTCGCCGACGGCGTGCAGGTCGGGTGTGACCAGGGCGCTGCCCATGGACAGCAGCAGGCAGAAGTGGGCCAGCGCGGCGGGCGACAGCGCCGGGTCCAGCTCACCCCGGTCCTGGGCGAGGCGGGCCAGCGCGGCCATCGACCCGGCGCGCTCGCCGACGTAGTCACGCATGGGCCGGGCGACCTCCTCGTCCCGCCGGGCCGCGACGAGCGCCTCGACGATGAGGTAGCCACGGGCGTCGCGCCGCTGCGGCAGCCAGCGTCCGATCTCCAGCAGCAGGTCGGGCACGGGCCGGTCGGGGTCGGCGGCGAACAGGTCGGCCAGCCCCCGCCGCCCGTGCGCGCGCAGCGCCGCCACCAGCAGCTCGGCCTTGGAGCCGAAGTGCGCGTACAGCGCGCCGTTGCTCACCCCGGCGGCGGCGGCGATGTCGGCGACGCGGGTGCCGTCGTACCCGCGTTCGGCGAACGCCTCCGCGGCGGCGCGCAACAACCGTTCACGAGTCTCGGCGGCGGTGACGCCGGCGATTCGGCCCATGGCAGCATTAAACAGCCCGCCCACCCGGTAGGTGACCATCGACCGGATCCCCCGCCCGCGCCGGTCAGTCGTCGAGGGCCTGGTAGAGCGTGGTCCAGAAGTCGTTGATGAGCCGCATCGAATCCGTGGTGGACATCCCGACCTGGGTGAGCAGGATCCCGGTGAGCCGTCTGGCCGGGTCGGCGTAGGCGGTGGTGCCGGTCCCGCCGTCCCAGCCGAACTGGCCGACGGAGGCGTAGTCGCCGCGGCGGGTGCGCACCGCCATCCCGAAGCCCCAGCCGCCCTGGAGCCCCTGGCCGGCGGACACATGGACGATGTTCCCGTACATGGCGTCCCGGGCGGCCTGTTGCGCCGGGGTGAGGCGGTTGGTGGTCATCAGCTCGACCGCGGGCCTGGACAGGACGCGTTCGCCGTCGTGCACGCCGTGGTTCAGCAGCATCCGGAAGTAGGCGTGGTAGTCGTCCACGGTGGAGACCAGCCCGCCGCCGGCGCCCTGGAACGCCGGGGGCCGGGCGGTTCTGCCGCCCTCCGCCTCGTCCCACACCAGGAACTCCCCGGTCGCCGGGTCGGGCCCGTACAGGGGCGGCAGCCGGTCGATCTTCGCGGCGGGCACGTGGAAGGCGGTGTCCTTCATCCCCAGCGGGTCCAGGACGCGTTCGCGCAGGAACGCCTCCAGGGACCGGCCGGCGACCCGGGCGACGAGCACGCCGACCACCTCGTTGCTGAGGTCGTACTGCCACCGCTCCCCCGGCTGGTACGACAGCGGCAGCTCGCCGAGGCGGCGCATCCACTCGTCCGGGTCCGGCGCCGGCCCGGACGCCACGCTGTAGTCGGTCCGCTCGAAGGTGGCGGCCCTGATCGGGGAGTTCAGCAGCGTGAAGTCGATGCCGAGGCCGAACGTGGAGGTCAGCAGGTCCCGTACGGTGATCGGCCGGCGGGCCGGCACGGTGTCCTCCAGCGGGCCGTCGGGACGCCGCAGCACCCGCCGGTCGGCCAGTTCGGGCAGCCACGGATCGACCGGGTCGTCCAGCCGCAGCCGGCACTCGTCCAGCAGGACCATCGCCGCCGCCATCGTGACCGGCTTGGACGTGGACGCCATCCGGAAGATCGTGTCCCGGCTCATCGGCGCGCCGCCGTCGTGGCGCATGGTCCCGATCGCCTCGACGTGCGTCTCCTGCCCCCGGCTGACCAGGGCGACCAGCCCGGGGATCCGCTTGGACTCCACGTGCCGGGCCAGCACCTCGCGCAGCCGGCGCAGCCCTGCTGCGGAGAAGCCGTTGTCGTTCTCGGCCGTCATGATCCCTCTTTCGATGGTGGTCGTCGTCCGCCACGGCTCGAAGGCGGTGACGGACGGGCCACCGGCTCCTTCGAGGTGGCCGTGCGACGAGCCTGGACCCTGACCCAAGGTCAAGGTCAACCCCGCCATGGCCGTGCGCGCTACTCTCGGGCCTGTGAATGCCCGCACCCCGTACCCGGGCGCGCCGCTCGCCGACCGGCGACCGGCGCGCCTCCGCCCGCCGTCCGCGGATATGCCGAGCCGATGACGGACGGGCTCACGATCGGCCAGACGGCGGCCTTCACCGGCGTCACCGTCAAGACCGTGCGGCACTACCATCGGCTCGGCCTGGTCGCCGAGCCCGAACGCGACGGTTCCGGCTACCGGCGTTACCGGTCGGCCGACCTGGTCCGGCTGGTCCAGGTCCGGACCCTCGCCGCGGCCGGCGTGCCGCTGGCCGAGATCGGCGACCTGCTCGACGCCGACCCCGAGCCGTTCGCCGCCGCCCTCGACGACGTCCGCCGCCGGCTGACCGAACGCATCGAGGACCTGACCGCGCGCCGCGACACGCTGCACCGCCTGGCCCACGGCGACCGGGTCCTGCTGCCCGACCGGGCCTGCGCCGTCCTGGACCGGCTGGCCGCCCTCGGCTTCGACCCCGGCTACGTGTCCACCCAGCGGGAGGCCCTGGTGCTGACCAGGGCGCTGATGCCGGCGATGTTCGACAGCCTCCTGACCCGGCTCGAACACTCACTGGACGACCCCGAGCACGTCGAGCTGACCAGACGCGCCCTGGAGGCGCGTGCCTGGGACCCGGACGACCCGCGCATCGAGGAGCTGGCCTCCGCGCTGGCCGCCAAGCTGCTGGCCGGCCCGGAGATGCGGGCGATGCCGGCCGGGTTCTGGAACCGGTCCGACGCCGCCGCCCGCTACGGCCTGGTCAACCACCACGGCGAGGACCGGGAACCGTCCATCGCCCGCCTGAACGCCCTGGTCGAGGCGGAGCTGCGCGCGTCCGGCATCGACCTCCCCCGCCGGTGACGCCGGCGTGCCGGGTCGGTCAGCCGATGCGCAGGGGCAGGGTCCGGGGGCCCCGTACCTGGCTGGCGGCCCAGGTGACGGCGTCGGGGTCGGCGAGGGTGAAGACGGGGATGCGCTGGAGCCAGACGTCGAGGGCGGTGCGGAGTTCCATGCGGGCCAGGTGGGAGCCGACGCAGCGGTGGATGCCGAGTCCGAAGGCGGCGTGGCGGTTGACCTCGCGGTCGATGCGGATGTCGGCAGGGTGGTCGAAGTGGGCGGGGTCGCGGTTGGCGGCGGGGAAGGAGAGCAGGACCCAGTCGTCGGCTTTCATGTCGACGCCGTTCCAGTGCATGTCGTCTTTGACGAGGCGGGCCATGGTGACGGGGGCGTAGGCGCGCAGGAACTCCTCCATGGCGGTGGGGAGCAGGGCGGGTTCGGCGACCAGGCGTTCGCGGTCCGCGGGGGTCTTGGCCAGGTGCCACAGGGACGCCCCGATCGCACTCCACGTCGTGTCGATCCCGGCGATGAGCAGCAGCGTCATCGTCCCGACGACATGGACGGGGTCCAGCTTCGCGCCGTTGAGCTCGGCGCCGAGCAGGTACGTCGTGAGGTCGTCCCGCGGGTGGGCCAGGTGGTCGTGGATCTGCTCGACCAGGTAGGACGACAGCTCGGCGAAGCGCTCCAGCCGTTTCTCGGTGGGCTCGTTCACGCTTTCCAGCGCGTTCTCCACGAACTGCCGGAACCGGTCGGCGTCCTCGGGCGGGAAGCCCAGCATGTCGGCGATCACCCGCATCGGGATGTCCTGGGCGTACTCGCGGGCCGCGTCCACGACCTCCCGCCCTTCCAGGCCGTCGATCAGCTCGTGGCACAACGCCCTGGTGCTCGCCTCCCGCCTGGCGACCGCCGTCTTGGTGAAGGCCGGCAGCAGTAACTTGCGGGCGTCGTGGTGGAAGGGCGGGTCGGACGAGATCGGCGGGACCCCGCCCACCGGCGCGAGCTCCCGGGGCGGCTTGACGTTGCCGACGACGACGGCCCGGGAGGAGAACCGCTCGGTGTCGTAGGCGATGGCGGCGACGTCCTCGTACCGGGTGGGCAGCCACACCCCGCCGAACCGGTCGGTGTGCGCGATCGGGCAACGCTGCCGCAGGTCGTCCTGGATGGGGTACGGGTCCGCGGCCCACTGGGGGTCGACGTGGGAGAAGTCGGTGGCCCAGTCGGAGACCGGATCGGTGACGATCTCGCTGACGGTGCCGCGCAGCCGGTTTCTGCGCGTCTCTTCCAGCTCCGGGCCGAAGCGGTCGTCCACGGTCATCTCGCAGCTCCATCCCTGACGTCGATGAACCGGTCGGAGTCGATCTGAGGTGAATCGCACCCTCACCCGAATTAAAAAAGCATTCATTTGATACGTCAAGAGAACGCTTCAGTCGGCGGATGGGCTGTCTGACGCGCTTGCAGATATCAGAACGGCACGGGGGATGTCAGCGGACCTGTCGGCAGGCCATCGCAGTTGTCAGTAGACGCGGGTACGGCAGGAGGTCCGGCCCGGGAGATGGTGACGGTCTTGCCCCGGCGGCTGGCGTTGGTGGTGACACCGGCATCCGGCGAGTCGTTCGCGTCGCGGGTGGATCGCATGGCCCTGCGGAACGGATGCCCGCCGTGGACGATCAACGAGGCGTTGGGGCTGGATGCACGCACGTCAGGTGACGTTCGTTCACTGGCGTACGGCGTTGTCACGACGCCGGAGACGTGCAGGGCGATTGAGGCTGCTATAGGCGTGAGCCCCAAGGTCGTGCTTGGGATGCACCTGGAGATGTCCGACGGCTCGGCCGTGGACCTGTCAGGCGTCCACGTGGGCGGCAAGAAGTCAGTCCGCCGGACAGAGAGCCGTGAGTGGGCACAACTCTTCTGCAGCCGGGCACGCCCAAAGAGCCTGACGGCTTCGAACGGAGCTTGGCTGGGTTGGCGGAGCTGAGCTGGTCCGCAGTCTGTCCCGCGCATCGGACGGTGCTGGTGGATCTCTGCCCGAGAAGCTGCGGATCCGTGCGACGGGGCCCGGCCCGCCTGCTCGTCTTTCTCGCTCACGAATGCCGGCTCCGTTGCGATGCGGCGCGCTCCTCGGCGGGGCCGTATGCGATCAAACGATCCCGCAGATCGGCACGGGCGTCGGTGAGTACCGAACTTGCCGATCAGCAACGGCTCATGCTTGAGGTGGCGACGCGCCGCCGGTGCCCGACCTGCCACACTCGGATCAGCGTCGGCGGCACCCCCGCTACCAGCGCGAATAACGGGCCGTTCGCCCCACAGGGGCGCATCGTCGGCGCCCCTGTGGGCAGCAACTCGCCCGGCTCCCCCGCCAGCCGGCCGGAAGCGACAGGTTGCTGCGCATCCAGCAGGAACTCCTGGCTCGGCTGCGCCGCCCACGCGATGGACCCATCGAATGCATCAAGGCGTTCTGGGACCTCTACGAGCTGCTGTTCCGCCTGGCGATCTATCCCGGCACCCCGGTGACGCTCCGACGTCCACCTCTGGTGGACCTTCCACGAGCTCTGCCAGCTGGGCGATCAACTCGCCCTAACCGCCGGACCCAGTGCCCGCGAACGCTGCGGCGACGTGCTCTCCTACCAGCCCGGACCGCTGCTCAGCGCCGCTGCACACTCTGGCACGAATACTGCGCCCACGATCACCCCGCCGCGGTCACCAACCGGATCCTCAACCATCTCAAAGATCAGCAGCTTCGACTGCGTCCTGCTCAAACCGCTCGCTCTTCGGGAACCAGGCGGCCCCCACTACCTGCACCCAGCCGAGACCGTCGACGACCTGGACCTGCCCAAGGCGGCACTGTTCCTGGCCGGCGAAGGCACTCTCCCCTGGCATGCCACCTCAGCCGCCCGGGCATCCCTGAAGCAAGTACGGGCATGACAGTTGATCTTCAGCTACGCACGCCACGACCACGGTTTCAAGATCCAGTAGGTGTCTTGAGTATCTTTACCTGCCGGTCTTACCGTCGTGACCATGCGGCAGATCGACGACGTGGACGTGCTCAGGGTCATGACCAGCCGGTTCCGGATGAAGCTCTTCAGCCTCCTGTTCCGGATCGGCCCGGTCACGGTGAGCGAGCTCGCCAGGCGGATGGAGGCCGACCCTGGCCAGGTGAGCTATCACCTGCGACAAATGCAGCCATATGGGTTGATCGAGGACGTGCCGGAGCTCGCCCGGGACAGCCGGGAACGCTGGGTGCGGGCAGCTTTGAGCGGGTGGGCCTTGGTGAGGGACTTCGAAGCCCCGGAGGCCAGAGCCGCGCTGCAGGCGTGGACTTCACAGTGGGTGATCGACCAGTTCGAGCGGCTGCGTGACTTCGAACGCACTCATATGACGCTCCCCGAGGACTGGCGCCACGCGTCCTTCGGAAGCAGCCGCCACCTACGACTCACCAAGGATGAGCTCACGCAACTCGCCGACCAGCTCAATGCCGTGTTGAAGCCGTGGCGCGAATTGACCCAGGCGCGCGTCGAGTCGAGCGAGCCTCCGCCGGATACTCGCCCGATCTTCATCTTCTACCACGCTTTCCCCGAAGAACCCTGAGGAGCCTTCATGTCTTTCATGCATGAGGAGTGGGGCCGTGCATACCTCACAGAACAGCGAGCCGAGGCGGAACGATTACAAACGATCCCGGCGCGCTCACGTCAGCGTGTCCTTCCACGCCTCCGCGGTCGGTTCGCGGTCACCCTCCGCCGCCTCGCCGATTGCCTCGAACCTGCCTGATAGTCCTGGCGTCGCCGACCGACTGACGCCGAACGCTCCGGCATGCTCGGCCTGGGCAGCCGAGAATCAGGCTTCACCCCTCTCCGTGTGACCTACCGCAAGCACAAACCCGAAGAGTTCCCCATCCGGGAGTGGGCGCAAGCGAATGGCTACCCGGTCAGTAATCGTGGCCGATCGTTGACGCCTTCTTCGCCGCCCATCCCGAGGCATATATACAGGCAGAAAAGATCGAGATGCTCCACGCCACCGCGAGAACTCCCGGCGCGTCGTCGGCAGATTACCGGCGGGGAGCAGGAGGCGGGTTCGGCGACATCTTCACCATCGTCTTCGTCCGCGGGCACGATGAGCACGAGGTGCTTCGCCAGCTCGGGGTGGGGCTGGCGCGGCACGCGACAGGAAACGTTGAGCATCCTGTCGCGCGACGACGGACAGGCCGTGGCGGTGCTGCGGGATGACTATGCCCAGCACCACGTTGCCCTTGCCATCGACGGTCGGCTCATCACCGACATCAACCCGAGGCTTCCCATCGACAGGCAGGACGCAGACCCCGACCGGCTCAATCGTCACCTCCGCGAGCTGGGCGTTTATCCGACTGCCAGCGACAGCATCGACAACCCCATCCCGGCGGCCTTGGCACTCGCCACCGCATCACCAGCGTCATGGTGAGTCCGCAACATTTTCGCCACCCCATCCTTGGCGCCGCCATACCAGGGGCATGGTGATCATCTTGACGGCCCTTCGTGATCTCCACATCATTCCGACATGAGTGTCGGCTTGATCATCGGGATGACTCTCCGCCAGTGGGGACTCATTGACGCATCCATGGACAATGACGCCAGCGTCGAGACGGTGAACGGCAATCGCCAGCGGGCCGATCTTGCGCGCAGCATCCGCAAGGCTGGTTTGGATCAACTCTTCCGCTGGACGTCTGGCGTTCCAGGCCCCGGTTCGTGGCCACTGCCGGACGAGATCGTGAAACCCAAGCTGACGATCGCTCAATGGCTGCTCACGATCGACGTCCTCGAACGCTGGGCCGCCGCCGCCGATCGGACCGGACGCCACGAAGCCGCCGCCCAAGAACGCGAACTCCGAGAACTGATCCTCTCCCGGCTACAAGCGCACGGCGTTCACACTCACTGAAGGTTCCGCCGACAAGGTTCGGCCCGGACAAATTCCGGCTCAGAAGAGACGGGACCTTTGGCCTCGGCGTCGGATCGACCGGAAGTGTCGGCTCATGATCGTAATCTTGGCCCCCATGACCACCACTGAGACCGTGTCGTTCGATCTCCATGTCAGCTACCGGCAGGCCTACCTCATTGACGTCGACACGATGGTTCCAGAAGCCTTCCCCGATGACCATCCGGAGCGTCCCGTGGGGATCCTCCGGGTCAAGGACGACAAGGCCCTCCTGGTTACGGGCCTGCACACGGGTATCGTCGGCTCTACGGTGACGGTGGCCTACCACGACCCGGGAGCGGACACCGACGGATACGAGGACATCGTGGAGATCAGTTTCCGATCCGAGACAGGCCGCCTCTGGCTGTGCGAGTGGGCCGGCGAACGAGTTCACGAGCTGCCGGAATTGCCCTCAGGCCCGGGGTGGTATCGGCTGCGCCATCACGCCGCGAACATGGACGAGGGCGCGGAGGTGAATACTTCGTTGGACGTGGTCGTCGACCGCTATCTGCTGCACATCTGGCCGCAGGCTGCATCCGCACCGAGTGTGGTCAAAAGCACGAGCCAGCAACTTGCCTACTGGCGTAGCGCGGGCTGATGCCTCCTGGCGGAGAGCGTTCTGCCGGCCCCCGGGCCAAAATAGTTTCGATCCCGCCGCCATAGCGTCTGCCCGGTCCAACCCAATGCATGACACGTGATCTTCGACCGGGTACTGCCAACTTCGGTGACACAGACGCCAGTACTTTGATATCCGCCGACATGACAGCGCCCAGGGCCGAGGCAAGTTTCACGGTCATCTTTGTTGCTTCCAGAAATGGGCGTTTGAGGCGAATTCCACGCATACGGACAGCGTGAAGGGTCTACTTCGGGCCGGCTCGATCTGCCGCATTCGCCGGCGGGCAGGATGTCATGCCGTTTGCGTGGTTGACCAAGATCTGCCGTATGTCTGTGCCGCCGAGACGGGTGGGGCACAATGGCCCGCATGTCTGCCACGCCCAAAGATCACGTCGAGACCGCGAACCCCTCCGCACTCAACGACTACGACAGGATGGCTGAGGGTTACGCGGCCGAGAACGCAGCCAGTCTGCTCAACGCGTACTACGAGCGGCCCGCGATGCTGGAGCTCGCCGGGGACGTGGCCGGAAGGCGCATCCTCGACGCCGGCTGCGGCGCGGGTCCCCTGTTCGCCGAGCTGCGCGATCGGGGCGCCGTCGTGACCGGCGTCGACGCGAGCGCCGGAATGCTGGAGCAGGCCCGGCGGCGGCTGGGGGCCGACGCCGATCTGCGGGTCGCCGACCTGGCCGACCCCCTGCCCTTCCCCGACGAGGCGTTCGACGACGTCATCGCGTCGCTGGTGCTGCACTACCTGGAAGACTGGGGCCCGACGCTGGCCGAGCTGAGACGCGTGCTGAAGCCCGGCGGCCGACTCCTCGTCTCGGTCGACCATCCTTTCAGCGTCACCCTCTTTCAGCACATGGCCGGGGAGAAGCCCAGGTACTTCGAGACCCGCAGCCGGACCGACGAATGGACCATGGGCGGGCAGACCGTCCAGATGCGTTTCTGGGACCGGCCCCTGCACGCGATGACCGAAGCCTTCACCGCGGCGGGCTTTCGCATCAGCGTCATCAGCGAGCCGCCGTTCGCGCCGGAAGCCCGCGAACTGTTCGCCGAGGAGCTCAGCGAGTTCGAGCCCACTCGCACGAGGTTCCTGTGCTTCTTGTTCTTCGTCCTCGAAGCCTGCTGAGCGCTCCGTGACGGTACGCTCCCGACGCGGGCCGAGGTGAGCGATCTTCGGCCGGAGCGTCCGGCCTTCGCGCTCGCTGACGGCTCCGGGGGCAGTGTTCGACCGCGGACGAATTCC
Source organism: Nonomuraea sp. NPDC001636 (assembly GCF_040298265.1). Lineage (NCBI taxonomy): Bacteria > Bacillati > Actinomycetota > Actinomycetes > Streptosporangiales > Streptosporangiaceae > Nonomuraea > Nonomuraea sp. NPDC001636. Next base: position 28,091 of record NZ_JBEOZT010000009.1, read on the forward strand.
GGGCCGGGACGGGATGGACCCGTCGTACCCGGCCCCGGTTCTGTCGGTTGGCGATCATCGGAAGGTGTTGTTCGTGACGACCAGAGGGAGGCCGGGTGCCGGTGGGCGGTTCGCGTTCGAGAGTCTTGGCGTTCTTCGGCGTCCTCACGGCTGCGGTCATCGTGATTGCCGCGGTCGTGGCCTTCCGCGGCACCGATGACCAGCGATTCGTCCGCTCGGCGGCAGAGGTGGAGGCGTTCGCACGCACGGTGAGGGAGGGGGACCGGCTCGGCCCCCGCGCCATCGGCGGGATGGAGTTCGAAGAGGTCCGCCGCGAGCACGGCGTGGTCGTCTTCCAGCGAGGCGAGGCCCTGCAGAGCCCCTTCGGCTACGCCTGGAGCCCGCAGGGGGATCCGGCGCCGATCCTTGCGGACGTGGAGTGGTCGGAGGACCACGTCGATCACCGTTTCGCACACCTGGAGGGCGCCTTCTACTCCTGGCAGGGAAGGCGCTGACCCGCGACTGCCCCGGTGAGAGGGCGGCACCCGGCACAGCCGAGCCGGGCGCCGCAGGATTCCACGGCCACGCACCAGGCCAGGTGGTCTTCGGCTCCGCGCGTCACCCGGCCAGGCGGGATCTGACCTGGGCGGCGGAGGGGTGGGCGAGGTCGTCCAGGAGGGTGAGTGCCTGGCGCCAGGTGTCGGCGGCGGCGTCCGGGAGGGCGGCCGCGTGCAGGGTGTCGCCCAGGCGGGTGAGCGTGTCGGCCTGGTGGTAGCGGTCGCCGGCCGCGCGGAACAGCTCGACCGCGCGTCCGTACCAGGAGGCGGCCTCCTCGTGACGGGCCAGGCGGTGGCAGGCGTAGCCGAGGCTGTCGCAGGCGTTGGCCTGGCCGAGGACGTCGCCGAGCCGCCGGTGCAGGTCGAGCGCCTGGCGGCAGTGGTCGAGCGCCTGTTCCTGGTCGCCGAGCTGGGCGTGGAACCAGCCGGCCGCGTTCAGCGCGCGGGCCTGGCCGGTCAGGTGGCCGGCCGCGCGGTACAGGGTGAGCGCCTGGGTGGCGTGGTCCAGGCCGTCCTGGTGGCGGCCCTGACGGCTGTACATCGTGGACAGGTTGCCGTGGACGCGGGCCTGGCCGGTGGGGTCGCCCAGCTCGCCGTACAGGTCGAGGGCGAGCCGGAAGTGGGTGCGGGCGTCCTCGAAGCGGTCGATCGCGGTGCTGGCCCAGCCGAGGTTGCCGTGGACGCACGCCTGCCCGAGCCGGTCGCCGCCGCGCCGCGCGGCGGCCAGCGCGGTGGTCTGGACGGCCAGGTGCTCGTGCCGCATGCCGCGCCGGTCGAGGAAGTCGGCCAGGGTCCAGGCGAGCTGCCAGGCGTGGGTGTCGAAGCCCAGGGCGGCGGCCCGCGCGACCGCGGCGACGAGCACGGCGCACTCGGCGGCGAACCAGTCCAGCGCCCCGCCCGCTGACTCCTCGAAGGCGGCCCCGGCGTCAGGGGGCGGCTCCTCGTACGGGGTGGCGGGGGGCGGGTCGCGGTGGGGGTTGAGGAGAGTGGCGGCGGTGCGGGCGGTGTGCAGGTAGTGGTCGAGGAGCCGGCGCGTCGCGGCACGCCGTTCGGCCTCGGGGGTGAGCTCCTGGACGAGCTCCACGGCGTGGGCCCGCAGCAGGTCGTGGAAGCTGTACCGGCCGGGGACGTGCTGGCTCAGGAGATGGGCGCGGCACAGCTCGCCCAGCAACGGCCGCGCCCGCGCCACCGGCAGGCCCGCCAGCCCGGCCGCGGCCGGCAGGCTGAGGTCGGGCCCCGGATGCAGCCCGAGCAGCCGGAACAGGCGCCCGGCCGCACCGCTGAGCCCCTGGTGGGACCAGGAGAAGACGAGACGGACCTGCGTGCCGGGGCCGTCGGCGTCGAAGGCGTCCAGGCTGGCGTCCAAGTCCCCGTCCTGGCCGGGATGGACGGCGTGGACGGCGGGCAGCTCCCCGGCGATGGCCGCCAGCGGGAAACCCGGGTGGGTGGCCGCGCGGGCGGCGATGACGGCCAGCGCCAGCGGCAGCCGCGCGCACCGGTCGATGATCTCGGCCGTCGCGCCGGGCTCGGCGGCCACCCGTTCGCCGCCCAGCCGCCGGGCCAGCAGCTCCCGCGCCTCGGGCACGGACAGCGGGTCCAGCCGGAGCGGGTGCGCGCCCTCGGCGGCGACCAGGCCCGGGAGCTGGTCGCGGCTGGTCACCAGCACCAGGCAGCCGGGCGCGCCGGGCAGCAGCGGCCGTACCTGCTCGGCGTCGCGGGCGTTGTCCAGCACGATCAGCATCCTGCGCCCGGCCAGCAGGCTGCGGTAGAGCCCGGTCCACGCCTCAGGGGTGGCCGGCACGCGGTTGGCCGGCGCGCCCAGCGCGTCGCCGAAGACGCGCATCGCCTCGACCGGCGTCATCGGCCGCCCGCTCTGGTCGAACCCGCGCAGGTTCACGTAGAGCTGGCCGTCGGGGAACCGGTCGCGGACGCGGTGGGCCCAGTGGACGGCCAGCGCCGTCTTGCCCACGCCCGCGGTGCCCGTCACGGCGGCGACGACCACGGCGGCCGGCTGCTCACCCGCCGCGGCGAGCAGGGCGTCCAGGCGGGCGAGTTCGGCGGCGCGGCCGGCGAAGCCGTACACGCCGGGCGGCAGCATCGCCGCGACGTGCCCGGACGCGGGCGCGGCCAGGACGGTCTGGGACCGCAGCAGCGTGTCGTGCAGGCGCCGCAGCCCGGCGCCGGGGTCGAGCCCCAGCTCGTCGGCCAGCCGCCGCCGTAGCGCCCGGTAGGCGTCGAGGGCGTCGGACAGCCTGCCCGCGCCGTGCAGCGCCCGCATCAGCAGCTCGACCAGGGACTCCCGGTAGGGATGCTGCTCCACCAGCGCCAGCGCCTCGGCGGTGACCTCGTGGTGGCGGCCCAGCGACAGCTCCAGCGCCAGGCATTCCTCCACGGCGGCGAGCCGGCGCTCCTGCCAGATCCGGGCCGCGCCCTCGAAGGCCCGGCCGCGGACGCCGGCCAGGAAGGGCCCGCGCCACAGCGACAGCGCCTCGCGGTACCCGGCGACGGCCCCCGCCGGGTCGGCGCGGGCGCTCTGCCGCGCCGCCGCGGTCAGGCTCTCGAAGGTACGGGCGTCCAGGCCGCGCTCGCCGGGGCGTAACAGGTAGCCGGCGCGCTGGGTGGTGATCAGGCCGGGGGCGGCGCCGGCGTCGGCCAGGGTGCGCCGCAGCCGGGTGACGAGGTCCTGGATCTGCCGGCGGGCGGAGGCGGGCGGCTCCTCCCAGACGACGTCCACGAGCTGGTCGACGGTGACGACCCGGTCGGCGTCGAGCAGCAGCGCGGCGAGCGTCCGCTCCTGCCGTGGCCCGTGCAGCGCGAGGGGGCGTCCGGCCACCCTGACGTCCATCGGTCCGAGCATGCCGAACCAGGCTGTGGCCATCGCGTTCCCCCTTGTTCCCGGCCCCGCCGGCTTGCGGATCGCCGCCGTCCGACGGCGAGGACGCGGCGAGGATGCGACGAGGGTGGATCAAGGATCGGCCGTCCTAGCGTGATGCGCGTGACCACGCCGTGAACCTGCGGCCAACTGACGACGGCCGCGCCGGACCCGACCCCGTCCGGCGCGGCCGAGCCGTGTGACGACCCCACTCCCGACGACCTCCCGCGACGGTACGGCCGTGCCCGCGAAGGGCGCGTGTCCTCCCGGTGAAAGGAAACCACAAGTGATCGACAAGCTGAGGGCCGTCGCGCGGACGGGCGGACCCCCGTCCGGGCGCCGGACCGGGAGGCTCGTCCTGGCCGCGGCGCTGCTGGTGGCGCCGCTCATGACGGCGGCCCCCGCGGCGCTGGCCGGCACCACGCCCGCACCCGCCCCCGCCCCCTCCCCCGAGGCGGCGGCGCTGGCCGAGGCCGGCACGTCCGGCGAGCCGGTCGAGGTGGACGCCGCGCGCACCGAGACCGGCGAGCTGCTGGCGAACCCGGACGGCACCCTGACCCGGCGCGAACACCTGCGCCCGGTGCGTGCCAGGATCGGCGGCTCCTGGCGGCCGGTGGACGACACCCTGCGCCGCAACCCCGACGGCACCGTCTCCCCCCGGGCCACGACCTTCGCGATGACGTTCTCCGGCGGCGGCGCCGGCCCGCTGGCCACCCTGGTCAAGGACGGCAGGAAGCTGGAGCTGAGCTGGCCGTCCCGGCTGCCCGTCCCCGTCCTGGACGGCGACACCGCCACGTACGCCGACGTGCTGCCCGGCGTGGACCTCAAGGTGATCGCCGAGCCCGACAACTTCGTGCACCACCTGATCGTCAAGGACCGGGCCGCCGCGGCCGACCCCCGGGTGCGCACGTTGAAGCTGGGCGTGCGCGGCGAGGGCCTGGACGTGACCGCCACCGCCGAGGGCGGGATCACCGCCGCCGACGGCGGCACGCCGGTCTTCTCCGCCCCGGTGCCGCGCATGTGGGACTCCTCCCACACCGCCGCCGCCAAGGGCCTGGCCGCGGCCGGGCCGCACGAGGACGGCCCGGTCCGCAACGCGCCGATGAAGGCCACCGTGGAGCCCGGCGCGGGCGGCGGCACGCTGCGGATCGTGCCCGACAGGACCCTGCTGGACGACCCGGCCACCGTCTACCCGGTGGTCATCGACCCGATCTTCAGCGGCGGCTACCGCAACCACTGGGCCAACGCGGTGAAGAAGGCGGGCAACTCCGGCGTCGCCAACACCGTCTACTACGACGGCGGCAACAAGGTGGGCAGCGAGAACCCGCCGGTCGCCCGGGCCGGCCACGAGAACGATACCGGCCTGACTGCCCGCGCCTACTTCGAGATGAACATCAACGGCCTGCAGGGGGCCCGGATCCTCGCGGCCACCTTCAACGTCTTCAACGTCTCCTCCTGGAGCTGCTCGGCCCGTCCGGTGGACCTGGGCTGGACCGGCGGCATCGGCAACTGGGTGACCTGGAACAACCAGCCCGGCTGGATCCGCACCCTGCAAACCAAGTCCTTCGCCCACGGCTGGGGCTCGTGCGGGTCGGCCGGTGAGGACTTCGCCGACGGGGCGGTGGCCGGCGCGGTGCAGGAGGCGGCGAACAACGGCCAGAGCAACATCACCTTCGGGCTGCGCGCCGCCGACGAGAGCGACACCTACGGCTGGAAGAAGTTCAAGGTGGACGGCACCAACCCGGTGCTCCAGGTCACCTACAACCGCGCTCCGCGCCTGGTCGCCAAGACCGCCTACCAGGGGCCGTGGAACAGCAACTCCTCCGACCGGCCGATCCCGTGCAGCGCCACGAACCCCACCTGGGAGGTGGTCGGCAACACCGACGTCACGCTGACCGCGACGGGCGGCGACCCCGACGGCGGCAACCTCGACGTGGGCTTCGGCCTGTGGTTCCACGACGGCCCGGCCGTGCGGTCGGACACCCGGACGGTGGCGAGCGGGTCGACCGCCACCGTGACCGTGCCCGCCGACCAGCTCCAGGACGGCGGCCACTACTGGTGGCACGCCAGCGTCTCCGACGGCGTGGACGGCGACTGGTCCACCAACTCCTGCCCGTTCAAGGTGGACAAGACCGCTCCCACCAAGCCGGTCGTCACCTCCGCCGACGGCCGCCGCATCGACGTGGGCGAGGTGCCCGCCCGCTACACCCGCAAGGTCAGGCTGACCTCCAGCGACGCCAACCTGGACGGCTTCTGCTACCGGCTCAACCGCCCGCTGTCGGTCGGCGGGGGCAGGTGCGCGGCCGGCACCTGGGTCAAGGCCGGTCCCGACGGCTCGGCGACCGTCGAGATCTATCCGCACCGCTGGCCCAACAACCGGCTGCACGTCGCGGCCATCGACGTGGCCGGCAACATCTCGCCGTACGACGCGTCACCCGCGCAGACGGCGACCAACACGACGCTGATCGTCACCGCGCCGCCGGTGTTCGTGGCCGACCCCGACGGGACGGTGTCCGGCGACCGCGACGGCGACCTGACCGGCGACGGCCGGCCCGACATCCTGGCCACCAACAACAGCGGCACGCTGCGCCTGTACGCCGGCCGCGGCGACGGCACCACCGACGGCGGCACCGACGTGGGCGCCTCCGGCTTCGGCGGCGCGCTGCTGGCCCACCGCGGCGACTTCGTCGGCACCGAGGACGGCATGGGCAAGGACGGCTACGAGGACATCTTCGTCCGCTCGGCCTCGGGCAAGTTGTCGCTGTACCCCAACGAGGGCACCGGCTGGCCGAACTTCGAGGGCAGGCGGGAGCTGCGGCACCCCGGCGGCGGCGACTGGTCGGCGGCCACCCGGATCATCGCGCCGGGCAACCTCGACGGGCGGCCGGGCGCCGACCTGATCGTGGTCGAGGGCGGCCGGCTCGACCTCTACACCGGCACCGCGGCCGGGATGCTCGCCCTGGCGGCCAACGGGGAGCTGGCCGCGCCGCGCGTCCTCGACGTCCCGTCCGGGGCGGCCGGGTCGGCGCCGCTCGGCCTCGACGGCTACGACGCCTTCGTGCCCGGCGACGTGCTCTCCGACGTCGACGGCGACGGCGCTCCCGACCCGGGCAACGCCGCCGACCTGGTGCTGCGCCGGCGTGACAGCGGCGCGGTGACCCTCTACCCGGGCTCGTTCGACGACGCCGGCACGTACGTGCTCGGCGCGCCGCGCCCCTACGGCGCCGAGCCCTGGCCGGCCGGCAGCCACCCGTGGATCGCCGCGCCCGGCGACCTCCAGGGCCAGGTCGTGGACGTCGAGGGGGTCAAGACCTTCCAGCCGGCCGCCGGCAAGGAGGGCCCCGACTTCTGGGTGGCCGCGCAGACGGCGGCGCTCTCCGACGGCCTGTACCTCTACGCCGGCTCGCCCGCGGGCCGGGAGCCGGCCGTCAACGTCGGCGGTCCCGGCTGGACCGGCTGGATCACCGGAATCTCCTGAAACGGGGCCTGACGATGATGCGAACGACAGTCCTGGCCGTCGTGGCCGCGCTGGCGGCGGGGATGTTACACCCGTCGCCGGCACTGGACGCCCGGCCGGCATTCAAGATCCGTCCGGTGCAGCGGGAGCACTCCGTCACCGGCGGCAAGGTGCGCGGGGACGTCCCGGCGCCGCCGTCCGACTCACAGACCCGCGCGTGGCGGGCCCCGGCCGCCGTGGCCTGGCCCGCGGCGGGCAGGGTGCGGGTGGATCTGCGCGCCGCCGGGCGGCAGGCCGCGCGGGCGGGCGCGGGCGCGCCGGGCTGGAAGGGCGTCCGGGCGGGCGGCCTGCCGGTGACGGTGGCCGCCTCCGCCGCCGACGGGCCGGCCGGCGCCGAGGTCGAGCTCTCCTCCCGCGAGGACGCCGCCAGGGCGGGGGTGGCGGGCCTGCTGCTGGCCGTCCGGCCCGACACGCCGGGCGCGCTGTCGGTCAAGGTGGGGTACGCGGCCGTCCGGGGCGCCTTCGGCGGTGACTGGGCCGCGCGCCTGTCCCTGGTCACGCTGCCCGGGTGCGCGCTGACGACGCCCGACCTGCCGCAGTGCCGTACCAGGACGCCGGTCGCGGCGGTCAACGACACCGCGGCCGGCACGCTCACCGCCGACGTGCCCGACCCCGGCGGGGCGGTGCTCGCGGCGGTCGCCGCGCCGAAGGGGGCGAGCGGCAGCTACGCCGCCACCTCGCTCGCGCCGTCCGGCACGTGGTCGGACGGCGGCAGCTCCGGCGGGTTCGGCTACACCTACGGCATCGAGGTGCCGCAGGTGCCCGGCGGGCTCGTCCCGCCCGTCGAGCTGTCCTACTCCTCCTCCGCCGTGGACGGCCGGGTCGCCTCGACCAACAACCAGCCGTCCTGGCTGGGCGAGGGCTGGGAGTACGAGCCGGGCTTCATCGAGCGCAGCTACCAGGGGTGCGCCGACGACCAGGGCGACGGCGCCAACAACAGCACCAGGACGGGCGACCTGTGCTGGAAGTCCGGCAACGCCACCCTGTCGCTGAACGGAACCACCACCGCGCTCGTCCGCGACGACGCCTCGGGCGTCTGGCGGCCGGCCCGCGACGACGGCTCCAGGGTCGAGCACCTCAACGGCACCGCCGCCGACACCGCCAACGGCGACGACGACAACGAGTACTGGCGGATCACCAGGCCCGACGGCACGCAGTACTGGTTCGGCAGGAACCGGCTGCCCGGCTGGAGCGCCGGAAACCCGGAGACCGGGTCGGCCTACACCGTGCCGGTCTTCGGCAACCACCCCGGCGAGCCCTGCCACGCGGCCGCCTTCGCCGACTCCTCCTGCGCGCAGGGCTGGCGCTGGCAGCTCGACTACGTGGTGGACCCGCACGGCAACGCCATGGCCTACTACTACGACCGGCAGACCAACTCCTACGCCAAGGCCGGCTCCCCCACCGCGAACGCCGACTACGTCCGCGCCGGTCACCTCAACCGCATCGAGTACGGCCTGCGCGCCTCCGACGTCTACGCGACGCCCGCGGCGAAGGTGAGCTTCGGCGTGGCCGAGCGCTGCCTGTCCGGCTGCGACGTCTTCGACGCCGCGCACGCCGCCAACTGGCCGGACACGCCGGTCGACCAGGACTGCGCGCGCGGCGCCAAGTGCGCGACGGCCGGGCCGACGTTCTGGACCCGCAAGCGGCTGACGTCCATCAGCACGCAGGCGGGCGGCAGGGTCGTCGACTCCTGGGCGCTGACGCAGGACTTCCCCGGCACGGGCGACAACACCGGGGCGGGGCTGTGGCTGGCGAGGATCGTCCGGACCGGGTCGGGCGCCGGGGACCCGATCACGCTGCCCGCGACCACGTTCGCCGGGACGCTCATGGAGAACCGGGTGGACTCCGACGAGGGACGCCCGCCGCTGTACAAGTACCGGATCACCCGGATCGGCACCGACACCGGCGCCGACACCCTGGTCGCCTACTCGGCCAAGGACTGCGCCGCCGGCGCCACGCCGGACCCGGCGGCCAACACCCGGCGCTGCTACCCGTCGTGGTGGACGCCCGAGGGCTACGCCGAGCCGGTCCAGGACTGGTTCCACAAGTACGTGGTGACCCAGGTGGTCGAGGACGACAAGGTCGCCGGCTCCGGCTCGGAGTCCGTCGTCACGTCCTACGACTACCTGGACGGCGCGGCCTGGGTGCGGGACGAGAGCGAGTTCACCCTGGACAAGCACCGCACGTACAACCAGTTCCGCGGCTACCGGACCGTGCGCACGAAGGTCGGGGCGTCCGCGCGCAGCCAGAGCGACACCGTCTACCTGCGCGGCCTGGGCGGGACGGTGACCGACTCCGAGGGCAACCAGGTGAGCGACGACCCGGCGCTGGCCGGAACCACGCTGGAGACCCTCACCTACACCGGTGAGGGCGGCGCGCTCGCCTCGGCGGCCGTCTCCGAGCCGTGGTCGTCGCCGGTCACCGCGACCAGGGCGGTGAAGGGCCGGGCGGCGCTCACCGCGCGGCGGACCGGGACGTCCGTGAAGCGCAGCCGCACGTTGATCAGCACGGCGACGGGCACCGCCTGGCGGCGCACCCGCGCCGACTACACCCACGACGACCTGGGCCAGGTGCTGTCGTCCGCGGACCAGGGCGACACGGGGGTCACCGGTGACGAGGAGTGCGTCACCACCGCCTTCACCGCCCGGGACACCGCCGCCTGGCTGGTGTCGTACCCGTCGGTGGTCACTACCACGGGCGGCACCTGCGCCGCGCCCGGCGCGGTGCTCTCCGAGACCCGCACCTTCTACGACGGCCAGGCTCTCGGGGCCGCGCCGAAGCCGGGCCAGGCGCACGCCACCCGGACCGAGACGCTCGACCGCCTCGACGGCGCCACCCCCGTGCACGTGGCCACCACCGCGACCTACGACGCCTACGGCCGGACCACCGGCACGACCGACGAGCTGGGCCGCCTGACCACCACCGCCTACACCCCGGCCACCGGCCTGCCGACCGGGACGACCGTCACCGATCCCAAGGGCTTCACCACCACCACGACCCTGGACGGCGTGCGCGGGCTGCCCTTGTCCTCGGCCGACGCCAACGGCCGCACCACCCTCACCGACCACGACGCGCTGGGCCGGCTGGTCAAGGTGTGGCTGCCGGGCCACGACCGGAGCGCCGCCGCCGACATCGTCTACGGCTACGCCATCTCCGGCGCCGCGCCGACGGCGGTGACGAAGAAGGAGCTGCTCGACGACGGCTCCTACAAGGCGACGACCACCCTGTACGACGGCCTGCTGCGCGAGCGGCAGACCCAGCAGGACGCCCACGGCTGCGGCCGCCTGGTCACCGACACGTTCCTGGACTCCCACGGCCGGCCGTGGAAGACGAACGCCACCTACTGGAACGCCGCCGCGCCGGACACGTCGCTGTTCGGCGCCCCGGACAACGTGGTGCCCGCGCAGACCGTCACCGAGTACGACGGCCAGAGCCGCCAGACGGCCGAGATCTTCAAGTCGCTGAACGTGGAGAAGTGGCGCGGCACCACCTCCTACGGCGGCAACTACACCGCGACCGTCCCGCCGGAGGGCGCCGCCGCGACGCTGACGGTGACCGACGTCCGGGGCCGGACGACCGAGCTGCGGCAGTACCCCGGCCGCGTCGCCGACTTCGCCGACTCCCGGGCCGACGTCACGACCTACGACTACGACCGGGCGGGACGGGTGACCAAGGTGGTCGACCCGGCAGGCAACACCTGGGCCTACACCTACGACCTGCGCGGGCGCAGGACGTCGCTGTCCGACCCGGACGTCGGCCTGACCCGCTGGACCTACGACGCGGCCGGCCGCCGCACCGGCACCACCGACGCCCGCGGCGTCACGCTCACGTACGCCTACGACGAGCTCGGCCGCAAGACGTCGGTCGCGCAGGGGGAAGCCAGGCTCGCCGAGTGGGCCTACGACACCCTGCCCGGCGGCAAGGGCCTGCCCGCCTCCTCCACCCGGTACGACGAGGGCGGCGCGTACGTCACCGCGGTCAAGGGCTACGACGCCGCGGGCCGCCAGACCGGCACGACGGTGACGATCCCGCCGTCGGAGGGGCTGCTGGCCGGGACGTACACCGTCGGCACGACGTACCGGCCGGTCAGCGGGCTGCCGGCCTCGACCTCCTACCAGGCGGCCGGCGGGCTGCCCGCCGAGACCGTCCGGCCCGGCTACACCCGCCTGGGCGCGCTCGCCTCCCTCGACAACGGCTCCCGCGTGTACGTCGGCGGCACGCAGTACTCGCCCTACGGCGAGGTCCTGCAGACGGTGCTCGGCGACGTGGGCGCCCGGGTCGTGCGCACCCTGGAGTACCAGGACGCCACCCGCCGCCTGGCCCGGTCGGTCGACGACCGGGAGAAGAGCGGGCCGCAGACCATGGACGACGCGGTGTTCAGCTACAACCCGGCGGGCGACGTCACCAGCGTCCGGGACGACCGGGACGACAGGTCCGCGACCGACACCCAGTGCTACGCCTACGACCACCGGCGCCGGCTGACCGAGGCGTGGACCGCCACGGACGACTGCGCGGCGGCGCCGTCGGCCGCGACGGTCGGCGGGCCGGCCCCCTACTGGCAGTCGTTCGCCTTCGACGTGGTGGGCAACCGGACCAAGGAGGTCCAGCATGGCGGGGCGGGCGACGTCACCCGGGTCTACACCTATCCCGCCGCCGGCCGGCCGCAGCCGCACACGCTGCAGAAGGTGGACACGACCGGGCCCGGCGCGCGTACCGACACCTACGAGTACGACGCGACCGGCAACACCAGGCGGCGCGTCACCGCGCTCGGCGACCAGAGCCTGACCTGGAACGCCGAGGGCGACCTGAGCGCCTCCACCGTCGCGGGCAGGACCAGCACCTTCGTCCACGACGCCGACGGCAACCGGATCATCCGCCGCGACCCCGGCTCGGTCACCCTCTACCTCGACGGCCAGGAGCTGACGCTGGCCGGGGGCAAGGTGAGCGGCACCCGCTACTACGAGGGCCCGCAGGCCACGGTGGTGCGCACCGGCGACGGGAAGGTCAACTACCTGCTCGGCGACCGGCACGACACCGAGGAGCTGGTGGTCAACGCCACCACGCTGGCCTACAGCCGCAGGTCCACCACCCCCTACGGCGGGTCCCGGGGCGCCGCGCCGGCGTCCTGGCCGAGCCAGAAGGGGTTCGTCGGCGGCACCGTGGACGACTCGACGGGCCTGACCCACCTGGGCGCGCGCGAGTACGACGTGGCCACCGGCCGGTTCGTCTCGGCCGACCCGGTCATGGACCTGACGGACCCGCAGCAGATCAACGGCTACGCCTACGCGAGCAACAACCCGGTCGCCTGGTCCGACCCGACCGGCCTGCGCGTCTGCGACGGCCAGGAGTGCAAGGACGCCGGCATCCGTCCCGACGGCCGGCCCATCCAGCCGCCGCCCCCGCCCCCGCCGGCACAGGTGCAGCTGGCCTCCGTCGGCGCCGCGCCGTCCCCCGCTCCTTCCAGGGGCGGCGGCACCGGGCGCAGCAGCGGCGGCACCAGCAACCCCGGCGCGTGCACGAGCCAGTCGTGCATGTTGCGGTACACCGATCCGGCCGCGGCCCAGCGCATCGCGGAGCTGATGGCCGAGAACAAGCGCATCAGCGACGCGCTGGCCGAGGAGCAGGCCAAGCTCAGGCAGGCGCAGGAGGCGCTGCAGAAGGAGAAGCAGAAGAAGAAGCGCGGCTGGTGGGACCGCTGGGGCCGGACGGTGGCGGCGGTGGCCGTCGGCGTGGTCGGTGCGGTCGCGGTGGCCGCGTGCGGCGTGACCGTGGTGTGCGGCGTGGCGCTGGGGGCCGCGGTCGGCATGGCGAGCTACTCGGTGCAGAACGCCGGCTCCGACCGGTTCAGCGTGACCGGCCTGGCCTTCGCCGGGCTCACCGGGGCGGCGCTGGGCGGCGCCGGCCGCTATCTGAAGGCGGGCCAGGAACTGGCCAAGGCCCAGGCGGGGGTGAAACTGCCGATGGGCACCGAAGTGCTGAGAGGTGCGAAGAACATGACCACACAACCCAAGGCGACCTGGTCGTTCACCAACTGGTTCAAGTTCCACAAGCCATGAGCCGGCTGACGGAGATCCTGCGCAGGCCGCGTACGTGGGCGGTCGTCGGAATGCTGGCCGTGGTGGACGTGCTGGCGGTGCTCCTGCTGCCCGAGGAGGTGTCGGTGTACGCGGTGACCGCGCTCACGGTGGCCGCCGCGACCTTCCTCGACTGAGCCGTCAGGCCCCTGGACGCCCGGACGGGCTCCAGGGGCCTGACGGCGTGAGGAGGGGGCGAGGCGGACATGTGTTTAGTTGTGCGAATATAATCGTTATATGCCTATAACGAGTAGAGCGCCCCTCTCCCCCGCCCCCGCGCTCAGCCCCCGCCGGCGGATGCTCGTGCTGGCCATCTGCTGCATGAGCCTGTTCATCGTCGGGCTGGACAACACGATCGTGAACATCGCGCTGCCGGCCATCCGCCGCGACCTGAACGCCTCCATGTCCGGCCTCCAGTGGATCATCGACGCCTACACGGTGGTCCTGGCGAGCCTGCTCATGCTGGCCGGCTCGACCGGCGACCGGGTCGGCCGCCGGCGCACGTTCCAGACGGGGCTGGCGCTGTTCACGCTCGGCTCGCTCATGTGCTCGCTCGCGCCCGGCCTCGGCTGGCTGATCGCGGCGCGGGCGTTGCAGGCCGTCGGCGGGTCCATGCTCAACCCGGTCGCCATGTCGATCATCACGAACACCTTCACCGAGCCGCGTGAGCGGGCCCGCGCGATCGGCGTGTGGGGCGGCGTGATCGGCATCAGCATGGCGCTCGGCCCGCTGGTCGGCGGCACACTGGTGGACTCGGTCGGCTGGCAGGCGATCTTCTGGATCAACATCCCGGTGGGCCTGGCCGCGTTCGCGCTGTGCGCGTTGTTCGTGCCCGAGTCGCGCGCGCCGCGCCCGCGCCGGGTGGACCCGGTCGGACAGGCGCTGGTCATCGTGCTGCTGGCCACCCTGACGTACGGCTTCATCGAGGCGCCGGCGGCCGGCTGGACGTCCCCGCGCACGCTGGGCTGCTTCGCGGTCGCGGCGCTGGCGCTGGCCGTCCTCGCGCCGTACGAGCTGCGCCGCACCGACCCGCTGATCGACCTGCGCTTCTTCCGCAGCGCGCCGTTCACCGGGGCCACGGTCATCGCGGTGTGCGGCTTCTCCGCGCTGGCCGGGTTCCTGTTCGTCAACACCCTCTACCTCCAGGACGTGCTGGGCCTGTCCGCACTGCACGCCGGCCTCTACACGCTGCCCATGGCCGGGCTCACCGTGGTCTGCGCGCCGCTGTCGGGCCGGATCGTCGGGACCGCCGGGCCGCGCGTCCCGCTGGTGGTGGCCGGGGTCACCATGGCGGCCAGCGGCCTGATCATGACCGGGCTGGCGGCGGACACGCCGACCTGGCGGCTCATGGCCTCGTACGTGCTGTTCGGGGTGGGGTTCGGCATGCTGAACGCGCCGATCACCAACACCGCCGTGTCCGGCATGCCGCGCGCCCAGGCCGGCGTGGCCGCGGCGGTGGCCTCCACCAGCCGCCAGATCGGCCAGTCGCTCGGCGTCGCGGTCATCGGCTCGCTGGTCACCTCGGCGGTGGCCGGTCCGTTCGCCGCCGGGTTCCCGCGGGCCAGCCACATCGGCTGGTGGATCGTCGCCGGGTGCGGGCTGGCCATCCTGCTGCTCGGTATCCTGACCACGACCGGCTGGGCCCGCCGCAGCGCCACCCGTACCGCCGAACGGCTCGCCCACGCTCCCGACAGAACGGCGGACGCCTCATGACCGACACCTCCGGCAGTCCCGGCAACTCCGGCAGTGCCGGGCACGACGCCGTGGCCCGCGTCTGGGCGGCGATGTACGACCTCGTCCTGCGGCAGGAGGACCGCCGCAAGGAGGTGGCCGAGACGCTCGGCATGAGCTTCTTCCGGGTCAAGGCGCTGCGCCGCCTGCTGGCCGGGCCGATGACCATGCGGGAGCTGACCGCCGAGCTGTCCACCGACAAGCCGTACACCACCCTGATGGTCGACGACCTGGAGCGGCGCGGCCACGTGACCCGCAGCGTCTCCCCCGACGACCGCCGCAGCAAGATCGTCACGCTGACCCCGGCGGGGACGGCCGCCGCCGAGGAGGCCGAGCGCATCCTGGCCCGTCCGCCGCGTTCCCTGCTGGCCCTGGACCCCGGCGACCTGGCCGCGCTCGACCGCATCATGGCCCTCCTGCTCACCCCGGAGGAGCCGGCCCGCCGGCGGTGAGGTCAGCTCTTGAACCGGGACAGCCGGGCGGCGCAGAGGGTCTGCTCGGCGCCGAACTCCTCGAAGGTGGCGACCGGACGGAAGCCCAGGCGGGCGGCCAGTCTCAGCGATCGTCCGTGCGCCGTCCTGGTGACGATCACCACCGGCTGGTCGGGCAGCTCGCCCGCCGCGGCGCGCAGCGCGGCCGTCGCCGCCTCGTGGGCGAACCCGCTGCCCCAGGCCGGGCGGCGCAGCACGTACGACAGCTCCAGCTCCTCGCCGTCGCCGGTGACGTGCCCGGGACGATCGGCCGCGCGGCGGTCGAGCGCCAGCGTCCCGAGGAGCCGGTCGGTGACCAGGTCGGCGATGACGTAGCCGCCCGGCGCGGCCGTCGCGGCGGCGGTCCCGGCGGCGTCGAGGAAACGCTCGACGTCGGCCCGCGGCCGCGGGCCGCCCAGGTGCTCGCGCACCTCGGGGTCGGTCATCAGCTCGACGAGACCGTCCCGGTCGCCGTCGTGGGCCTTGCGCAGCAGCAGGCGTTCGGCGCGGATCTCCGTGGCGGACAGCGTGGGCAACGGGCTCATGGGTCCTTGATCCTAGGGCAGCCCCCGCCGCTCTACGGTGAAGGCGACGGGGTCGGCGACCAGACCCCGGCCGCGGTCCCGTCCCGGACGTGCCGGCGGTAGGCGACGACCTTGCCGTGGATGATCTCCAGGCTCGCCGTCAGGCCGGCGATCCGGTCGCGGACGGCCCGCTCGTGCTCCTCCAGCAGCGCGAGCCGCTCCGGCTCGTTGCCCGGCCCCGAGCGTACGAGGTGGGCGAACCTGCGCAGGGTGGCGATCGGCATGCCGGACTCCCGCAGCCGGTTGCACAGCAGCAGCCACTCCACGTCGGCCTGGTCGTAGGCCCGCTGCCCGCCGGCCGTACGCGGGATCGGGCGCAGGAACAGCTCCTCGCGCTCGAAGAAGCGCAGCGCGTGCACGCCGAGCCCGGTGGCCCGCGCGACGTCCCCGATGGACAGGCGGTCCGCGTCCCTGCTCATGGCACCTCGCCATAGTTTGACCTAGATTGCACTCTAGATTCTACGGTCGGGGACATGGCACGTACCCAACACAAGATCGGCTCGGGTTTCGGCCCGCACAGCACGGCCGACGACGTCCTGGCCGGCATCGACCTGTCCGGCCGGAACGTCCTGATCACCGGCGGCTACTCGGGCCTCGGCCTGGCGGCCACCCGCGCACTGGTACGGGCGGGAGCGCACGTCGTCGTGCCCGCCCGCCGTCCCGGCGTGGCGCGGGACGCGCTGCGCGACCTCCCCCGCACGGAGGTGGCCGAGCTGGACCTGGCCGACCTCGGCAGCGTCCGCGCCTTCGGCGACCGGTTCCTGGAGACCGGCCGCGGCCTCGACGTCGTCATCGGCAACGCGGGCGTCATGGCCCACCCCCACCGGCCGGTCGGCCCCGGCTGGGAGGCGCATCTCGCCATCAACCACCTCGGCCACTTCGCCCTGGTCAACCGGCTGCGCCCGGCGCTCGCCGGGGCCCGGGTGGTGTCGGTCTCCTCCTCGGGGCACTTCCTGTCCGACATCCGCTGGGACGACCCGCACTTCCGCCACGGCTACGACCACTGGGCGGCCTACGGGCAGTCCAAGACGGCCAACGCCCTGTTCGCCGTCCATCTCGACGCCCTCGGCGCGGCCGACGGCCTGCGGGCCTTCGCCGTGCATCCGGGCAGCATCCTCACCCCGCTGCAGCGCCGCATCCCCCGCGAGGAACAGGTCGCCCAGGGCTGGATCACGGCCGACGGACGCCGGGCCGACGGCTTCAAGACCCCGGAACAGGGCGCGGCGACCGCGGTGTGGGCGGCCACGTCACCCCTGCTGGACGCGCACGGCGGCGCCTAC
Organism: Nonomuraea sp. NPDC001636; assembly: GCF_040298265.1. NCBI lineage: Bacteria > Bacillati > Actinomycetota > Actinomycetes > Streptosporangiales > Streptosporangiaceae > Nonomuraea > Nonomuraea sp. NPDC001636. The sequence goes on from NZ_JBEOZT010000009.1 coordinate 45,155, forward strand.
TGCCAGGACTGCGACCTGGCCGAGCCGGCGACGGGCGACGACATGCTGATCGGCGGCGTCAAACCCTGGGCCCTCGACCCGGACTCCGCCGCCCGCCTGTGGAAACTCTCTTCCGACCTGACCGGTGAATCCGCCTTCTCCTGACCGCCCTACGGGCGGCGGCCGGGCCTGAGCAGCAGCGCGACCGCCGCCGCCAGCACGGGGAGCGCGACGGTCGCCAGGGCGATCGAGCTCCACGGCGTCTCGAACGGCACCCGCGGCACCGGGTCCCAGTCCACCGAGGTCGTGAAGGGCCAGGCCAGCAGCAGCCCGGCGACACATCCGGCGGCGGCGCCGGGCACCGCGCCGCAGGCCGCCGCCAGGGCCGCCCGGCAGGCGGTGAGGCCGCGCGCCGCGGCCGGAGAACCACCGACCCGGAGCAGGAGGCGGTCCGGACGGCGCGACCTGGCCGTGGCCGCGAGCGCCCCGGCCAGAGCGGCCGGCGCGGCCGCCCCCGGGAAGAGCAGCCAGTTGTACGAGGGCACGAAGCCCTCCTCCAGGTACGCCTGCCCGCTCTCGCCCAGCCGCTCCTGGACGCGGTCCCGGTCGGCCGCCGTGACCCGGTGCAGGGAGGGATCGACGATCAGCGCCTCCAGCTCCAGCTTGACGCCCATGCCGAGCACCAGCCGCGCGGGCAGGAAGACCGCCTCGACGCCTGCGGCGGCCGGGGCGACGAAGGTCGCGGGAACCGTCCTGGAGATTCTCGGTTCGCCCGGCGGGTCCTCGGGGGCGCGGTACTCGATCGTGACGGTGTCGTGCCGGCCCGGCTCGGACGTGACCGCCACGGCCCTGCCCTCGTCGTACGGGAACGACGGGTCCCCCGTGAGGTAGCGCAGCAGCGCCTGGTCGCCGATGTAGTCGCGAAAGGACGTCGCGGAGCCGGCCGTCGACACGGTGAGGCCGAACGGGTGGACCGGCGTCAGGCCCTGGGCGACGTCCGTTCCGGGCAGCTCCTGCCGGACGGCGGCGATGCCGGGAGCCGGTCGTGCGGGATCGAGCCGTACGACGAGCGTCCCCGGCCGCGCCTGCGGGAGGTACTGCGCCCTGGACTGCGCGGTCCCGGCCGCCGCCACGGTCGCCACCGCGACGGCGAAGGCCGTGGCGATCATGGTCGCGGCCACCGCGGGGGCCGTCCGCGCGCGCCGGTCGGCCAGGTGCCGGGCCGAGAGCCGCAGGGCCGCCGGAAGCCGGACGCCGCCCCGCCCGAGCACGCCCAGCAGCCAGGGGACGAAGGGGCCGAGCCCGAGCACGAACGTCGTGGCGCCCACGATGGCCGCCAGCAGGGTGATCTCGGACCCGAAGTCGTCATAGTGCACGTCCTCGTGCGTCGACCAGGCCATCAGCGCCATCAGCGTGAGCCCGGCCGCCGCCACCCACGCGCCGGCGACCAGATGGCCGGAGCGCATCCGGCCGTGCCGCCCGAGCGGGGCGGTCTCCGCGGCGAAGATCGTCGCGCCGCAGGCCAGCATCACGAGCACGCCGATCAGCACCAGGAGGAAGATCAGGGAGACGACGTCCGGCATGAAGGGAGCGTACGGGCGCAACGATCAACGCGACACCCCCCGGGCCGGGAACGGCGACGGCCGGCCGCCGCGGGGTTCGCGGGGCCGGCCGGAGGGTTCGAAGGTCAGCCGTGGGAGTCGGTGGTCGCGGCGCGCTTGATGCTCAGCTCGTCGCCGCCGATGGAGCAGGAGGGGCCGTTCGGGCCGCCGAAACGGACGGAGTCGAAGAAGTCGCGGAAGGTGATGTAGAAGTTGCCCTTGCCGCGCGGGCCGGTGACGGCCGAGCAGCCGCCGTAGTCGGCCTCGGAGTAGAGATGGATGAGCGTGTCGGTGCGGTTCCAGTCGGACTTGGCGCGGTCGCCCATGCCCAGGGCCGCCAGGTTGGCCGTGCTCGCCTGGAGCTGGACGATGTCGCCGGTGCCGTCGAGACCGGAGAACAGGCAGTAGTTGCCTTCCTGGCAGCGGTCGTATCCCGTCGCCGCCTGCGCGGGGGACGCCACTGCGGCCAGAGCGGCCACGGCGATCGGTAACGCCAGAACGTGAAACTTCTTGCCCACCATGCCTCCATGGACGAAACTTTCCTTCGGTCCGAACATACATAGTGAGATCAACTTGCGCTAGACCGTCAGGGTGGACGTTCTTCAGCGGATAATCCGCTACGGGATGAGTTGGTAGCCTCGACCACATGACTTCGATGGCGCCCTCGCGTACCGAGCACGACCTGTCGTTCCTGCTCGACCACACCAGTCACGTGCTGCGCACCCGGATGGCGGCGGCGCTGGCCGAGCTGGGGCTGACCGCGCGCATGCACTGCGTGCTCGTGCACGCCCTGGAGGAGGAGCGCACGCAGATCCAGCTCGCCGAGATCGGCGACATGGACAAGACCACGATGGTGGTCACCGTCGACGCCCTGGAGAAGGCCGGGCTGGCCGAGCGGCGGCCGTCGAGCACCGACCGGCGGGCCCGGATCATCGCCGTGACCGAGAAGGGCGCGCAGGTGGCGCGGCGCAGCCAGGAGATCGTGGACGGCGTGCACGCCGCGGCCCTCGGCTCGATCCCGGACGACGAGCGGGAGGTGCTGGTACGCGCCCTGAAGCGGCTGGTCACCGGCCACCTGGAGACCCCGGCCGAGGCGCCGCAGCCGGTCCGGCGGGCCAGGGAACGCGGCTAAGTAGTTCCGTGGCATATCGTCTGTAACGGAACTATCTGCTACGGTCTCTCCTGTTGCACCCCTTGAACAGGAGACGACCATGTCCCTCACCTCCCGGCGCACCGCCCTGGCCGTGTTGTCGACGTCCGCCTTGATGACCATCCTCGACGGCAGCATCGTCACCGTGGCCATGCCCGCCATCCAGCGCGACCTGGGGTTCTCCCCCGCCGGGCTGAGCTGGGTCGTCAACGCGTACCTGCTCGCGTTCGGCGGATTGCTGCTGCTGGCCGGACGGCTCGGCGACCTCGTGGGCCGCCGGACGATGTTCCTGGCCGGGAACGCGGTGTTCACCGGCGCGTCCCTGCTGGCCGGCGTGGCGGGCAGCGAGGGCCTGCTCATCGCCGCCCGGTTCCTCCAGGGTGTCGGCAGCGCGATGGCCTCGGCCGTCGTGCTCGGCATCCTGGTGACGCTGTTCACCGAGCCGCGCGAGCGGGGGCGGGCGATCGCGGTCTTCAGCTTCACCGGCGCGGCCGGCGCGTCGATCGGGCAGGTGCTCGGCGGCGTGCTCACCGATGCGCTGAGCTGGCACTGGATCTTCTTCATCAACCTGCCGATCGGGCTGGCGACGATCGTGCTGGCGCTGCCCGCGCTGCCCGCCGACCGGGGCCTCGGCCTCGCGCGGGGCGCCGACGTGACCGGCGCGCTGCTGGTCACCTCGGGCCTGATGCTGGGCATCTACACCGTGGTCAAGGTCGAGGAGCACGGCTGGCTCGCCGTGCACACCCTGGCGTTCGGCGCGGTGTCGCTGGCCCTGCTCGCCGGCTTCTTCCTGCGCCAGGCCACCGCGCGCACGCCGCTGATGCCGCTGCGGGTGCTGCGCTCCCGCAACGTGGCCGGGGCCAACGTCGTGCAGATGCTGGCGCTGTCGGCGATGTTCGCCTTCCAGATCATCGTCGCGCTCTACATGCAGAAGGTGCTCGGGTACGGCGCCCTCGCCACCGGGCTGGCCATGCTCCCGGCGGCCGTGGCGATCGGCGGCGTGTCGCTGTTCGTGTCGGCGCGGCTGAGCGCCCGCTTCGGCGCGCCGGCCGTGCTGCTGGCCGGGCTGGTGCTGCTGCTGGCCGCGATGGCCTGGCTCACGCGGGTGCCGGTGGACGCCGGCTACGTCACCGACCTGCTGCCGGTCATGGTGCTGATCGCGGGTGGCGGGCTGGCGCTGCCGGCGCTGACCACGCTCGGCATGTCGGCCGCCCGCCCGGACGACGCCGGCCTCGCCTCGGGGGTGTTCAACACCACCCAGCAGATCGGCATGGCGCTGGGCGTGGCCGTCCTGACCACGCTGGCCGCCTCCCGTACGCAGGAGCTGCGCGCCGGCGGGGCGGCCGAGGCGGCGGCGCTGACCGGCGGCTACCACCTGGCCTTCGCCACCTCGGCCGGGCTGCTCGCGGCGGCCGTCGTGGTCGCCCTGGCCGTCCTGCGCCGGCCCCGGGCCGCCGCGTCCGCCGAGGCGTCGCGGGCCGACCAGCCCGCCGCCCTCTGAACCCCCTCTCGCACCACGAAACGGGACTGATCACCATGACCGAGCCCGCGTACGGCCCTGGACAGGGCCCCGGCGCCCGCCCCCTCACCGAGGACGAGCTCCTGCGGATCATCGCCCGCCAGCCCTTCGGCGTGCTGGCGACGCTCAAGCGCGACGGCCGCCCGCACCTGGCCTCGATGGCCCTGCGCTGGGACGCCGCCGGACGCGTCCTGCGCATCTCCTCCGCCGAGGGCCGCGTCAAGGTGCGCCACCTGCTCGCCGACCCGCGGGCGACGGTGCACCTGCAGGGCGAGAACGTCCTGTCGTACGCCGTCGCCGAAGGACGGGCGGAGGTCTCCGAGCCGTCGCTCACCCCGGGCGACGCCACCGGACGCGAGCTGCTGGAGATGGCCGGCGGCTTCCCCGACCCGGCGGACGAGGCCGCCTTCCTGGCGGAGATGGCCAGGGGCCGCCGCGTGGTCATCAGGATCCGGGTGGACCACCTGTACGGCATCGCCCTCGACGCCCCCTGACCGGCGGCCCCGGTTGCCGGGAGCCGGGCCCCGGTGCCGGCTCACGGGCGACCGCCTCGTCGACCCCGCCACCGGAGACCTGTTCATCAAGGCCGTCGAGGGCTGAGGGGGGCCGGGCGGGAGGCCGATTGTGGGCCCTGTACACCAAACCAAGCGCTTGCTACGCTCCGCCCATGACGTCCACCGTGGTGTGGGGTACCGGCAACGTCGGCCGCGCCGCCATCAGGGCCGTGGAGGCCCATCCCGACCTCAGTCTCGCCGCCGTCGTCGTGCACTCCCCGGACAAGGCCGGCCGCGACGCCGGGGAGCTCGCCGGACTCGGCCGCGACCTCGGCGTCACCGCCACGGACGACGCCGCCGCCGTCCTGGCCGCCCGCCCGAGGGCCGTCGTGTACGCCGCCTCCGGCGACCTGCGTCCCGACGACGCCCTGGCCGACGTCCTGCGGGCCGTCCGGGCCGGCGCCGTCGTCGTCACGCCCTCCCTGTACGCCCTCTACGACCACCGCGGCGCGCCGCCCGAGCTGCGGGACCAGGTGCTGGCCGCCGTCGCGGAGGGCGGCGGCTCGCTGTTCGCCTCCGGCATCGACCCCGGCTGGGGCAACGACCTGCTGCCCCTGCTGCTCAGCGGCCTCGGCTCGGTCGTGGACGCCATCCGCTGCCAGGAGATCTTCGACTACTCCGGCTACGACCGCCCGGACGCGGTCCGGTACATGGTCGGCATGGGCCAGCCCATGGACTACGAGCCGCCGATGATCGCGCCGACCGTCCCGTCCATGGTGTGGGGCGGGCAGGTACGGCTGATGGCGCGGGCCCTCGGCGTCACGCTGGAGGAGATCCGCGAGGTCGTCGAGCGGCGTGCGCTCGACCGCACGGTCACCACCGCCGGCATGGGCGACTTCGAGGCCGGCACCCAGGGCGCGGTGCGGTTCGAGGTGCAGGGCATCGTCGAGGGCGAGCCGCGCATCGTGATCGAGCACGTCACCCGCATCCACCCCGCCTGCGCCCCCGACTGGCCGCTCCCCCCGGACGGCGGCGACGGCGCCCACCGGGTCATCGTCGAGGGCCGCCCGCGCATCGAGGTCACGATCGAGGCCACCGACGAGGGCGGCAGCCGTTCGGCGGGCGGGAACGCCACCGCGGCGGGCCGGCTGGTGAACGCCATCGACTGGCTCGCCACCGCCCCGCCCGGCCTGTACGACGCGCTCGACGTCCCGCTGCGCCCCGCGTCCGGCCGGCTCGGAAGGAAGAACGCATGATCGTCGACGTTCCCGGCGGCAAGGACCCGATCGCGTACGTCTGGGGCGAGCTGGTCCCCGGCATCGGGACCGCCGCCTCGAAGTTCTCCATGGCCGTCTACGCCCACACCACGCTGGGCCTGCGCGAGTTCGAGGCGGCCCGGCTGCGGATCGCGCAGATCAACGGCTGCGTCTTCTGCCTCGACTGGCGCACCGAGCGCGACGGCGTCAAGGTCGAGGACGGCTTCGCCGACGCGGTCGCGGACTGGCGCACCACGGACGCCTTCGACGCGCGCACCCGGCTCGCCGCCGAGTACGCCGAGCGCTACGCCCTGGACCACCACGGGCTCGACGAGGAGTTCTGGTCCCGGATGACCGAGCACTACAGCCAGAACGAGATCGTGGAACTGAGCATGAGCATCGGTTCCTGGTGGGCCTTCGGCCGGCTCAACCACGTGCTGGGCCTCGACACGGCCTGCATGCTGACCGGCGGCCCGGCACCCTCCGTCAGACCGACCGAGTCCGCGTCAGACCGACCGAGCGAGGGCACGTGACATGAACACCAGCCGCCGCACCTTCATCGCCGGAACCGCCTCCCTCCTGGGCGCCGCCGCACTGCCCGGCCGCGCCGCCGCCGCCACCGCCGCCACTGCCGCCGTCGCCGACGGGCCGATCGCCGACGGCGCCCGCGTGCCCGTCCTGGTGATCGGCACCGGGTACGGCGGCTCGGTGGCCGCCCTGCGCCTGGCCCAGGCGGGCGTCGAGGTGCACATGATCGAGATGGGCATGGCCTGGGACACGCCCGGCCCGGACGGCAAGATCTTCTGCAACACGCGCGAGCCCGACTATCGCTCGTACTGGCTGCGCACCAGGACCAAGGCGCCGCTCAACTACTTCCTCGGCTTCCCCATCGACCGGGACATCCCCCGCTACACCGGCATCCTGGACGCCGAGGAGTTCGCCGGCATCACGGTCTACCAGGGCCGCGGGGTCGGCGGCGGCTCGCTGGTCAACGGCGGCATGGCCGTCACGCCCAAGCGGGAGAACTTCGCCGCCGTGCTCCCGTCGGTCGACGCCGACGAGATGTACGGCGTCTACTACCCGCGCGCCAACTCCGGCCTCGGCGTCGGCCTGGTGGACCCGGCCTGGTTCGACACCACCGCGTGCTACCAGTACGCCCGCGTGGGCCGCAAGCACGCCCAGCGCTCCGGCTTCCCGTTCACCTTCGTCCCGGACGTCTACGACTGGGACTACATGAAGCAGGAGGCGGCCGGCACGGCCACCCAGTCGGCGCTGGCCGGCGAGATCCTGTACGGCAACAACCACGGCAAGAAGTCCCTGCAGAAGACCTACCTGGCGCGGGCCCGCGCGACCGGCAGGGTGACGATCTCGCCGCTGCACCAGGTCACCTCGGTCGCCCCGGCGGCGGGCGGCGGCTACACCGTCCGGATCGACCAGCTCGCCACCGACGGCTCGGTCACCGCCGCCAAGACCGTCACGGCCGCCCGGGTGTTCTTCGCCGCGGGCAGCGTCGGCACGAGCAAGCTGCTGGTCAGGCTGAAGGCCACCGGCGCGCTGCCCGGCCTGGACGACGAGGTCGGCAAGGGCTGGGGCGACAACGGCAACGTCATGTGCGGCCGGGCCAACCACCTGTGGGACCCGACCGGCAAGCTGCAGTCGGCCATCCCGTGCGCGGGCATCGACAACTGGACGGCCGGGGGCGCGTTCGCCGAGGTGGCGCCGCTGCCGACCGGGATCGAGACGTACGCCTCGTTCTACCTGTCGATCACCAACACCCCGCACCGGGCGCAGTTCTCCTGGAACGCCGCGACCGGCAAGGTGGACCTGAGCTGGCAGACCGCCTGGAAGCAGACGTCCATCGACATGGCGAAAACGATCTTCGACAAGATCAACGCCAAGGAGGGGACGATCTACCGCACCGACCTGTTCGGCGTGTACAAGATCTGGGGCGACCACCTCACGTACCACCCGCTCGGCGGCGCGGTGCTGAACAAGGCCACCGACAACCACGGCCGCCTGAACGGCTACCCCGGCCTGTACGTCATCGACGGCTCGCTGATCCCCGGCAACACCACGGTGAACCCGTTCGTCACCATCACGGCGCTGGCCGAGCGGAACATCGAGAAGATCATCGCCACCGACCTTTAGCGCAGGGTTTGCCGAAACGGCAACGGAGTTGGCGGGCCGCGGCACGGGCCGCGCATGATCCTGGTGACAGGCCAGGACTCATGTGCGTGGAGGAACGATGTCGCAGCTCACCCCGGTCGCCGAGGGCGTCCACCGTCTGGTGCCCTCCCCCGCCGGCCGCGTCCATCTCGTGGAGGCGGGGCAGGGGCCGCTGGTGCTGCTGGTGCACGGCTTCCCCGAGTCGTGGTACTCCTGGCGGCACCAGCTCCCGGCGCTGGCCGCCGCCGGGTACCGGGCGGTGGCGGTGGACGTGCGCGGCTACGGCCGCTCGTCCAAGCCGGCGGACGTGGCCGCGTACCGGATGACCGAGCTGGTCGAGGACGCCGTGGCGGTGGTGCGGGCGCTGGGCGAGCGGACCGCGGTGATCGCCGGCCACGACTGGGGCTCCTCGATCGCCGCCCACAGCGCCCTGCTCAGGCCGGACGTCTTCCGCGCGGTCGCCATGCTCAGCGTGCCGTACACGCCGCGCGGCGGGCCGCGTCCCACCGAGACGTTCGCCGCCATGGGCGGGACGGACGAGTTCTACGTCAGCTACTTCCAGACGCCCGGCCGCGCCGAGGCCGAGATCGAGCCGGACGTCCGGGGCTGGCTGGCGGGCACGTACGCGGCCCTGTCCGCCGACACCAAGCCGGGCCCGGACGCGCCCCACCCGCTGTTCGTGGCCCCGGGCGGCAGGATGCGCGACCGGTTCCCGGCCGGCGGCACGCTGCCCGGCTGGCTGAGCGAGGCCGACCTCGACTTCTACGCCGCCGAGTTCGAGCGCACCGGCCTGACCGGCGCGCTGAACCGCTACCGCAACATGGACCGCGACTGGGAAGACCTCGCGCCGCACGACGGCGCGCCGATCGTCCAGCCCTCGCTGTTCGTCGGCGGCGCCGAGGACGACACGACCCGGTGGCTGTCCGGCGCGATCGACGCCTTCCCCACCACCCTGCCCGGCCTGGTCTCCTCCCGGCTCCTGGACGACTGCGGCCACTGGATCCAGCAGGAACGCCCGGCCGAGGTCAACGCCATCCTCCTGGACTGGCTCGCCCGGCTCTGACCCCGCGACGCCGCGGGCCCGCTTGCGCGAGGCGGGCCCGCGGCGCCGGTCACAACACGGCTCCCGAGCCCTCGCGGGGCCGCCGGGCGGCCTTGGGCGCGGGCGGCTGGGGGGCCGGACGGCGGTCGTACCGGGCCAGGCCGATGGCCGCGGGACCGGCCACGAACGACGACGTCAGCGTGCCCACGACGATGCCGGTGACCAGCGCGATCGCGAAGTCGCGCAACGAGTCGCCGCCGAAGAGGGCCAGCGCGACCAGCACGAACAGCGCGCCGAGCCCGGTGTTGACGGTCCGCGGCACGGTCTGCAGGATCGCCGTGTTCACCGCCTCGGCCAGCGGCGCGGTGCGGCGGGCGGCCCACAGCTCGCGCACCCGGTCGAACACCACCACCTTGTCGTTGACCGAGTAGCCGACCACGGTCAGCATCGCGGCGAGGAACACGCCGTCCACCGGCTTGCCGAGCCAGGCGAACAGCCCGATCACCACGGCCAGGTCCACCAGCAGCGCCAGCACGGTCGCCGTGCCGAACGTCCACCGGAAGCGCACCGCCAGGTAGAGCAGCTGCGCCGCCACGGCCACGCCGAGCGCGATGACGGCGTTGCGGCGCAGCTCCTCGCCCAGCGTGGGGCCGATGAACTCGTCGCGCACCTTGCTCACCGCGCCGCCCCGCCCCTCCAGCGCGGCCTGGACCTTGGCCGGGTCGAGCTGCCCCGCCCGCACGGTCACGCCGTCGGCGGCGGCCTGCACGACCGCGCCCGGATAGCCCGCCTCGCTCACGAGCCGCCGGGCCGTGTCGGCGTCGACCGTCCTGGACGTGCCGAACTCCACGAGCCGGCCGCCGGTGAACTCGACCCCGAAGTCCAGGCCCCGGGTGAACAGCCCGGCCAGCGCCGCGATGACCAGGCCGCCCGCGACCGCCAGCCACAGCTTCCTGGCCTTCATGAGCTGGGGGTTGCGGCGGGCCAGCCACGTCCGGACCGCGCCCGGCGAGGCCAGGCCCGACAGGCGCGGCCCGATCCGGCCGATGACCGCCTGGGTGAGCACGCGGGTGATCAGCATGGCCGACACCAGCGAGGCCAGCACGCCGATCGCCAGCGTCACGCCGAACCCCTTGACCGGCCCGGAGGCCAGCCCGAACAGCAGCGCGGCGGCGATGAGCGTGGTGACGTTGGAGTCGGCGATGGCGCTCCAGGCGTTCCTGAACCCCCGGTTCAGCGCCGGGGCGAGCCCGCGGGCCGGGGCCAGGCCGTACTCCTCCCTGGCGCGTTCGAAGACGAGCACGTTGGCGTCGACCGCCATGCCGATGGCCAGCACGAACCCGGCCAGGCCGGGCAGCGTGAACGTCGCGCCCATCGCGACCAGCGCGGCGTAGGAGATCAGGCCGTAGCAGGTGAGCGCGATGGCGGCGAGCAGGCCGGACAGCCGGTAGATCACGATGATGAACAGGGCGGTCAGCACCAGCCCGGCGATCGCGGCCTTGACGCTGGCCTCGATGGCGTCGGCGCCCAGCGTGGGGCCGACCGTCCGCTGCTCGACCAGGTCGAGCGGCACGGGCAGCGCGCCGCCCTTGATCAGCACGGCCAGGTCGCGGGCCTCCTCGTGGGTGAAGGACCCGGTGATCTCGGTGTTGCCGCCCGGGATGCCGGCGCCGCACGGCACGGACGGGTCGAGCTGCGGCGACGAGATGATCTTCTTGTCGAGCACGATGGCGACGCGCCGCTTCGGGTCGCCCGCGGGCTGGCAGGCGGCCGCGCCGGTCATCCGCTGCCAGGCGTCGGCGTCGCGGAAGTCGACCGTGACCGACCAGCCGGGCCCGCGCTGCGGGTCGCTGCGCTCGGTGGCGTCGCTGACGCCGTCGCCGCTGATCGCCGCCGGGCCGAGCGCGAGCGGGCTGCCGCTCTCGTCGGGCAGCGCGGTGGCGTCCCCGGCCTTGCCCGGGCCGGTGACCGGGTGGAAGGCGAGCTGGGCGGTGCGGCCGATGACCTCGGCCGCCTTGCTCGGGTCGAGCACGCCGGGCAGCTCGACGATGATCCGCTTCTCGCCGGAGCGGGCCAGGGTGGGATCGACGACCCCCAGCGCGTCCGCCCGGCGGCGGAGCACGTCGAGGGCGCGGTCGGTGGCCGAGGAGTCGGCCGTGACCGTCGGGGAGTCTCTGGCCTCGAAGACGAGCTGGGTACCGCCGCGCAGGTCGAGGCCGAGGCGTGGCGTGGCGGTGAGGGACAGGATGATCGAGGTCGCGATGACGGCGAACGCCGCCAGCGCGCGCCACATGGGCGCACGTGACATGAGGCCTCCACAGGCTCAGGTGTGCGGAAGAAGGATCTTCAGAGCACCGTGGAGGGAGGCGCGCGGGCCGCCGCCGCGCCTCCGGGCCGGTCGGCGGCGGCACGGGCGGCGGGCCGCCGTACGACGGCCGACCAGACGTGGAGCAGCCGGGCCGGGGCCGCGGCGGGCAGCGCCTGCCCGCCGGGCCCGGCCTGGTCGTGCCCCGCCTGCCTGACCTGCGCGAGCGGAGGCGGCGGCGGCGTGGAGCCGAGCCGGGCGACGGCGAGCGGGTCGGCCGCCGCCTGGATCGCCGTGACCTGCGTGACAGCCTGCGTGACGGCCTGCGTGACGGCCGGGGCGGCGACCTGGGCGGCGACGGCGGCGTGGCCCGTCGCGGGGAGCAGCCACGACAGGACGAGAAGCAGCGCGGCGGGCAGCCTGGTGCGCACCTCGCCTCCTTCCCGTCGTGACCGTCGCCCCTACCGTAGCCCGCCGCCGGGTCGCTCAGGGCAGGGTGCGCAGGTACGTCGGCGGTTTGCGGACCTGAGCGGCCTGCTCGAAGGCGTATCCGAGAGCGATCAGGGACGGCTCGGAGAACCGCCCGCCGAAGAACGTGACGCCGAGCGGCAGGACGTCCCTGGCGTACCCGGCCGGGACGGTGACCGCCGGATAGCCGGAGATCGCCGAGGGCGCGGAGGAGGAGACGAAGCCGGTGAAGTCGTCGCCCTTGGTCAGGTCGGTCAGCCAGGCCGCGTGGTTGGTGGGGGCGAGCAGCGCGTCCAGGCGGCCGGCGGCCATCGCCGAGTCGATCGCGCGGCGGGCCAGCGTGGTGGCCCGGTCGCGGAGTGCGCGGTAGGCGGGGTCGTCCAGGTCGCCGGTGGTGGCCTGCGCCTGTTCGAAGACCTCCTGGCCGAAGTACCGCAGCTCGGTCCCGGCGTGCCGGCGGTTGAAGTCGATCAGCCCGGCCAGGTCGGCGGGGTGCCGTCCGGGGGTGGCGGCGAGGTAGGCGTTCAGGTCGTGCTTGAACTCGGTCAGCAGCGCCGGGAACTCGGCCTCGCCGGCCTGGTCCATGCCCTCCAGCTCGACGTCCACCACGGTCGCGCCGCGGGCCCTGAGGGTGGCGACGGTGGCGTCCAGGGCGGCGCGCACCTCCTGGTTGTCGCCCGCGACCGAGCGCCACACGCCGACGCGGGCGCCGTTCAGGGCGCCGGGACGCAGGGCCTTGAGGTAGTCGCGGTCGCCACCCGGGACGGTCGCGGGGTCGCGCGGGTCCGGTCCCTGGATGGCCGAGAGCACGGCGGCGGCGTCGGTGAGGTTCCTGGTGATCGGCCCCGCGGTGTCCTGCCGGGCCGAGATCGGCACCACGCCGGCCCGGCTGACCAGCCCGATCGTGGGCTTGATGCCGACCACGCCGTTGATCCCGGCCGGGCAGACGATCGAGCCGTCGGTCTCGGTGCCGATGGTGACGGCGGCCAGGGTGGCGGCGGCGGCGACCGCCGAGCCGCTGCTCGACCCGCAGGGGTTGCGGTCGAGGACGTAGGGGTTGCTGGTCTGCCCGCCGATCGCGCTCCACCCGCTGGAGGACGGGCTGGAGCGGAAGTTGGCCCATTCCGACAGGTTGGCCTTGCCCAGGATCACCGCGCCGGCCGCCCGCAGCCGCTGGACGAGGAACGCCTCCGCGGCCGGCCGGGCGCCGAGCAGCGCCTGCGAGCCGGCGGTGGTGCGCAGCGGCGCGGCGGTGTCGATGTTGTCCTTGAGCAGGACCGGGACGCCTTCCAGTGGCCCGTGCGCGCCCCGGCGGCGGCGCCGGTCGCTGCGCTCGGCCTCGGCCGGCGCGTCGGGGTTGGTCTGGACGACCGCGTGCAGCAGCGGGTCCACCGCGCGGATGCGGTCGAGGTAGAAGCGGGTCAGCGTCACCGCGTCGAAGCGGCCGTGGTCCATGGCGCGTTGCAGGTCGAGCACGGTGGCGCGGTCGAGGTCCAGCCCGCGCAGGACGGTGCCGGCGGACGGCGGGGCCGCCTCGCGCGCGTGCGCGGGGACGGCCGCGGTTAACCCGGCGGCGAGCGCGAGCGCCAGAGCGGCGGCCGCCCGGCGTGCGGGCTTCAGGAGAGTCATGGCTGTCGAGCGTAGCCATGATGCTTTCCCGGGAAAATATTCCAATTCGTATATATCCACCACCGTCGGCCCGGCCCGGCCCCCGCGCGTGCGAAGGCCGGACCGGCGGCGGGGCGGCCCCGCCTACGCGGTCCCGGGCCGGTGGCCGGGCGGGCCTTCCCCCACGGGCCGGTGGCCGGGCGTCAGGGGCAGCCGGTGGCGGCGAAGGCCGTGAACTGGCTGACCTCGTTCCTGCTGAAGTTGTCGTCCGAGCCGATCACCAGCGTGCACTCCCCACTGGCCAGCCGCGGCCCCCACGACATGGCCTCCAGGTTCTGCACCGGCGGCCGGAAGTCGCCCAGGTCGTAGACCAGCCGCTTGCTCACCGGCCGGTACCCGGCGCTCAGGTCGTCCCGGCTCAGCACGTTGGTCGCGCCCGTCAGGTCGATCTCGTACAGCTTGACCTTGTAGTCGACGCCCTCGATCCAGGAGCGTTCCAGGGCCAGGTAGCGGTGGTCGTCGATGGGCAGGATCTCCGAGACCCCGCTGTCGGACTCGCCGGTGGGCGGCACCGGCGCGGCCGGGAGCGCGTCGAGCGGGTAGACGAACTGGCCGCGCGGGACGCCCCGCCGGTCCCACACGGTGAGCCGGGCGGGCGCGCCGTTCCGGACCGTGGACGGCTCGCCGTCCTCGTACCGCGGGCCCTCGGTCATCGCCGTGATCCGGCGGGCGGTGACGGCCAGGCCCTCGAAACCGGCGTTGCGCCGCGGGCCGTGCTCGGTCGTGGTCAGGCGCAGGTTGCCCGGCAGGCGCAGGTCCCCCTGGTGCCGGCCCTGGAGGTCGGCGGCGCGCACGCCGGAGGCGGCCAGCGGCAGGTCGGGGTGGCCGGCGTCGGGGCGGTCGCCCTCGTCGCCCCACAGCAGGCGGCCGGACCAGCGGTCGTACCTGATGGACTCGGGGTCGGCCGAGCCGGGCTTGCCGTAGCCGGGATAGGGGGTGCCGTCCTGCCTGGTCAGCGTGGTGACGCCGGTCAGGCTGATGCCGGTGAACGCGCCCGAGTCCCGGTCGATGTCCAGGCGGGCGGTGTAGAAGCGGGCGGGACCGTAGCGCCAGCGGTCGTCGGAGATCAGGTACCAGGCGCCGGTGCGCGGGTCGCGGTCGATGCCCGACACCCCGCCGACGGTGGTGCCGTCGAACTGCATCAGGTACGGCAGGCGCTGCTCCCCCAGATACCGGGTGATGCGGACCTCCTCCCGCGGGGCCGCCCAGGCGGGCTGGGTGACGCTGATGGCGACCGCGCACGCGACCGCGAACCCCGTGATTCTTCGCATTCCGTCCCCTGTGTCGTTCTGGTTACGTGGAGTGACCGGGGGACATGAAATCGTGCCCGCGCCCGCCGGGCGACCGGGACACGCCGCCGCCCGCGCGTCTTTGCCTGGCGGGCCGTGGACAGGCGGGTGGCGCACGGGCCACCGTCCTGTCACTCCGGCGCGCGAAGCGATGGAAACCGTCGGTGCCCGCCCGCACACTCAGCGCATGCCCGATGAGCCTCTGGAACTCGGTGAGATCACCGTCTCCGACTGGTACGCCCACAACGACAAGATGGCCGAGGTCGGCTTCCTGACCATCGCCAGGCGTCTGCCCTCGCTCGTGGCGCAGGCGATGAGCATGTCCTGGCGGGCCGGCCCCCGCGACACCGTGGCCACCATCGCGCTCAACCTCCTCGGCGGCGTCTTCACCGCCTTCGGCCTGCTGGCCACCACCGGCGTGCTGAGCGCCCTGTTCAGCGAGGGCCCGACCCCCGACCGCGTGCTGGCCGCCCTGCCCAGCCTCGTCCTGGTGGGCGTGGCCGCCGTGCTGCGCACGGTGGTGCAGGCCGGCGCGGGCTGGGCGCAGTCACGCCTGACCCCGCAGATCTCCCGCCACACCGAGGAACGCCTCTACGGCCTGACCAGCCAGGTGGAGCTGGTCGCCTACGACGACCCGGAGTTCCACGACAGCCTCGAACGCGCCAACATGCGCGGCGTCAGCGTGGCCGGCGCGGTGGTCAGCTCGGCCATCAACGTCGTCACCGCGGCCGTCGGCATCGCGGCGGCGGCCGGCGTGCTGGGCGTGCTCCACCCGGTGCTGCTGCCGCTGCTGCTGCTGGCCGTGCTGCCCGACGCGTGGGCCACCGTGCGCGGCGCCCGCATGCGCTACTCGACGATGTACTCCCTCATCCCCGCCCGCCGCCGCAAGTGGATCATCGCCGAGCTGCTGGCCGACCGCGAGCCCGCCGCCGAGGTGCGCTCGTTCACCATGCGCGGCTTCCTGCTGCGCATGTACGACGCCGTCGCCAGGGCCGAGCAGGAGGTGCTGCTCACCCTGGCCAGACGCCAGACCCTGGCCGGCCTGGTCGGCGAGGCCCTGGGCGGCCTCGGCACCGCCCTGGTCTACGTCGCGCTGGGCGTGCTGCTGGCCGTGGCGGCGATCCCGCTCGCGGTCGCGGGCACCGCGGTGCTGGCCATCAGGACCGGCCAGTCCTCGCTGGCCAACCTCCTGTACGCCACCAACCGCCTCTACGAGGACGGCCTGTACTTCACCGACTTCCTCCAGTTCTGCGCCGACGCCGAGCGCCGCGTGCCCACGGCCCGCTCCGCGGCCGCGCCCGAGGGGTTCGAGCGCATCGTGGCCGACGACGTGACGTTCACCTACCCGGGCGCCGACCAGCCGGCGCTGCGCGGGGTGACGGTCGAGATCAAGCGCGGCGAGGTCATCGCGTTCGTGGGCGAGAACGGCTCCGGCAAGACCACCCTGGCCAAGATCCTGTCCGGCCTGTACGAGCCCGACACCGGCACCGTCTTCTGGGACGACGTCGACCTGGCCGACGTGCCCCCCGACGACCTGCGCCGGCGCACGGCCGTCATCGCCCAGGACCACACCCGCTGGCCGCTCACCGCCCGCTACAACATCACCATGGGCACCGACAAGGGCGAGCCCGCCCTGGTCGCGGCGGCCTCGGTCGCCGGGGCCGACGAGGTGGTCGCGGGCCTGCCGCACGGCTACCGCACGCTGCTCGACCGCCGTTTCAAGGACGGCTGCGAGCTGTCCGGCGGCCAGTGGCAGCGCATCGCGGTGGCCAGGGGGTTCCACCGGGACGCCGACCTGCTCATCTGCGACGAGCCCACGGCGGCCCTCGACGCCCGCGCCGAGCACGCCCTGTTCGAGCGCATCCGCGACCACTCCGAGGGCCGTACGGTGCTGCTCATCACCCACCGCCTGGCCAGCGTGCGCTACGCCGACCGGATCTACGTCCTCGACCACGGCAAGGTCACCGAGCAGGGCGACCATCAGGCGCTGATGGCGCTCAACGGCCTGTACGCCGACCTCTACACCCTCCAGGCGGCCGCCTACCGCTGACCCCGCCTACGGCTGCCCCCCTCTACCGCTGACCCTGCCGGACGCCGGACCTGCGCGGCTTGCGCTTGGCCACCGGCAGGGTGCGCCGTCCGTGGTACCGGGGAAGGGCGGCCGGCCGCACGCCGACGGGGTGGGTCTTCTCGTCGGGGAAGACCCACTTCCGCAGCGCCCAGAAGCGGAAGACCATGGCGATCACCGTGCCGACGAGCTGCGCGCTCACGAAGTCGGCGATCTCCTGGGCCGCCAGGCCCACGTCGGGGGCCTCCAGGCGGAACACGTAACGGGAGACCCACAGCGGCGCCGAGCTGAGCACCAGGCCGATGCCGCTGACCAGGAAGAACAGCCCCGCCTCGTGGCGGCGCTCGCGACCGCCCCTGAGCCGGAACGACCACTCGCGGTTGAGCACGTAGGACACGATCGTCGCCACGAGCACCGCGATGATCTTCGCGGTGACCGGCTTCGGTTGCAGGATGGTCAGCTTCAGCCCGTAGAACACCGCGTTGTCCACCACGAACGTCGCTCCGCCGACCACCGCGAACTTCAGCAGTTCACGGTGCCTCAGCACGAGCGCCTGCAGCGGCGCCGGTAACCTCGCGATTACTGCTTCTGCGATTCGGAGCACTCTCGATCTTCTCATCCGTCCGGACCGCGGACGACGCTCACCCCGTCGCGGCCAGGCTGCCGCGCCGGACGGGTCGCGGTCGATCACGGCGGTCTGACAAGGCGGCCATCCCGTTCTGACCGGGCGTTGCAAGGCGGGCCTCCCGATGGTGCACTCAAGGACGTTGGTTCCGACCTGTGTTCAGGCCGCCAGCGGGAGCGAGGGCCGGCGGCGGACCTCGAAGGGAGAACCGTGAGACGATTACGTCCCCTACTGCTGTTCCTGCTCGCCGCCCTGCTTGCCGCCCTGCTCGCGGCCTGCGGCGGGGCCGCGCCCGGCGGCCCGCGGCCGACCGGTTCCGGCGCGCCGCTGGAGAAGATCCGGATCGGCGTCATCCCGATCCCCGACAGCGCGCTGGTCTACCTCGCCCGCGACCGCGGCTATTTCGCGGCCGAGGGGTTGTCGGCCGAGCCGGTGACCGTCCAGGGCGGCGGCCCGGCGATCGACCGGATGAAGGGCGGCGCCCTGGAGTTCGGGCTGGTCAACTACGTGACGGCGTTCCTGTACCAGCGGCGCGAGCCGGGGCGGCTGAAGCTGGTCGCCGACGCCTACCACGCCGCGCCGGGCGCGTTCCAGCTGTTCGTGGCGCCCGGCAGCCCGATCAGGAGCCCGCGCGACCTGCGGCGCTCCGGCGGCGCGAAGAAGAGCGTCGCGGTGGCCACGCTGCGCTCGGTCGGCACGCTGAGCGCCGAGACGGTGCTCGCCGCGGCCGGGGTGTCCGCGGACGACGTCGCGTTCAAGGAGATCCCCCTGCCCGACATGCCGGCCGCGCTGGCCGCGCACGCGGTGGACGTGGCGTGGATGACCGAGCCGTTCATCACCGCCTACCGCCGGCAGGGCGGCCGGTCGCTGGGCGACGCCATGGCGAACGTCCCCGCTGGATGGCCGATCGCGGGGTGGGCCACGACCGCCTCGTACGCGGCCGCGCATCCCCGGGCCGTCGCCGGGTTCCAGCGGGCCATGGCGCACGCCCAGCTCGACGCCCGCGACCGGAACCTGGTCACCGGGGTGCTGGGCACGTACACGAAGATCCCGCGCGAGGTGCTGCCGACCATCACGCTCGGCTCGTTCCCCGCCGCGCTGGAGCCCGAAGGGCTGCGGTCGGTGGTGGACACCATGGTGAGGTTCGGTTACCTGCCCGCGCCGGTGCGGGCCGAAGACATGATCGTCCGGCCGGCCTGGGAGTCGGGGAAGGGGAACCCATGAGCGAGACGCCGGAGCGGGCGCGGGTGCTGCGCCTGATCGACGACTTCATCCTGTACGCCGCCGTCCGGGCCGCGCTGCGGCTGTCGGTCTTCGACCTGCTGGCCGCCGGGCCGTGCGCCGTGCACGAGCTGGCCGACGAGATCTCCGCGGGCGGCGCAGGCCGTCCGGACGAGATGCTGCTCGGCCGCCTGCTGCGCGCGCTGGAGCACCTGCGGCTGGTCGAGCGGGACGCCCGCGGCCGCTACCTGCTCACCGGCGAGGGCGACCTGCTCACCAGCGGCCGGGACGACTCGCTGGCCCCCGCCGCGCTGATGTGGGGCGAGGAGCTGTGGCGCGACTCGGCCGACCTGCTGCACCGGACGATCGTCGGGGGCGCGCCCGCCGCGCTGGAGCTGCACCAGGTGGACTCCCCCTACGCCTGGCTGGGCGCCCGGCCCGCGGCCGGCGCGCTGTTCAACGAGTTCATGGCCACCCGCAGCGTCACCGTGGCCCGCGCGCTCGCCGAGCAGGACGTGACCGGCGTGGACGTGGTCGCCGACATCGGCGGCGGCACCGGCATCGTCCTGGCCACGATCCTGGCGGCCCACCCGCGGCTGCGCGGCGTGCTGTTCGAGCTGCCCGAGGTGGCCGCCCAGGCCCGCCGTCACCTGGACGGGCGGGCGGGCATCACGGTGGCCGAGGGCGACATGTTCACCGACCCGCTGCCCCGGGCGGGCCTGTACCTGCTGGGCAACATCCTGCACAACTACCCCGACGAGCAGGCCGCCAAGCTGCTGGCGCGGCTCGCGGCCCTGATGGACGGCCGCGCCGAGCTGTGGATCGTGGACGCCGTCCTCGACGACGACCCGCTCCGCTCGCCGACGTCGGCGGTCGCGCTGGACATGAAGATGCTCACGCTGTTCAGCGGCGGCCAGGAACGCACGCTGACCGAGGTCGAGAGCCTGCTGGGGGCCGCGGGGCTGCACGTCGCCCGCACCGAGCCGCTCCCCCACGGGCTGCACCTGGTGGTGGCCAGGCAGCGCCCGGCTCCGGCGTGAGCCCCGGCCGCCGCGCACGTGCGGCGGCCGTCGGCGAGACTGGCGGCCACGGGCGTCGGCCCGGGCCGCTCGGCGATGGTGATCTTGGGCTTCCCGCCACTTCGCGGCTTCTGGAAGTATTCGATCATGGAAGAAGGGAGACGCGAAGTGGCAGAGGCCAACGCGGGCGTACGGCGATTACTTGCGGACTCTGGGGAGCCGCGCGGATGGGTCCCGCTCCGGGCGGATCTCGTCACGGCGCTGCTGGGGGTCTGGTTCGGCGTCGGACTGATGATCGACGCCTGGGCGCACACCAATCGCAGCGACCTGGAGACGTTCTTCACGCCGTGGCACGCGGCGTTCTACTCCGGGTTCGCGGCGGTGTCCGGCTGGATCATCTGGCAGGTGTTCCGCAACGTGCGGCTCGGCCGGCAGGGGGTCGCGGCCGTTCCCCAGGGTTATCTGGCCGGGCTGGTCGCCATCCCGGCGTTCGCGCTCTTCGGGCTGGCCGACATGACCTGGCACACCGTGCTCGGCATCGAGACGAGCGTCGACATCCTGTTCAGCCCGTCGCACCTGGGGCTGATCGTGACCATGCTGCTCATCATCACCACGCCGCTGCGCTCGGCCTGGAACGCCCCCGACGTCGGCGTCCGGCCCTCGCTCGGGCGGCTGTTCCCGGCGCTGGCCGGTCTCGCGTTCGCGGCCACGCTGGTGTCGCTGTTCCTGTCGTACGGCGACGCCCTGCAGTACCGGTCCGCGCGCGTCGTCGTGGCGTTCTCCAGCGTGGACGGGCCCGGCGCCGAGCATCTGGCCACCTCCATGGTCATCAGCAACGTCGTCCTGCTGGCCCCGGTGCTGCTGGTGGCCCGGCGCTGGAATCTGCCGTTCGGCGCGGTGACCGTCATGTACACGATCGCCGTCCTGATGCCCGGCGCGCAGACGGCGTTCGAGAACGCGTCCACCCTGCTCACGTTCGTCGCCGCGGGCCTGGCGAGCGACGTGCTGATCCGCCTGCTGCGCCCGTCCGGCGCGCGGCGGGGCGCCTACTGGGCCTTCGCCGGGCTGTCGGCCTTCGTCACCTGGTCGCTCTACATCGGGGTCGCCTCGGCGGCCGTGGGCAGACTGCCCGCGGTGCCCGAGCTGTGGACCGGCGCGCCGGTGGTGGCCGGGCTGATCGGCCTGGCGCTCGGGGCGCTGTTCCTGCCGAACGCGCTCCCCGCGGACGCGGCCGACGCCGGACGGGCATGATCCGGCCGCTCCGGGTCCTGTGTCTCGTCGCCGTACTCATGCTCGCGGGCGCCGCCCCGGCCGCGGCCCACAACGTCACGGCCGGGGCGGACCTGCGCTTCGCCCAGACCATCGCCGGCGCCGAGCTCACGGTCGTGATCAAGGGCACGTCGCGGGTGCCGGGGCCGCTGCTGATCGGCGTGATCGCCTACGAGCCGGCGACCGGGCCGCCGATCGGCCTGGAGGTGCGCTCGGTCGAGGACGGCCACAAGGCGACGGCCACCGCGCAGCCGTCCGCCACCCCCCGGTACGTCCAGATCGCGGTCGAGCGCACCGGGCCGCACGAGCTCCGGCTGACGGCGGGGGGCGAGGTCGCCGTGCTGCCGTTCCGCGTCCTGGTGGACCGCGGTTCCGCCGGCGAGTTCCTGATCTACGGCGGCCTGCTGGTGGCCGGGTTGCTGCTGGTGGGCGGCCTGCTCACCGGGGCGCTGTCGCGCCGGACCCCGGCGATGCTGCTGGCCGGCGGCGCGGCGGCCGCGGTGACGGTGGCCGCGATGGTCGTCGTGTTCGAGCCCTCGCTGCCGCCCCCGCCGCCGGACGGCGCCGCTCCGGCGGTGAACACGACGGCCCTCGGACGGCCCTTCGCGCAGGGACGGGTGACGACCGTCCCGGCCCGTCCGGCGGCCGGCGAGGAGTTCACGCTGCGCCTCGACCTCACCGACGGCTCGACCGGGCATCCGGTGGACGACCTCGTCCTGCACCACGAAGCGCTCGCCCACCTGGTGGTCACCAGCGAGGACGGCGCCTACTTCCGGCACCTGCACCCGCTGCGCACCGCGCCCGGACGGCTGGAGGTCCGGCTGCGCGCCGACCGGCCGGGCCGGTTCCTGGCCTACGCGGAGCTGGAACGCGAGGACTCCGGCGGCCAGCTGCTCGACGGCGAGTTCCGGGTCGCCGGGCCGGCGGTGGCCGCCCCGCCGCCGGTCCCGCCCGGGACGGGAGGCACGCCGGTGGTGCGGCCGTCCGTGCCGGTCGCGGGGCGTCCGGCGGCGATCGAGGTGGGGCTCGGGGTCACGCCGCGGCAGTGGCTGGGCATGTCGGGGCACCTGATCGTGCGCAGCCAGGACGGCGCGTTCCTCGGCCACGTGCACGAGATGGGCGCGCCCGCGCCCCGGCTGCGCTTCACGTTCAGCTTCCCGGCGCCGGGCCGCTACCTGGCCTGGGCGCAGTACGCGGCCGCCGACCGGATCGTGACCGTGCCCTTCACCGTCGAGGTCGCGGAGGCTCTCCGATGAGGCGGATCCTGGCCGTCGCCGCGCTGCTGGCCGCGGCCCTGGCGGTGTTCCTGTACGTGCGCGGCTCGGCGCCCGGCCCGCTCACCCTCACCAGCACCGGCGAACGGTACGCCGTCACCGTCCTGGTCCCGAGGCCGACGACGGGCCGCGTCACGGCCGAGGTGCGGGTGACCTCCGGCGACCCGCACACGGTGGCAGTGTCCACGGTGATGCCCGGCATGGGCCACGCCACCCCGGAGATCGTCGCCGGCCCGCGGCAGCCGGGCCGTTACGTGGCCGAGGGCGAGTTGTTCCCGATGGCCGGGGTGTGGGAGCTGTCGGTCCGGCTGAGCGGCGCGGCGGGAGAGGAGGTGCTGGTGGTGAAGGCGCCGATCACGGGATAGGAGGCCGCTCTTGACGGATGAAATGAACGATCTTTTAATTCGTCCATGGGACGTATCGCCGGCGTCACCGCCGCCGAGACGCGGGAACGCCTGCTGCGCGCCGCCGCGGACGTCTTCGCCAGGCGCGGCTACGACGGCACCCGCGTCGCCGACATCGCCGCCGCCGCCGGGGTGAGCAACGGCGCCCTGTACGCCCACTTCGGCTCCAAGGCCGGCCTGCTCGTGGCCGCCCTGGGCGCGCACGGGCGGCGGCTGATGGACGGCCTGTTCGCCGACGACCCCGATCGGCCGGTCGCCGACCTGCTCGTCGCCGCCGGCCGCCGGCTCCCCCGCCCTCTGGACGCCGGCGGCGACCTCGTCGTCGAGGCGCTGGCCGCCGCCCGCCGCGACGAGGACGTGGCGCTGCCCATGCGCGACTACGTCGGCGAGCGCGCCCGCCGGCTGGCCGGCCTGGTCCGCGCCGGCCAGGACGGCGGCGAGCTGGACCACGCGCTGTCACCCGAGGCGGTCGCCCACTTCTGCCTCCTGCTCGCGATGGGCAGCGCGCTCGTCGCCCCGGACCCCCACCAGGTGGACGAGGAGGAGTGGGCCAGGCTGCTCATCCGCGTCGTCGCCGCCCTCTCCCCCGCCCCACCGCACGAAGGAACGCCGTGAGAGTACAGATCGACCCCGAGCGCTGCCAGGGACATGGCCGCTGCTACGACCTCGCCCCCGACCTGTTCGGCGAGGACGACGAAGGTTACGGAACGGTCCTCGGCGACGGCGAGGTGCCGCCCGGCCAGGAGCGCACGGCGCGGCTGGCCGTCTCCAACTGCCCGGAGCGGGCGATCGACCTGCTCGGGGAGGCGTGACATGAGCGTGGACGAGCGCTTCGTCAAGAACTTCGGCGAGCCGGGCGACGGCGAGGAGCTCGGCACCCGCAGCGAGATCGTCACCGGCCCGGTCTCGGACTGGGCCACCGACTTCTCCCACCTGGAGCCGGAGTGGGCCGCCGACCCGTACCCGATCCAGGACGACCTGCGGCGGCGCTGCCCGATCGCGCACACCGACCGGTTCGGCGGCGGCTGGCTGCCCACCCGCTACGAGGACGTCGCGGCCGTCGCCTACGACACCGAACGCTTCTCCTCACGCTCGATCATCATGAGCAACTTCCGGCCGCCGCGGGAGAGCGCGCCGGTGGGCGGCACGCCGCCGATCTCGTCCGACCCGCCCTTCCATCACGACGCGCGCAAGCTGCTGCTGCCCGCGTTCACCAAGACGGCGGTCGCCAGGCGGGAGGAGTCGACGCGGGCGCTGTGCCACGAGCTGATCGACGGCCTGGAGGGCCAGGACGTCGTGGACGCCGCCCGCGACTACGCCCAGCACATCCCGATGCGGGTGATCGCCGACATGCTGGGCTTCCCGCCCGAGGACGGCCCGCGCTTCCGCGAGTTCATCGAGAACGCCCTGGAAGGCGTCAACCTGCCGCCCGAGCAGCGGACCGCCAACATGGGACGGCTCTTCGACTACCTGCTGGACCAGATCCGCGACCACGTGGAGCACCCGCGCGACGACCTCACGACGTACCTCGTCGAGGCCGAGCTGTACGGCCACAAGCTGGAGGCCGGGCACGTGGCGGGCACGATCGCGCTGCTGCTCATCGCCGGGATCGACACCACGTGGAGTGCGATCGGGGCGTCCCTGTGGCACCTGGCCAAGACCCCCGCGGACCGCGAACGCCTGGTCGCCGAACCCGCCCTGCTCCCCACCGCCATGGAGGAGTTCCTGCGCGCCTACGCCCCCGTCACCATGGCCCGCCTCGTCAAAGACGACATGCACTGGAACGGCGTCGACATGAAAGCCGACGACTGGGTCCTGCTCTCCTTCCCCGCCGCCAACCGCGACCCCGCCCACTTCGACCACCCTGCCCACATCCGCATCGACCGCGAGGTCAACCGCCACGCCGCCTTCGGACTCGGCATCCACCGCTGCGTCGGCTCCCACCTGGCCCGCATGGAACTCCGCACCGCCCTCGACGTCTGGCTCCAGCGCATCCCCGTCTTCACCCTCGCCGACCCCGACGCCGTCACCTGGGCGACGGGCCAGGTCCGCGGCCCCCGCACCCTCCCGCTCCGCATCGCCTGACCCGCGCCCGGCCCCTCGCCCGCCCCTCGCCCCCGCCAGGGCGCCGATCACCCGGCTTCGGCCGTCACCAGGAACAGCAGGGCCGAGGCCAGGAAGGGGCGGGAGCGCAGGTCGTCGAACCACTCCTCGGCGCCGGGTGCGAGATGTCCGGCGCCGACGGCCCTGACCAGGTTGCGGCGCAGGCCGAGGACCTGGTCGGCGGTGGCCAGGTCGCGGAAGACCGGCGCGACCGTGGCCACCGACCGCACCGTGAGGCCCGCCTCCTCGCACAGCCGGGCCAGGCTGCGGCCGAGCGTGCCGTGGCGGACGATCTCGGTGGAGATGAACCGGGCCAGCGTCCGGCCGACGTCCGGGCGCGGGGAGTCGACGAGCATGCCCTCCCAGTCGGGTTCGGCCATGACGATCCGCGCCCCCGGACGCGCCACCCGGCGGAACTCCGCCAGCACCCGCGCCGGGTCGTCCACGTGCTGCAGCACCCGGTCGGTACGGGCGCGGTCGACGTTCCCGTCCGCGAGCGGCAGCTCGTGCACGTCCCCGGGACGCACCTCGACCTGGGGACGTCCGGCCAGACGGGCGGCCGCCTCGGCGACCATCGCCGGGTCGCGGTCGAGGCCGATCACCCGTCCGGCAGGGGTGACGGCGTCGGCCATGGCGGCGAGGTCGGTCCCGGGGCCGCAGCCGAGGTCGAGCACGGTCTGCCCGGGCCGCAGGTCCAGCAGGTCGAGGACCTGCCGCTTGTACCCCCTGCCGACGTCGGTCGAGGCGACGTGGTCGAGGTAGGCGATGGGGTCGGGGCGGGAGGCGGGGTCAATGTCGATCATGAATCCAGCCAACCAGACGCGTTCGCAGATCCCGGGGACACGAGGTGAAGGTTCCGTGCACCCGAGCCCCCGGCCGCGCGCTGCCGCCCGGGGGCGGGTGGGCGCGCGGTCCGACTGCCCGGCCCGGCTCAGGGGCCGGGCCCGGCCGGGCGGGGTGGGGGCGTCAAGTGCGGCGGAGGCGCCACAAGGAGGTGGTCTCGGTGGCGCGGGCGGCGTGCAGGGGGTCGGTCCGGTCGGAGGCGCGTGGGTGGCGTGGCCGGGTCCGGAGCCGGTCCACGACCCGCAGGCCCGCGCTCGCGAACGCGGACAGCAGCTCGGCGCGGGTCCGCAGCCCCAGCCGTTCGGCCAGGTCCGACAGGATCAGCCAGCCCTCGCCCTCCGGGGTCAGGTGCTCGCCCAGGCCGTCGAGGAAGCCGCGGAGCATGCGGCTCCCGGGGTCGTAGACCGCGTGATCGAGGGGCGAGGCGGGCTTGGCCGGGAGCCAGGGCGGGTTGCAGACGACGAGCGGCGCGCGTCCGGGCGGGAAGAGGTCGGCCTCCCGGACGTCGACCCGGCCGGACAGCCCCAGCCGTCGCACGTTGTCGCGGGCGCAGGCCACGGCGCGCGGGTCGCGGTCGGTGGCCACGACGCGCTCGACGCCTCTGCGGGCGAGGACCGCGGCGAGCACGCCCGTCCCGGTGCCGATGTCGTACGCCCCGGCGCGCGAGACCAGCGGGGCCGCGGCCACCAGGTCGACGTACTCGCCCCGCACCGGTGAGAAGACGCCGTAGTGGGGGTGGATGCGGTCGTTCAGGGCGGGCACCTCGACGCCTCGCCTGCGCCATTCGTAGGCCCCGACGATGCCCAGCAGCTCACGCAGCGAGATCACCGAAGCCTCCGTCGCGGGCCCGTAGACCTGCGCGCAGGCGCTCCGCACGTCGGGGGCGCGCCGCAGGGGGACGCCGTGGTCCGGGTCGAGCGGCACCAGCAACCGGCCCAGCGTGACGGCCCGCTGGGAGCGGGCCTGCCGGTGCTGGTGGAACGCCTGCGCGAGCGAAGACGCAGGCACGGGCAGGTGAGCGGACGCGAGGTCCGGCGAGGGCGAGGGCGTGGCCCCGAGGGCGGGCGAGGGTGGGGGCGCGGGGGCGGGTGGGGGCGGGGGTGTGGGGGACGGGGAGCGGGAAGGGCGGGGTGAAGGTGCGTGGTGGTCGGCGCGGCGGGTCATGGCGCGGAGCAGGCGGCGGGCGGCGTGGAAGTCGCCGCGCCACAGCAGCGCCGTGCCCTCGCAGGCCAGCCGGTACGCCGTGGCCGCGGCCAGGCGCTCGTCGGCGATCACCACGCGCGCGGGCGGCGGCGAGCCGTTCTCGGAACGCCAGCGGGCCGACCGGACCTCGCCGTCTTCGGTCCAGCGGATCTCGAGCACTCAGGGCTCCTCATGATCGAACCAGTGATGGCCATGAGAAGCACTTCGACGCGGAGAGGGTCAGCCTGTGGCGGCCTCCCGCGAGGAAGTGCGCGCCGGGGCGTCGCCGAGAACCATGCCGGGCGGTGGGAACGACATGATCAACCTCCTCGCGGTGCTGGAAACCCTCTCATCCTAACTTCACGGACGGACGTCGAGCGCTGTCAGCTTCCTCCTGACCGCGTTTCAAGGACAGATCCGGTCGAGCCGGAATACGGTGGGCCGTTGACCATCGGCCAACGCCCGCAAGCCCTACGGAGTCCCTCCATGCGTACCGCAGCGGCAGTCCTCTCCTTCGTGCTCGCCCTCGCCCTTCTCCCCGTCCAACCGGTGACGGCCACTGTGACGGCCACCGCCACCACCGCCACCACCGCCGCCGCCTCGCCGCTGCCGGGCGGCAAGTCCACCTTCGTCGTCTCGCAGGGCCATCTCCAGGCCGCCTCCCGGCAGAACTGGGTGCGCCTGGGCACGTACCGCTTCGCCGCGAACGGCACAGTGAGCGCCGCCCTGTACCTGTGGTGGCAGCGCTTCCCCAAGGCCAGGCAGCGCACCGGCACCGTGCCCGACCCGAGCTGCACCACCAAGGCCGGCGGCGTCGCGTCGCGGCCGCGCGGCTGCGAGGTGCTCACCGCGGGCGGCTACACGGGCGGCCCGAGCGAGACCCGTACCGGGACGTACACGCTGGCGGGCAACGTGCTCACGATCCGGTGGAAGATCGCCCAGACCTGGACCGAGCAGTGGTACGTGCGCACCTCGCCCGACGGCAAGCTGGCCCGCCTCGACCTCAAGGGCAGCAGCCTGGCCACGCACGGCTACGGCTACGGCAGCAACGCCGCGGTCGGCACCCGGCGCGCGATGACCTCGGTGCGGGCCTTCCCCGGCTCGCTCAGGCAGGACCTGACGAGCTGGGCGAGCGGCACGCTGGTCAACTCGGCGAACCAGCCGTTCGGCCACTCCTCCTTCCGCGCCTGCAAGTCGACCACCTCGTGCCTGACCTACCTGCAGCCGTCCTCGCGGGGCGCGTGCCAGAAGTCGGGCGGCTGCCCCAAGTACGGCGGCGGCACGAAGGCCAACGTGAGCTCCATCCAGTACTACCTGACGACGATCTCCAAGTCCGACCGGCGTGACACGCTGTGGCACTGGTGCACGTGCCTGGCGATGGAGCGCGGCGAGTTCTGCTACACGGGCAACTCGCACGTCAAGCCGCTGATGCAGATCATCGACGACACGGGGGCCTTCCGCGGCTGGGTCGGCGTGGAGGCGTCGTTCTCGACCGGTTCGCGGGCGACGGACATGCTGGCGGTGCTGCGCATCTCCGACTTCCGCTGACCGACGGGTCAGGAGCCGGAGCGCAGGTCCTCGGCGGCCTCCTGGTAGGCGCGGGCGGCCCGGTCGAAGTAGTCGTAGAGCACGTCGAGGTGCTCGGCCGGGTAGCCCGCGAGGATGTCGCCGATCTTCTGCCGGACGGGGGCCATGACCGCGTCGAGCTCGGCGGGCTTGCCGACCGGCTCGACGATCACCTTGCGGCGGTCGTCGGGGGCGGGCACGCGGCGGACGTACCCGGCCTGCTCCAGCCGGTCGATCAGCCGGGTGGTCGGGCCGGTGGTCAGGCCGGTGCGGACGCCGAGCTCGCCGGGGGTCATCGGGCCGGCCAGTTCGAGGATGTTCAGGGCGTACAGGTCGGTGGCGCCCAGGCCGCAGGCTTTGGCGCCGGCGTGGCCGTGCAGCATGACCGCGCTCAGGTAGCGGCGGTAGCGCCGGCCGGCGTCCGACGGGTCGGGGGTGTTCGGCACGCGGTCCTCACTTCCTGTCCTCCTTCTTGGGGAAGATAAATCCTCCAAGAAGTAACTTCTTCTGCGAAGTTACCACGCGGAAGAGGCACAGGCGTCCCAGCGCGGGCACGCTGATGCACGCCGCGGCCCGCCCGGCGACCGCGCACGCCCGGCGGCCCGCGCCCTGACCGTTCCCCGCTCCCCGGCCCGGCCACCGGCCGCCCCCTCCGCGCCTTCCGACCCCTCCGCGGCGGCTCCGGCGCTCATCGGGGCAGCGCGCCACCGCGGGAGCGGTAGACGATGTACGGCCTGGCCAGGTAGCGACGGGCGCGGCGAAGGCGTGCACCAGGCGGCTGAACGGCCACAGCGCGAACAGGGCCAGGCCGAGCAGCGTGTGCGCCTGGAACACGGACGGCGCCGAGGCCATGGCGTCGACGTCCGGCTCCAGTTCGAGCAGTGCGCGCCGGCCCGGCCGGGACGCGGTCCTCCCCCTGCGCCCGGAAACCGGCGAATCGACTGAAAGTTAAAGCTGCAGTCAGGCGACTGTTTCTAGCATGCGACAGTGTCCATATGGAATGTGTTAGTTCCGCGGGAAGGTTTCGCCGCCCCCGAAAACACAATTAGGTCTATCGACCGAAATTTCGCGAATTAAGGGGAAATAGTGGCTGATGTGGCTGGATCAGGCGCTCAGGAGTCGGCCGCCTCGGTCAGCCGCCGCAACACGTGGACGAGCGTCCCGCGGTCGTCCGGGGCCAGTTTCTCCAGGGCCTGGCCGATGCGCTGCCGCCGCGCGGCGCGCAGCCGCTCCAGCACCTCCCGGCCGGCCGGGGTCGTGCTGATGCGGATCTCCCGGCGGCTGTGGGCGGCCGGGGCCCTGCTCAGCAGGCCGGCGGTGTCCAGGCGGCCGACGACCCGGCCGGCCGCCGAGAGCGACATGTCCAGGCGGTCGGCCAGGGAGCGGAGGTTCATCGGGCCGTGCCGGTCGACCGCCAGCAGCACCCGCAGCCGGGGCACCGACAGGTCGCCCAGCGCGGCCATGGCGTCGAGCGTCGCCTCCACCAGCACCAGGGACGCCTCCTCGATGTGCCATGCCGAGTCGTCCATGCCCGCGCCTTCGAGCGGTGTCGTGGAGCGGCCGTGGAATACCGAAGCCGCCAGTCCGACATTTTCCCCCATAACGGGCCACCTATTCATCACACCGCCGACGACCAAAAGGAAAGTCCTAGCAGGCGGCCCGCCCTCGACGCACCCCCGGCCGGTACGGGCCAGGCCGACGCCGCCGTCCGGCGGAGCGACGGTGTTCACCCCTCATCACAGGGTTTTCCCCTGAGGTTTTCACATGGTGATGAATTGGGGGCCTTCGGGGACGCGCACGGTGATCGGCGGGTCCGAGGATGGGGTCGTGGCGGCCGCGGAGAGCCGTCCGGTGGGAGGTCAGGGGATGCGGGCCACGGCTCCGTAGTTGCCGGACGAGGCGGGGGCGTCCGCGCAGGCCGGGTCGTCGCCGGCGGGACGCCACTCGGGCACCCACACCAGGCCCGGCTCCAGCAGGTCGAGACCGTCCAGCAGGTCCGCGACCTCGGCGCGGGTGCGCACGTTCAGGCCGGGCAACGTCATGGCCAGCATGCCCCGCACGGCCGGGGCCAGCTCCCCCGGCACGCCGTCGAAGGTGATGTGCAGCAGCCCGAGGAAGCTGCCCTCGGGGACGGCGTGCCGCAGCCGCTTGACGACGGTACGGGCGCACTCGTCGTCAAGGCTGTGGGCCGACAGCAGCAGCACGGCGATCGGCCGGTCCCAGTCGAGGAACGTCTGCACCACCGGGTCGCCGAGCATCTCGTCCATCTCCCGCACGTCGCCGTCGACCACGCGCACCAGGTCGCAGAAGGGCTCGATGGTGGCCTGGGCCAGCGTCAGGGCCATCGGGTCGCTCTCGACGTACACGACGCGGACGTCCGGGCCGGGCGAGGTCAGGCGGGCCACCTCGTGCAGGCGGCTGCCGCCCGAAGGGCCGTTCGGCACCCCGCTCCCCACGATCATGAATTGGTCCACGCCTTCGACAGCGGCCAAATGCCGGATCACCCGCGACAGGTATTCAAGAACGGCACGGGCCGCGGTGGTGGCGACGGGAGTTACTTGATCGAAATGGCGCACCAGGTCGCGGTCGGCGAGGAAGTTGTTCTTCCCGCCCGCGGCGGCGTCAAGTATCCGCGTGATCCTGGCGTGCGCCGTGCCAAGCCTGGCCAAGTTGCGGACAGCACGCTGGCGCATGAGCGTTGCCCCTTTCCCCTCGCCGCCACCCTCTTGCGGTAGGCGATCTTTGGACTTCACTCGTGACTCAGACCATATGTTCCAACAATTCCAGTTAATGACAATGGGGCAGACCGGTTATTTCGGGAAATGTTTGTTACCAGAACTTCCGTGCTAGATCATCGGGCCGCCGTCCGCGCGTAGGATCGGCGGATCGACATGGAGGTGGCCGTGGCGCAGGAGCATGCCGCACCGCTGGCCGGGATGCGGGTCGTGGAGCTGTCCAGCTTCGTCGCCGCGCCGCTCGGCGGGATGACGCTGGCCCAGCTCGGGGCGGAGGTCGTCCGGGTCGATCCGGTCGGCGGCGGGCCCGACGCGCGGCGCTGGCCGCTCGCGCCCTCCGGCCGCAGCCTCTACTGGGCGGGGCTGAACAAGGGCAAGCGCTCGGTCACCGTCGACCTGCGTTCGGCCCGGGGGCGCGCGCTGGTGGCCGACCTGGCCGTCGCGGCGGGCACGGTGCTCACCAACGCGCCGCCCCGGGCCGGGCTGTCGTACGAGGAGCTGGCCGCCCGCCGTCCCGATCTGGTGTACGCGCGGCTGCTCGGCCACCGCGACGGCCGTCCCGCCGTGGACTACACGGTCAACGCCGGGCTCGGCCTGCCGTACGCGACCGGCCCCGCCGGCCACGACGGCCCGGTGAACCACGTGCTGCCGGCCTGGGACGTCGCCTGCGGCCTGTACCTGGCGGTGGGCCTGCTCGCGGCCGACCGCCACCGGGCCGCGACCGGCCGGGGACGCCGCCTCGACGTCGCCCTGCACGACGTCGCCCTGGCGACCATGGGCAACCTGGGCTTCCTGGCCGAGGCCCAGCTCCGCGGCGCCGGCCGTCCCCGCATCGGCAACGACCTCTACGGCGATTTCGGCCGCGACTTCGTCACCGCCGACGGGCGGCGGCTCATGGTCCTGGTGCTCACCGAACGCCACTGGCGCGACCTGGTCGCCGCCACCGGGCTGTCGCGCGTGGTCTCGGCGCTGGAGGAGGCGCTACCCGCCGACTTCCGCTCCGAGTCCGACCGCTACGCCCACCGGGAGGCGCTGGGCGGGCTGCTCGCGCCGTGGTTCGCCGCGCGTACGGCGGCCGAGGCCGAGGAGGGACTGAAGGGCACCTCGGTGCTCCGGTCGCGGTACCGGACGCTGGCGGAGCTGGCCGCCGGCGGGGCGGCGGCGCTGCGCGCCGAGCCGCTGATGGCCCCGCTCGACCAGCCGGGCGTCGGCCCCCACCTGGCCCCGGGCGGCCCCCTCCTCCTGGACGGCCGCCAATCCCCGCCGTCGCCCGCGCCGGAGCTGGGCGAGCACACCGACGAGGTGCTGGGCGAGCTCCTGTCCCTGTCCCCGGCACAGGTGGCCGGCCTGCGCGCGGACGGCGTCATCGGCTGACAGCATTTAAGACATGCCCGAAACAAGGGATACGGGCCCGAAAGATGAGAAGTCGCGGGAGCGCTCCCAAAGGGCCTGAACACCCGCCGAGCTGGACTTATCCAGAGACGATCCAACTTTCACTCAAAAAGCACCGAACAGAGCGCCCGTCCTCCAGGCTCCCCGCCGGGTCTTGACATCGCAGGCAGGCCCTTTGCGGTCACTCTTCTCCTGCATCGTTCCACCCGTCGCTCCACCGGCTCTGAGCTGGCCTTTCAGGCGGACACTACTGTTAGTCAGCATGCCCGCAAGTTCCGGTGAGTCCGTTATCCGATATTGCGGTAGCCGCCGCCGGGACAGGTGACATACTGCGTTGGGAGCGCTCCCGTGACCCTTCGATGACGCCCACGAGGACCGGTAGTGAACCATCCCGCCCCCCCGTTCGACGCCCCGCGCCCCTGGGCCGCCCACATCTGGTGGATCGCCCTGGCGGTCGGCGCGGCCGGTTTCGCCTTCGTCTGGCTGGCCACCCCGCACGCCCGCGAGATCGACGCCGCCTGGCAGCTCGCCGCCAAGCTGCTCGCCTTCGCCTGCCTGTGCTGCGCGATCGCGTTCTTCCCCTGGGTGTCGCCGCGCCTGCACTGGCTGCTGTACGCGCCGTTCGTGTTCCTGACCGGCTACCTCATCCCGAGGATCAGCTGGTTCTACTACGGCGACGGCGCGCGGGCCCATGGCGACGACTTCTACACGCACCTGTACCTGCTGCTCTACCCGGGGATCGTGCTGACGGTCGCCGCCGCGTACCGGATCGGGGGCGGCTCGCCGGGCCGCTGCCTGAAGATCATGGCGAGCGGGGTGCTGATCGTGTTCTCGGGCTTCCTCGACGTGATGTGGCAGGTGGTCAACCCGGTCGAGATCCCCGACCGGATCGACGCCCCGCACATCAACCTGTTCACCGGCGGGCCGATCCCGTTCTGGGGGGCGGTCGTGTTCACGCTGGCGCACGTCCCGGTCGTCGCCGGGATCAACCTGCTGCCCCTGGACCGCTGGATCGGGCGCCTGACCGGGGCCGGCGCCGACCCGGACGCCACCCGGAGGAGGTGACCCCTTGCCGAACAGGCCGGCCGTCGACGTCTCCGTGGCGGCACCCGCGTACAACGAGGCGGACAACATCGCGGCGGCGGTGACGGAATGGCGGGAGTACCTGGAGCGCCACCCGGGGGTGGCCGCGTGGGAGATCGTCGTGTGCGACGACGGCAGCTCCGACGCGACCGGGCGGATCCTGCGCGAGCTGCGGGAGGACTGCCCCCAGCTCGTCGTCGTCACCTTCGCGCGCAACCGGGGCGCGGGGGCCGCCATCGCCGCGGCCGTCGCGCGCACCCGGCTGGACTGGGTGGTGCTGCTCGACTCCGACGGCCAGTTCCCGATCGCCAACCTCGACGCGTTCCTGGAGCGCATCCGGGCGGGCGGCGGGCCCGCCTTCTCGGGGGCGCGGGTCAGGAAGGCCGACAGCCTGCCGTACCGGTGGGGGTCGGCGGCCAGCGGCGCGGTCAGCAACCTGCTGCACCGCACCCGCTACCGCGACTTCAACTCGATCTTCAAGGTGGTGCGCGGCCCGCTGTTCAGGGCGCTGCCGCTGGAGTCGGCGGGGATGAACTGCTCCACCGAGATCACCGCCCGCGTGGCCGAGCTGGGGCACGTGTGGGAGGAACTGCCGATCGAGCACCGCGAGCGGGGCGGCGGCAGCCGGGGCTGGCGGTTCTGGCGCGGGGCGCGCGACCGGGCGCTGTTCGTCGGCTACCTCGGGCTGCGCCGCTGGTTGCTGCGCCGGGGCGTGCTGCGGGCGCCGCTCGCGCCGTTCCCGCTAGGCCGCTCCCCGCTGGAGGAGGTGCGATGAGGGCGGTCTCAGTGGCCCTGTTCGGCGGCGGGCGCGGCGGGGCCGGCATCGCCCGCGCGCTGCTGCGCATCCCGGGGACGAGCCTGTCGCTGCTGGTCAACGGGTACGACAACGGGCTGTCCACGGGCGCGCTGCGCCGCTGGCTGCCGGGCATGCTGGGCCCGTCCGACTTCCGCAAGAACCTGCTGCTGCACCTCGACCCCGGCGACCCGCGCCACACGCTGCTGGAACGCCGGCTCCCGCCCGGCACCACCCCGGCCGACCTGGACGCGCTGATCGCCGACGTCGCCGCGGCGGGCCCGGCGGAGGCGGCGCGGGAGCTGCGGGTCGTCGCGGACCGTCTGGCCGCCCGGCCCGGCGGGCTCGACCTGGCCGACTGCGCGCTGGGCAACCTGGTGTTCGCCGGGGCGTACCTGCGGCTGGGCGCGGACTTCAACGCGGCCGTACGGGCGTGCGCGCGCACGTTCGGCTCGCCGGTGCGGCTGCTGAACGTGACCGGCGGCGAGAACGCGTTCCTCGTCGCGCTCAAGCAGGACGGCCGGGTGCTGGCCGACGAGGCCGACATCGTCGCGCCGCAGGACGGCGTGGCCATCACCGGCCTGTTCCTGCTGCGCGAGCCGCTGTCGGCGGCCGACCGCGCCGCGCTGGCCGGCCGCCCGGCCGAGCGGGTGCGCGAGCTGCTGGCCCGCCGGTCCGCCGCGGTCACGCCGAACCCCGAGGCGCTGCGGGCCCTGGCCGAGGCCGACCTGATCGTGTACGGCCCCGGCACCCCCCACTCCTCGCTGCTGCCCAGCTACCTGACCCCGGGCCTGGCCGAGGCCGTGACCGGCAGCCGGGCCGCGGCCAGGGTGTTCGTCGTGAACGTCGGCGGCGACCACGACGTCCAGGGGCTGACGGCCACCGACCTGGTGGACCGCACGCTGGCCTACCTGGGCGACCCGGGCAACGAGCGGGCCACGATCACGCACGTGCTCAGCGGCCGGGGCGCGGGCGCTCCCGCCGTGCCGGCCCGCGTGCTGGACCGGGGTTCGTGGGCGGGGGCGCGCTGGATCAGCGCCGACCTGGCGGACCCGGCCAGGCCCGGCGCCCACCGCGGCCCGCGTACGGCCGAGGCGCTGCTCGCGGTGCTCGGCGAGGCGCCGCTGGCGCGGGCCGGGTGAGCCGGATGCTGCCCTGGACGGTCTGGCTGTGCGACCTCGACGGCACGCTGGTGGACTCGGCCCCGGCGCACGAGGCCGCCTTCCGCCACGCCCTGGCCGAGCACGCGCCCGGCGCGCTGGAGAGCTTCCGCTACGCCGACCACGCGGGCGCGAGCACCGCCGCGGTGGCCGCCCGGCTGACCGGCGACCCGGCGGCGGCCGGTCGGCTGGCGCGGCACAAGCAGCGGCTCTACCGCGGCTACGTCGAGGCGGGCCTGGTGCGGCCGTTCCCCGGCGCGCGCCGGCTGCTGGCCGCGCTGGGCGCGACGGGCCGGGCCGCCTACCTGGTCACGGGCGGCAGCCGGGCCTCGGTGGAGCGGGTGCTGGCCGCGTGCCCGCTGCCGGTGCGCGGCGTGCTGACCGCCGACGACGTGCCGGTGACCAAGCCCGACCCGGAGTTCTACGCCGCGGCCTGCCGCCGCTGGGGCGTGCGCCCGGCCGCGGCCGTCGCGCTGGAGGACTGCGCGCACGGCGTGGCCTCGGCCATCGGCGCCGGGCTGGCGACGCTGCACGTGCACACCGCCGAGCCCGCGCCCGGCGCGGTCGCGGCCCCCGACCTGGACCACATCGTGTCCCTGCTGGAGAGGTGATCGGAGACGTGAGTGAACGGCGGGTGTGCGCGGTGATCCCGGCCGCCGGACGCGGGACGCGGCTCGGCCACGACCTCCCGAAGATCATGATCAGCCTGGCCGACGGCGTCACCGTGTGGGACGTCCTGCACCGGCGGCTGCGCCCGGCGGCCGGGCACGTGCACGTCGTGGTGTCCCCGGCGGGCGCGGGCCCGTTCGGCGGGCTGGTGGCCGGGACGCCCGGGGTGTCGGTGAGCGTTCAGGAGCGGCCGACCGGGATGGGCGCGGCGATCTTCGGCGCGGCCGGGCACTGGGCCGGGTACGACACGATCCTCGTGGTCTGGGGCGACCAGGCGAACCTGTCGGCGCGGACCGTGCGCCGGGTGGTCGCCGCCCATCCGGGCGAGGGGCTGACCCTGCCGCTGGTGCCGATGGAGGACCCGTATGTGGAGTACGAGCTGGCCGGGGGCGAGCTCGTCCGGGTGCGGCAGTCGCGCGAGGGCGAGGCGTGCCGGCCGGGCGGGCTCAGCGACATCGGGGTGTTCTGCCTGGCCACCGCGGGCCTGCGGGAGGCGTGGGAGCGGTACGCGGCGGGCGCGGCGCACGGCGCGGCCACCGGCGAGGTGAACTTCCTGCCGTTCCTGGCGCATCTGTCGCGGGCCGAGGGCTGGCCGGTGACGGTCGTGCCGGTGACCGACCCGGCCGAGGCGCGCGGCGTCAACACGGCCGACGACCTGGAGTTCGCCCGGCGGGCGTACGCGCGGTGCACGGGCTGAGGGGCCGCGCGGCGGGCCTGGTCCGGGGGCACCGGTGGGCGGCGGGCCCGACGCTGGTGAGCACGGCGGCCAGCGGCATCGCGGCGGCCACCACGCTGGTCGTCGCGCGCGGCGCGGGGGCGAGCGCGTTCGGCCGGTTCACGGTGGTGTTGTCGATCGCGCTGATCGTCACCGTGGTCATGCTGACGAGCCTGCACTACGTCGTGCTCCAGGAGCTGCCGCGGGCCGCCCCGGGCGAGCGTCCGGCGCTGGTCACGACGGCGCTGGCGGCGACGCTGGCGATGAGCGCCGGGCTGGCCGCGCTGGGCCTGCTGGCCGCCCCGCTGCTCACGCCCGCGCTGAACGTGGACGTCCCGGCGCTGGCCTACGGGCTGGCGCTGGCGGTGTCGCTGACGGTCAACCAGCTCGCGGACGCGTTCCTGCGCGGGCTCGGCCGGTTCGCGCTGGTGGCCCGGCTCAAGCTGGCGGTCGCGGTCGCCTACCTGGGCGCCGCCTGCTTCTGCCTGCTGGTGCTGGGGATCAGGGACGCCGGGCCGTACCTGGTCGCGCTGATCGCGACGAACGCGGCGTTCGCGGTGGTGGCGACGGCGGCGGCCGGGGTGCGGCCGCGGGCGTTCTCGGCCCGGCTGGCCCGCTCGCTCTACCGGCACGGCGCGTACGTGACGGCCGTCGCCGCGCTGACCGGCCTGCTGTTCGGCGTGGACGTGCTCTACCTCAACCACTGGGCGGCCCCGGCCGACGTCGGCGTGTACGCGGTCTACAACGGCTTCCCCAAGCGGCTGCTCGGCGTGGTGTTCACCGACGGCGTGCTGCTGGTGCTGCTGCCCGCGATGGCGACCGCCGACAAACCGGTGCTGATGCGGCGGATCGCCCGGCTGGTCCCGGCCGTGGCGGGGGCGACGGCGGTCTTCTCCTTCGCCGCGAGCACGGTGTTCTTCCTGCTGATGGGCGGCGACTACCCGTACTCGACCGGGCTGATGACGCTGTCGGCGCTGGGCATCGGGGCGCACACGGCGTTCAACCTGTACTCGGTGGCGCTGTCCATGGACGGGGTGCGCGGCGCCCGGGTGCTGATCGGCTGCCTGCTGGTGAGCGCGCCGGTGGCGCTGGCCGTGCCGGCCTGGTGCGTCCGGTGGCACGGGGTGGCCGGCGGGCTGGCCGGGTTCGCGCTGGTCAACCTCCTCCTGCTGGCCGTCGTGGCCGTGACGGCCGCGCGCGTCTACCTCAAGGACCCGTCATGAGAATCGCCTGCGTCGTCAACCAGTTCCCGCCCAACGTCACGGCGGGGCTCGGCCGCTACGTCGAGCTGATCACCCCCTGGCTCGCCCGCGACCACGAGCTCACCGTCCACACGCTCAACGTCGGCGGCCTGCCCGTGGACGAGCGCGTGGACGGCGTCACCGTGCACCGGCCGCGCGTCCGGCTGCCCGGCGCGCGCGGGCGGCGGCTCAACCGCACCCGCCGCGCCGAGTTCCTGCTGCTGGCCGCGCAGGTCGTGGTCAGCGACTGGCGGTACGTGCGGCGGCTGCGCCGCGGCGGGCGGCCGGACCTGGTCGCCGTGCACGACTCGACGAACTTCCTGGCCGCCCTGCTCTGCCACCACCTGCTGCGGCTGCCGGTGGTCCTGCACGTGCACACCACCGAGTACGGGGTGGCGGCGCAGCGCAGCATCCGCGACCCGCTGAACCTGTTCGCGGCGCTGGAACGCCACCTGGCCCGGATCTCGCGGCGGGTGGTGGTGGCCACGCCCGAGGTGCGCGAGCAGCTTCTCGCCGCGGGGTGGCGGCGCACGCCCATCGACGTGGTGCCGCTCGGCGGCACGTACGAGCGGGTCGTCGCCGATCCGGCCTTCGACCGGGACGCGCTGCGGCGGGGCGCGGCGGCGCTGCGGCGGCGGCTGGGGTTGTCGGAGCAGGACAAGGTGCTGCTGTTCGTCGGCAGGATCGAACGCCAGAAGGGCGTCTACCAGCTGCTGGAGGCGATGCGGACGGCGTCGGCCGCCGTGCCGGGCCTGCGGCTGCTGATCGTCGGCGAGGGGGACGAGGTGGGCGTCCGGCGCATCGTGGCCGCGACCGGGCTGCGCGGGCGGGTGCTCACCTCGGGCCGGTTCGTCGCCGGCCGCGAGCTGCTGGAGTACTACGAGCTGGCCGACGCGTGCGTGTTCCCCTCACTGTTCGAGCCGTTCGGGCTGGTCGCGACCGAGGCGATGGCGCTGGGACGGGCGACGGTGCTGGGCGACGGCTTCTCCCGGATCTTCCTCGGGGACGACCCGGCGCGGCCCGCGGCGCGGTTCGTCCGGGCCGCAGAGCCGGCCGACATCGCGCGCGGGATCATCGACGTCATGTCGGACGAGACGCTGCGCCGGTCGCTGGGCGAGCGCGGCGAGCGGTTCGTCCGCGAGAGCCTGAGCTGGGAGCGCGCGGCGGCGGCGACGACCGCGGTCTACCGGGCGGCGCTCAAGCCGCCCGCCTCCTGAGGGTCAGGCCGGGCCGCCCCGCAGGACGCGCAGGGAGCCGACGGCCAGGCCGGTGACCAGCACCACGTGCACGGCCAGGTGCACGGCCATGAAGTAGGCGGTGAAGGCCGGGCCGCGCTCCCGGTGGACGAACCGCAGCAGCTCCGGATCGGCCACCACGAACCACCCGACCAGCACGACGGGCACCGCGAACAGCGCCGGCGCGAACAGGCCGAGCGGCAGGCAGGCCAGCGCGAGCGCGCAGGCGAGGATCCCGGCCCGGCTGTTGGCGTTCTCCGGCTTGGCCGCGCCCCGCCTGGCCGTGGCCAGCGCGAGCGGGATGAGCGGCAGCGCCCGCCGCCACTGCTCCGACAGCACGGGCAGGAACCGGTGGCCCTCGTCGTGCCGGCCGGACACGGCGTCGGTCAGCACGATCCGGGTGTGGACGGCCAGGCGGCTGCTGTACTCGACGTCCTCGCAGTCGCGCAGGCTCTCGTCGAGCCGGCCGGCCCGGGTCAGCACCTCGCGGCGGATGGCGGCCAGGGCGAACACGACGCTGTTGACCTCGCCCAGGTGCCGGCGCCGCCAGTGGACCTGGTGCAGCAGCCGATACCACTCGACCGGGCCGTCGTCGATCAGCGGCTCGGTGTCGTAGACGCCGTGCACGCAGCCGACGCCCGGATCGGCCTCCAGGATCGCGACCGCGTTGGCGACCGCGTCGGGCCGCAGCGCCACGTCGCTGTCCAGGAAGAAGATCACTTCGCCGGTCGTGTGCTCGACGCCGGCGTTCCTGGCCGCCGACACGCCGCGGTTGGCGGGCAGGCGCACGACCCGGCAGCCCAGCTCCTCGGCGATGGCCGCCGAGCCGTCGGAGCCGGCGTCGTCGACGACCACGATCTCGTCGGGCAGGCGGGTCTGGGCCAGCACCGACTCCAGGCACAGGCGCAGGGTCCTGGCCGCGTTGTAGCACGGCACGATCAGCGAAACCGTCGTCACGAGCGTTGCCCTCCGGCGAGTTCCCGGTCGCGGTCACCAAGGCCCGCGGCCCTGCTCCATGATCTCGCACGGACCCCCGTCTCAGCCAGTCAGGATCCCGCCGAGCACGTCGTCCAGGGTGACGACGCCGAGCACCTGTCCGGACTCGTCGGCGACCGCGGCGAGCTGGGCGCGGCGGGCGCGCATGACGGCCAGCACCTGGGCCAGGGTGGCGGTGGCGGGCACCTGCGGCAGCGCGCGCACGGGCAGCGGCTCGGCGGCGCCGTGGCCGTTCAGCGCGTCCAGGACGTGCAGGTAGCCGCGCAGTTCGGCGGGGTCGGCGCCGTGCACGGGGAAGCGGGAGTGACCGTGGCGGCCGGCGTACCGTTGCAGGCCGGCGCTGTCGATGGTCTCGGGCACGCTGACGACCTCGCTCATCGGCACCATCACCGAGCCGACCGGGCGGGCGTGCAGGGCGAGGGTGGCGATCAGGCGGTCGCGTTCGTCCTGGCGGAGCAGGCGGTGGCGGCGCGACTCCTCGATGAGCACGGGCAGCTCGCCGGAGGTGTAGACCGTACGGACCTCCTCGGCGGACGGGACGCGCAGCAGCCGCAGCACCACCCCCGCCATGGCCTTGACCAGCGTCAGCACCGGCCGGGTCGCCCTGGCCAGCACGAACAGCGGCGGCACCAGCCACAGCGCGGCCACGTCGGGCGCCGACAGCGCCAGGTTCTTCGGCACCATCTCGCCGATGATGACGTGCGCGGCGACCACCAGCAGCAGGGCCACCGCGAAGGCGATCGGATGGACCAGCCGCTCGGGCAGCCCCACGGCGGCCAGCAGCGGCCCGACCGCCCCGGCCACCACCGGCTCCCCTGCCGCGCCGAGCACCAGCGAGGCCAGCGTCACGCCGAGCTGCGCCGCCGCCAGCATGGTCGGGACGGCGTTCATGGCGGCGAGCACGGCCTGCGCCCGCCGCGACCCCTCGCGCGCCCGCGGCTCGATCAGGGTGCGGCGGGCGGAGATGAGCGCGAACTCCGCGCCCACGAAGAAGCCGTTGACGGCCAGCAGCAGCACGATGACCAGCCCTTGGGCGAGGCTCACCGGCGCTCCCCCGCCCGGTCCGGCGCGGTCAGCGTGACCTGCTCGATCCGGCGTCCCCGCATGGTCTCCACCCGCAGGACCCACTCGCGCACCGCGACCTCGTCGCCCGGGTCCGGGATGCGGCCGAGCGCGGCCAGCACGAGCCCGGCGAGCGTCTCGTAGGGGCCCTGCGGCATGCGGAAACCGGTGCGCTCCTCGACCTCGTCGGCGCGCAGCAGGGCCGGCAGGCCCACGGAGGCGCCCGGCGCGAGCAGCACGGGCGAGGGCTCGTCGGACTGCTCCTCGGGCAGGTCGTACTCGTCGGCGATGTCGCCGATCAGCTCCTCCACCAGGTCCTCGACGGTGACGACGCCGGCCAGGCCGCCGTACTCGTCGATCACGACGGCCATCTCGGCGCGGGCGGAGGCCAGGCGCTCCTGCACGACCTCCAGCCGCAGCGTCTCGGGCACCTGGAGGGCGGGCCGGGCGATCGCGGCCACCGGGGTCGTGTCG
Source organism: Nonomuraea sp. NPDC001636 (assembly GCF_040298265.1). NCBI lineage: Bacteria > Bacillati > Actinomycetota > Actinomycetes > Streptosporangiales > Streptosporangiaceae > Nonomuraea > Nonomuraea sp. NPDC001636. The sequence goes on from NZ_JBEOZT010000009.1 coordinate 87,221, forward strand.
CGTTCGGACGGGGGCACCGCGCAGGCGCCGGGGACGCTGGCGATGCCGAGGATGTCGTCGCGTTCCGCGCCGCAGACCGGGATGCGCAGGTGGCGGCGGCTCCTGGCCAGCTTGAGGAAGTCGGCGACGCTGATCGTGCCGGGGACGGTCACGCAGTCCGTACGCGGGGTCATGGCCTCGGCCGCGGTCTTGCCGCCGAAGCGCAGGGCCCGCTGGAGCATGGCGGCGGTGCCGGGCTGGAGCACGCCGGCCTCGGCCGACAGGCGTACCAGGAGGCCCAGCTCCTCGGGCGAGCGGGCGGAGGCCAGCTCCTCCTGCGGCTCGGCGCCGAGCCGTCGGACGATCGCGTCGGCCACCGCGTTGCACAGCCGGATCAGCGGCCCGCACGCCGCCGAGAACGCCCGCTGCGGCGGCGTCGCCAGCCGGGCCACCGCGAGCGGCCTGGACAGGGCGGCGTTCTTGGGCACCAGCTCGCCCAGCACCATCTGCGCCACCGTGGACAGCGCGATCGCCAGCACGACCGGCACCACCGGGACGCCGCCCAGCAGCGGGTCGAGCAGGTCGGCGATGGCCGGCTCGGCCACCACGCCGAGCAGCAGCGAGGTGACGGTGATGCCGAGCTGGGCGCCCGACAGGTGGAACGACAGCCGTTGCACCGCGGCCTCGACGCCCTGGGCGCCCCGGTCGCCGTCCTCGGCGAGCTGGCGGACCTGGCCGCGTTCGACGGTGACGAGGGAGAACTCGGCCGCGACGAAGATGCCGTTGGCCAGGATCAGGGCCAGGGCCGCGAGCAGGTGGACGGCGTCGAGGAGCACGTCAGCCCGGGCCCTCGGGTAACGCCGCGGGCGGCCGGTCGTACTCAGACTCCACGGGCGAAAGCTAGCATCCGGCTCGGGCGCGCGGAAGTCATGACGAACCGCCAGTGATCAGACGTTGCCCATCACGCGCGTCACCTGGATCTCCAGCACCACCCTGGACGGGTTGGGCCGGGGCGGCTTGTAGCGGGCGGTGTACCGGCGTTCGGCGTCGGCGACCTGCTCGGGCTCGGTGCGCACCACGGCCCGCCCCTCCAGGGTGGACCAGCGGCGGCCGTCGACCTGGCACAGCGACACCGCCGCGCCGTCCGGGCCGTTCGCGCCGATCAGCCGGGCCTTGCGGGAGGAGCCCGAGGTGATCACGCGGGCGGTCGCGGTGTCCAGGTCGAGGGTCGCGCCCACGGGCACGACGTGCGGCGGGCCGCCGTCGCGGGCGGTGGCGAGCGTGCACAGGTGCCGCTCCCGCCAGAACGCGGCGAACTCCTCGCCCAGCTCGGCCAGGTCCACGATCCTCCTCGGGGTTCCGGGCGCCTCGTCGGGCTCCCGGGCGAGCGACATCGTATATCGCCTGGTGACGGGGCGGCTCAGGAGGGCGGGCCCTGGCGGGCGTGCGAGGTGTAGATCCCGACCTCGTCGGGGCGGATCAGGCCGTCCTGGATGGCGCAGATGAGCAGTTTCTCCTTGGTCGGCGCGGGCCGGCCGGCCGCCGCGTACTTGACCCTGGCCCGGTCGATGTACTGGCGCACGGTGCGTTCCTTGATGCCCATGCGGGCCGCGACCGACGCCTTCGACATCGACTGGAACCAGAACAGCAGCGCCGCCCGCTCCTTGTCCGACAGCTGGGGGCGGTGGGGGCCCTCGTCCGTGGCGATGGCCTGGGCCATGGGCAGCGTCACGGACGGCCGGTCGGCGGCCACCTCCATGATCGTCTCCAGGCAGGACTCGCGGGTGGCGCGTCCCTTGCCGATGAACGCCGACGCGCCCGCGTCCAGCACCGCCCGGACGATCTCGGGCTCCTCGTGCTCGGAGAAGACGATCACCCGCTGGCCGCCCGCGCACAGGCCGCCCACCCGGTCGGCGACCATCGTGCCGTTGAGGTTGAGGTCGAGCAGCAGCACGTCGGCGGCCACGCCGCGGACCGACTCGATCGTGGGCCCCTGGGCGACCAGCTCGACGCCGCTGCCCGGCCCGAACCAGGAGCGCACGCCGTCCACCACCACCTGGTGGTCCTCGACCAGGGCGACCGTCACGGGCGCTGCCAGATGCTGTTGACCCATACCTCCCCTCCCTGGCGCTGGTAGGTGACCACGACCCCGCTGGGCTCGCGCACCGGCGTGGGGCTGACCGGCAGGTCGTCGTTGTCGGCGACGACGGCCACGCTCACCATGGCCGACATCGCCGACACGGTGACCCTGGCCCGCGAGCGGGCGCCGTCCAGCGCCAGCACGGGCGCCCTGAGCAGATCCTCCCGCACGCCCTCGGGCAGCGCGGGCAGGTTCTCGCCGAACGGCGGCGCGGTCACCAGCACCTGACGCCGCTCGGCCGCGTCGATGCGCTCGCGCAGCGCGGCCACCAGCGCGTCCGGGACGTCCTCCCGTTCGGTGATCAGGCGGCGCAGCCGCATGGCGCCGGCCGTGCAGTCCTCGCGGACGCGCGGGTCGCCGGGGTCGGCGCCGTCGGCGAGCTGCTGGAGCAGCGACTCGGCCACGTCCCTGATGGCGGCGTACCTGCGGATGCGGTCGGCGTGGATGCTCCTGGCCGACTCCCGCCAGGCGTCGTCGGCGGCGAGCCGGCGGGCCAGCAGCACGGCGTCCTCGGCGCGGGCGCGCAGCAGGGCGCAGCCGGCCGTGTAGCCGAGCTGCATGGTGACGCCGCCGACGATGACCACCAGGTACTTGGCGACCGACACCCTGTCGAACGCCCCGGCCACGGCCATCGCGGCCAGCATGACGGCGGCGTTGACGGCGAGGAACGCGCCCAGCTCCGCCCGCCAGCGCGGCCGGTTCCAGGCCAGCATGACGCCCAGCCAGCCGACCGACCCCCATCCCCAGTCGCTGATGCCGAGCAGGTCCTGCGGGCGGCAGGCCACGATCACCGCGACGTCGGCGGCCAGCGCCGCGACCGCCAGGCCGAGGACGCGGTCCGGGCCGCGCGAGGTGCGCGCGAGCGACAGGCCCGCGACCACGCCGACCGCCGTGTAGACGACCCAGGCGGCCGCGGCGAGCAGCGGCCAGCGGAAGGAGCTCCAGCCGGTGACGGTGACGGTGAGGTCGTAGCCGGTGTGCCAGAAGCCGGCGATGACGGCCGCGCCGAGCGCGGTGTAGCGGGCGTAGCGCTGGGCGACCTGCTCGATGTCGTCGGTCACGGCCGCCACCACATGCTCACCCGCGTGCCGGTGTCGCCGGAGGAGATCCGGGCGCCGCCGCCGCGCAGCGCGTTCATCGTGTCGAGGATCGAGCCGCGCACGCCGAACCGGTCGGGCGGCAGGCGGTCCTGGTCGAAGCCGTGGCCCGCGTCGGCGACCTCCACCCGGATCTCGCCGTCGGTCCCGCTGGAGACCAGGACGGCCTCGGCCACGCCGGCGTGCCGCGCGACGTTGGCCAGGGCCTCGGTGACGGCGCGGGCGAAGTGCTCGGCGACGTCGCCGGGAACGGTCTGCGGGATCAGGCGGCGGCGCACGTCCAGGCCGGGCACGCGGCCGGCCACCTCGTCGAGCAGGGCGTCCAGGGCGATGAGGGCGGTCTCGGGGCGTGGCCGGTCGCGCAGCTTCTCCAGCGCGGCCAGGTCGGTGCCCGCCTGGGAGCGCAGGGTGGGCGACGGCTCGTCGTAGGTGCCGAGGCCGACCATGGTCAGGGTGTGCAGGGCGGTCTCGTGGATGCCGGCGACCTGGCGCAGCTCGTCCTCGCGGCGCAGGCGTTCGACCATGAGGGCGATCTCGGCCCGCGCGCTCCCGCGCAGGAACGCGTCGGCGGAGGCGGCCGAGCGGCGCAGCAGCGTCATCAGGAAGACGATCGCCAGCAGCTGGACGAGGTGGATGCCCAGCGTGCCGGCCACGTCCTGGGACGGCGCGGCGAGCCGCACCCCCGCCAGGTACGCCCCCGCCACGGCCAGCCCGGCCGGCACGGCGATCCGGGGCCGCCAGGTCACCCCGATGACGACGATCGTCATGGTGACCAGCCCCGCGATCCAGCTCGACCCGGCGTCGAACGCCCGGACGGGCACCAGGTGGCGCTGGGCCAGGCAGGCCGCCACGGTGGTCGCCGCGTCACCGGCCACCAGCCAGTGCGGCAGCGGCTCCTCGCCGCGCAGCCGGCGCAGGTACAGCCCGGTCCACACCAGGCCGGCCGCCAGCGCGGGCGCCAGCCACGCGGCCGAGACCGGCGGGACCGCGCCGAGGCCGGCCGCGACCACCGACACCAGGCCGACGGCGCCGCGCGCGCCCGCGGCGGTACGCGCGACGGCCTGGTCGAGCTGCCGGGTCGCGGAGTCGTACCTCGTGTCGTGCCTCGTGTCGTGCCTCGTGTCGTGTCTGGGGTCGAGCCTCTTGCCGAGACGCGTGGAGCCGGGGTGAGCCATGTGCGATCCGCCCGCGAAGAGGGCACAGGACGGGTCTCACAATATCGACTTTGAACAGGCTTGTTCCTGTCATGACGGTCGGCTGGTTCCATGGCTCTTCCTCGGGGGGCCGGCGGCGCCCCGGTGCGCGTGCGCCGCCCTGCCTCACTGTGGGTCGCGCACGCCCGGGGCGGCATGACGGCTGATCGGCCGTCGTGCCGCCACGACGGCTGATCGGCCGTCAGTCGCATCCCGCGCAAGAGGGGTGTACTGGGCGGGTGTCGTCGCGCGCGACGGGAGGGACGATCATGACTGTGTTCTCGATCTCGATTCTGCTCGGCTGCCTCTCGGTGATGGCGGTCCGGGGCCGCCGGGGGGACTGGCCGCCCGGCCTGCCGGCGGCGCGGCCCCGGCTGGTGACCGCGGGCGGCACGTACGAGGGCTCGCACGGCCACCCCTCCGACGCCTACGTCGTCCAGGAGCGGCTGATCGCGCTGGCCGACGGGCAGGGCGGCACGGAGGTCGCGCACACGGCGGCCGCGCTGGCCCTGGGCGCCGTGGTCGCCGCCCGCCCGCAGCACTCCGCCCGCCGGGAGGAGGACCTGGACGAGTGCGCCCAGGCCGCCCACCGGGCCGTCCGGCGGGCCGCGTTGCGCACGCCGTCCAAGCCGGCGCTGGTCACGACGATGGACCTGCTGGTGCTCGTCCCCGGGGAGACGCCGTGCCTGCGCTTCGCCCACGTGGGCAACGGCGCGATCTGGCATTGCGCCAAGGGCGGCAAGCCGCGCCGGCTCACCACGTCGCACTCCTTCGACGACGGGCCGCTGCTGCGCGGGATCGGGCTGGCCTCCACGCTGAACCCCGAGGTCGGCACCGTGCCGCTGCGGCCGGGCGACCGCGTGGCCGTCGTCACCGACGGCGTGCTGAAGGCGCTGGGCGAGCACCGGCTGACCGAGCTGCTCGCCGTCGGCCCGTCCCCGGCCGCCTGCCTGGACCGGCTGTACGACGAGGTGGCCGCGGCGGCGCCCAAGGACGACGCGACGATGGTCGTCGCCGACTTCGTCACCGCCTGACCTCCGGCCGCCTCTGGAACGTGCCACCCGTCGCGCAGGCGGGGGCCGGGTGGCACGCCCGGGGGCGTCAGGCCAGGCGCTGGAGGAGGCCGTACACGAACAGGGCGCGGCGGGGCGTGCCCGCGCAGGCGAAGTCGACCGCCCAGTGGTGCGGGGCCGGCCCCTCGCCCTGGAAGCTCACCGGGAAGCTCGCGGCGACGTCGGCCACGACGCACCCCCACGGGGTCAGGTCGGCGGCCGACAGCCGCCGGTCGCCGCCGGGCCGCACGAACCACAGGTTCCACACCTCGCCGCCGGGGCCGGTCAGCGCCTCGAACTCCAGCTCCGGCCAGGACGGCAGCCGCCAGCGGGCCACGTCGCAGGTCAGGCTGCCGAACGGGGCCGCGCCGGCGTACGCGGGCGGGCCGAGCGCCATCCGCAGCGCGGCCCGGCCCTTGGGCGCCCGAGGGGCGTGGGCCAGCCGGGTCCAGTGGGCATGGGCGGCGCGCAGCTCGGCGCGGGAGGCGTCCAGGTCGGCCAGCGCCTGCTCCACGCGTCCAGGGTTGAGGTCGCGCATGCGGTGCATCAGGGCCAGCTCGAACTGGCGTACGCCGAATCGCATGGCCCCCAGCCTGCCAGGCGTCGTGACCTGCGTATGCTCCCCGTCATGAACAAACGGGGGCAGATCACCCTCCGCGAGCTGCTCGCCTTCGACGAGGGCGGCGTCCTGCGGCTGCTGCTCGCGCCGTCGGGCCAGGACGTGCACGTGTCCGGGATGATCATCGGCGACGAGGGGCCGGCGCGCTCGTACGCGGGCCGGGTCGTGCTCGCGGCCGGGCTGTTCCACTCCACCGGCGCGGCCACCGCCTCCATCCGCGAGGCGGCGCGGCGCGGCGCCGCGGCGGTGGTCGTGCGGGCCGGCGAGGACCTGGCCGACGACGCGCTCGACGCGGCCGAGCAGGTCGGCATCGCCCTGCTGGCCCGCGCCGAGTGGGCCGACTGGGACGACGTGGCGACCCTGCTGCGCTCGGCCGCCGCCTACGGCGAGGCGGGACGCGGCGACCGGATGGCCGAGGCCACGGCGGGCGGCGGGCTGGCCGCGCTGGCGTCGGTCGTCGCCGAGTTCACCGGCGGCTCGATCACCATCGAGGACACCCAGTTCCGCGTGCTGGCGCACTCGGCCACCGGGCCGGAGGCCGACGAGCTGCGCCGCTCCACCATCCTGGGCGGCCGGGTGCCCGACTGGCGGGTGGACGAGCTGCGCCGCAGCGGCCTGCTGCGCACCCTGTGGTCCTCCGGCGAGGTGATCCACCGGCCCGCCGACGGCGACACCCCGGAGCGGCTGATCATCGCCATCCGGAGCGGGCGGGAGATGCTGGGCTCGATCTGGGCCGCCGCCGACGGCCGCAGCCTGTCGCCCAACGCGGCCAGCGCGCTGAGCCGGGCCGCGGAGGTGGCGGTGCCGTACCTGGTGCAGCACCGGCTGCGGGAGAGCGGCGCGCGGCTGCGCGAGGAGCACGCGCTGCGCGGGCTGCTGGGCGGCGAGGGCGACATGAGCACCCACGCCTGGACGCTGGGCCTGCCGCCCGACCTGCGCTGCGCCGTCGTGATCGCCGAGACCGGCCCCGGCGCGGCGGGCGAGGGCGCGGCGGCCCGGGGCCCGGCCGGGGAGCGGGTGCTGGAGGTGCTCGCGCTGCACGCCGCCTCCTACCGGACGGGGGTGCGGGTGCTGCGGGAGACCGGCCGGGTGCTGGCCCTGGTGCCGGTGCGCGGCGGCGACGAGCGGGACGTGCTCGGGCTGGCCCGCGAGCTGGACGGGCTGGCCGCCTCGACGCCGGGCGCCGCCGCGGTGCTGGTGGGAGCGGGGTCGGTGGCCGCCTCGCCGCTGGTCGCGGCGGGCTCGCGGGAGGAGGCCGACCTGGTCGTCCGGGTCCTGCGCGCCCGTGACGCGGGCCCCCGCCACGCCCTGGCGGCCGACCTCGGCCCCGCCCTGGACGTGCTGCGCGTCCTGGACGCCGTCCGCCCGGTGTGGGAACGCGGCAGCGGCCCGGTGTACGACCTGGTCCACGCTGACCTGGCGGCGGGCGGCGAGCTGGTACGTTCGATCGCCGCCTACCTCGACGCCGCCGGGGACGTCGGCCGCGCCGCCCGCCGGCTGGTCCTGCATCCGAACACCCTGCGCTACCGGCTGCGCCGCGTCCGCGAGCGCTTCGGCGTCGACCTCGACGACCCCGACACCCGGCTGCTGCTCACCCTCGCCGTCCGCCTGGCCGCCTGACCTGGGGCTCCGGATTTTCCTTGGCCGAGTGGACAAAGCCGGATACGGGCTTTGTCCACCCGGCTGAAGACGTGGCCTGCGGTCATGGCCGAATCTCGTCTGGCCCCCCTCCGAAACTCCCTCTTTCCCGATGCATCCAGGAGCCTTGGACGTGATCCAGAGCAGTGCCACGCTCGCGCCCGCCCCGGCCCGCGGCACCACCGCCGAACGCGCCGCCCACGTGCTGCGCCATGCCGTACGCGCCGGTGCGCTCGGCCCGGGCGAGCCGGTCGCCGGCTTCGTCGACACCGCCGGCGTGCGGGACTCGGTCAGGGCGTTGCACGAGGCGTTCGGCGAGGTCCCGGACGTGCTGCACACCTTCGCCGCCAAGGCCGCGTCGTTGATCCCCGTCCTGCGGCTGCTGGCCGCCTCGGGCATGGGGTGCGAGGTGGCCAGCCCCGGCGAGCTGCGGATCGCGCTGGACGCCGGGTTCGCGCCGGGCACGATCGTCTTCGACTCCCCCGCCAAGACCCGCGAGGAGCTGCGCCAGGCGCTCTCCCTGGGCGTCGCGGTCAACGCCGACAGCCTGGCCGAGCTGCGCCGCATCGACGAGCTGCGCGCGCCGGACTCCTCCTCGGTGCTGGGACTGCGGGTGAATCCGCAGGTCGGCACCGGCACGATCGGCGCGATGAGCACCGCGACCGCCACCTCCAAGTTCGGCGTCGCGCTGCGCGACCCGGGGGCCCGCGAGGCCGTCGTCCGCGCGTTCGCCGAGCGGCCGTGGCTGACCCGCCTGCACGCGCACGTCGGCTCCCAGGGCTGCCCGCTGGAGCTGATCGCGGCGGGCATCGCCGAGACCTACCGGCTGGCCGAGGAGATCAACGCGACGCTCGGCGTCCGGCAGATCACCAGCATCGACATCGGCGGCGGCCTGCCGGTGAACTTCGACGGCGACGAGGTGGCCCCCACCTACGCCGACTACGTCGCCACGCTGCGCGCGGCCGTCCCCGGGCTGTTCGACGGCCGGTACGCGCTGGTCACCGAGTTCGGCCGGTCGCTGCTGGCCAAGAACGGCTTCGTCGCGGCGCTGGTGGAGTACACCAAGGACGCGGGCGGGCGGCGGGTGGCGATCACCCACGCGGGCGCGCAGGTCGCCACCCGCACGGTGCTCATGCCGGACGCCTGGCCGCTGCGGGTCGGCGCGTACGGCCCGGCGGGCGACCCCAAGGACGGCCCCCTGCTCGCCCAGGACGTCGCGGGCCCGTGCTGCTTCGCCGGCGACGTGGTCGCGCACGCCAGGGAGCTGCCGGAGCTGGCCGAGGGCGACATCGTCGTGCTGCACGACACCGGCGCCTACTACTTCTCCACCCCGTGGGCCTACAACAGCCTGCCCTATCCGGCGGTGCACGGCTTCACCGTCACGGCGGACGGCGACGTCCGGCTGAGCGAGGTGCGCCCGGCGCAGACCCTGGACGAGATCGCCGCGGCCAGCGGGCTGGCCCAGGCCGACGCGCTGACCGGCCTCCTGGCGGCGACCGCCTGAACACCTGCCGTCCCAACTATGACGGTATGTCCTGGTTTGTGGGGATTGTTTTCGCGGCTGGGGGTATGTCTACCAGCGAGTATGGAGTTCTCGCTCCATTTCGGGGGAACCTTCCGGGCCGTCGCCCGGAAGGCGCGACAGGCGGCTCTCCGCCTTGAGGGCCGCCGGATCCGGGGGAACCCACATGCGCAAGACGCTCACCGGCCTGGGGATGGCATTCTGCTTGGCGCTGGCCCCGGCCGCCACCGCTGTGGCGGACACGCCCGTCGTCCAGAGCCAGGCGACGCCGAGCCCGCAACCGACCGAGACCAGACATAACGAGGGCGGCGGCAACGGCGGTCTGTGGGGCCTGCTGGGGCTGCTCGGACTGCTGGGGCTGGCGGGCCTGCGCAAAGGCCGCAACCCGGTGGGGACGGCTGAGCACATGACCACCCGTCCCACAGGAACCACAGGAACCACCGGGACCGCGACGGGGACCACCGCCAACCCCACCCGCCCGCAGCGTCCGTAAGGAGGACGCGGGCGGTGCCCGGCACGCTCCGGCGCGCCGGGCACCGCGCTGCCCGCCCCCGGCAGCGCCGCCGCAGCCCGGCCCGCCGCAGCCCGATTCGCGTGGGTACGGGCCTCAGGCGGGGCGGGTGGCGATGACGGCGGTGGCGTCCAGTTCCTCCGAGACCGTGGCCCGCGCCGGGAGCCCCGCGGCCGCGGCGGCCCGGACGGTGGCCGCGGCCTGCCGTTCGCTGGTCTCCACCAGCAGGTGCCCGCCCGGCGCGAGCCAGCCGGGCGCCCCCGCGATCACCCGGCGCACCACGTCGAGCCCGTCGCCGCCGCCGTCGAGCGCCATCAGCGGCTCGTGCAGGCGCGCCTCGGGCGGCAGCAGGCCGACCGACCCGGTGGGCACGTAGGGCGGGCTGGCGATCAGGATGCCGACGCGGCCGCGCAACGAGCCGGGCAGGGCGTCGTACAGGTCGCCCTGGTGGACGTGGCCGCCGGGCAGGTTGAGCCGGGCGCAGCGCACGGCGGCGGGGTCGAGGTCGGCCGCGTGCACCTCGGCCCCCTCCCCCAGCGCCGCCGCGACCGCGGCGCCCATCGCGCCGGTGCCGCAGCACAGGTCGAGCACGACGGGCGGGCGGCCGGCCCGGCGGGCCAGCGCGACGGCCTGACGGATGAGGAACTCGGTGCGCGGACGCGGCACGAACACGCCGGGCTCGACGGCGACGCGCAGGCCGCAGAACCGCGCCCAGCCCAGGACGTGCTCAAGCGGCAGCCCGCCGGCCCGGCGCTCGACCATCGCGGCCAGCTCGGCGGGGGTACGGGCGGTGGAGACCAGCAGCTCGGCCTCGTCCTCGGCGAAGACGCAGCCGGCGGCGCGCAGCCGGGTGACGACGGCGGACACGGGGATCGGGGAGGGGGACATGGGGAGCCTTTCGGGATGCCGATGGGCGCTCCCCGCGGTCACCTGGCCCAGGCGGGCCGGACGTGTGCCGGAAGGGAGCCCCAGCCTGACGAAGCGGTAATGGGTCTCACCTCCTACGGACGATCTCGGCCAGAGACCGTCACAGTACCAGAGCCGATCCGGCGCGACGCGGGCGGCCATCGGGGGTCTCCCCCGGTCACGGGCCCGCCGCCGCGCGGATGATCATGTAGTAAAATGTCCGGGAGCTCGGCCGCGGAGATCGTCCCGGCGAGCAGGAGGCGGCCGCGGGAGCCGCGCGAGAAGTCCCGCCGATCACCTGACACGAACGAAGCGCACACCACTACGGTGTGCGCTTTTTGTCGTGCCAGAAACCGGACCACAGTGAGAGGAACCAGGCACGCATGCCGCACCACGACGACACCAAGATCAGCCTGCCCCGGCAGTTCGCCCGCACCCGGCGGTTCACCCTGGGCGCCCCCTCGGCCTTCACCGTCTCGGCGGACGGCTCCGTCGTGCTGTTCCTGCGCAGCCGCGCCGGCGACGACCCCGTCACCTGCCTCTGGGCCCTGGACGCCGGCTCCGGCGAGGAGCGGCTGCTCGCCGACCCCGCCGCGCTGACCGGCGGCGGTGCCCAGGGGATCGGCTCCTACGCCACGGACGACGCGGCCGGCCTGGCGGTGTTCACCCTGGCGGGCGCGCTGTGGGCGGTGGACGTCCCGACCGGCGCGGCCCGTACGCTGCCGGTGCCCGGCGCGGCTCGCGACCCGCGGCCCGACCCGGCCGGGCGGCTGGTCGCCTACCTCTCCGGCGGCGCGCTGCGGGTGATCGGCGCGGACGGCGCCGGCGACCGCGCGGTGGCCGAGCCCGACGGGCCGGACGTGCGGTTCGGCGTGGCCGAGTACGCCGCCGCCGCCTCGATGGGCCGCTCCCGCGGCTACTGGTGGTCCCCCGACGGCGCCCGCCTGCTGACGGCCAGGGTGGACGAGGCCCGCGTCGCGCTCTGGCACGTCGGCGACCCCGCCGACCCCGCGCGCCCGCCCCGGGCCGTGCGGTACCCGGCGGCCGGCACCGCCAACGCCGACGTCACCCTCTGGATCGCCGGGATTGACGGCGGGCGCGTCGAGGTCGCCTGGGACCGGGCCGCCTTCGAGTACCTGACGGCCGCCGGCTGGGACGCCCACGGCCCGTACCTGTCGGTGCAGAGCAGGGACCAGCGGACGGTCCGGGTGCTGGCCGCCGACCCGGACTCCGGCCGGACGCGGCTGCTGGCCGAGCAGCACGATCCGTCCTGGGTGCAGCTCGTCCCGGGCACGCCCGCGCGTACCGGCTCCGGCCGGCTGGTCGCCCACGCCGACCTGGACGGCACGAGGCGGCTCACCGTCGGCGGCGTCCCGGTCACGCCGCCCGGCCTGCAGCTGGAGGCGGTGCTCGGCGTGGACGGCGAGGACGTGCTCTTCACCGCCTCCGACGACCCCGCGCAGACCCACCTGTGGCTGCACACCCCGGCGGCGGGCGCCCACCGGCTCAGCGTCGCACCCGGGGTGCACGGCGGGAACCGGCGCGCGGGCACCCTCGTCCACGTCACCCGCACCGCCGAGCATCCGGGCGAGCGCGTCCGCGTGGAACGCCCCGCGGCCGGGACGGCGTCCCCGGCGCGGAGCGGGGTCGAGGTGGCGTCGGCGGCGCAGCGGCCGGTGCTGGCGCTGCGCCGGCTGTCGCTCGTCACGACCGGGCGCGAGCTGCGCAGCCACCTGCACCTGCCCTCCTGGCACCGCCCCGGCGACCCGGCGCTGCCGGTCCTGCTGGACCCGTACGCGGGGCCGGCCGGGCGCCGGGTCACCGACGAGCAGGCGCCGATGATGTTCGTCTCGCAGTGGTTCGCCGAGCAGGGGTTCGCCGTGCTGGTCACCGACGGGGCCGGCACGCCGGGCCGCGGCCCCGCCTGGGAGCGCGAGGTGCACGGCGACATGTTCGGCCCCGTGCTGGCGGACCAGGTGGCCGCCCTGCACGCGGTCGCCGCCCGCCATCCTGAGCTGGACCTGCGCCGGGTCGCGATGCGCGGCTGGTCGTTCGCGGGCACGCTGGCCGTCATGGCGGTGCTGCGGCGTCCGGACGTCTTCCACGCCGCCGTCGCCGGCGCCGGCACCAGCGAGCAGCGCCTGTACGACACCCACTGGCGGGAACGTTTCCTCGGCCACCCGGACCGCCACCCGGGCCGCTACGACGCCTGCTCCACCCTGGTCGAGGCGCACACCCTGGCCCGGCCCCTGCAGCTCGTCCACGGCCTGTCCGACGACAACGTGTTCCCGGCGGGCACGCTGCGCCTGTCGTCCGCGCTGCTGGCCGCGGGACGCCCGCACGAGGTGCTGCCGCTGTCCGGCGCCTCCCACGCCCCCACCTCGGACGAGGACGTCTTCGAGGGCCTGCTCCTCCTCCAGCTCGACTTCCTCCGCCGCCACCTGAACGGGTAGCCGCTGGGGGCCTGGTCAGCGGCGGGCCGGGCGGATGAGCAGGCGACCGTGGGGCAGGTCGCCGGTCACCTGGACGTGCGGGTGACCGGGGCGGGGCCGGCCGGGGACCTTGCAGGTCACCCGCCCCCACTCGGACCGCACCCCGTCGGCGTTCGCGGTGGCGCCCGCGGGCAGGACGATCGTGGCGCTGCCGTACGCCAGCAGCAGCTCGATGTCGACGCGCGGGTACGGCACGTGGGCCCGCGACAGGTCGAGCCGCACCCGGCCGTACGTGGAGTCGACGCACAGGCGGCGCGGGACCTCCCAGTCGCCGGTCCGGGTGACGGCGCCGCCGGTGGAGCCCAGCCGGACCACCTCGTCCGGCAGGTCGGCGACGATCGGCGCCAGCTCGCGGGCGGAGGTGGCGGTGAGCGCCAGTTCGAGCCGCCGCTCCAGCTCGCCGGGGTCGAGCCGGCCGTCCGCGTACGCCTGCTGGACCAGCTCGACCGCCCGCTCGCGGTCCGCGCCCGAGACGGTGCTCATCGGCTGACGGCCCTGTTGTACAGCCGCGTGGCCAGCGGCACGAACACCGCCAGGAGCAGCACGGACCACAGCAGCGACACCGGCACGGCGTGCCGCAGCGGCCAGGCGGCGGGCTGGGGCAGGGCGGCGCTGGTGTTGCCGAACAGCTCCCGCGCGGCCTGGACGAGCGTGGAGACCGGGTTCCACTCGGCGATCGGCCGCAGCGGGCCGGGCAGGCGCGTGCTGTCGGCGAACGCGTTGGACAGGAACACCAGCGGCAACGACGTGAGGGTGGCGAGGTTGTTGAACACCTCGGGCGTGCGCAGGGCCAGCGCGACCGTGGCCGTCACCCAGGAGAAGGCGTAGGCGAACAGCAGCAGCATCGCGAACCCGAGCGCCGCCTCCGGCGGCGAGCTGTGGATACGCCAGCCGACCAGCAGGCCGACCAGCGCCATGGTGGCGATGCTGGTGACGTTCATGATCACGTCGCTGACGGTCTGGCCGGTGAGCACCGCCGTGGGGGACATCGGCAGGGTGCGGAACCGGTCGAAGATGCCCTTCTGCAGGTCCTGGGTGAGCGTGTAGCCGGTGATCTGCGCGCTGGTGACGATCGTCATGACGAAGATCCCGGGCAGCAGGTACTCGCCGTAGGACATGCCGGGCAGCTCGATCATGCTGCCGAAGACGTAGGTGAACAGCACCACGAACACGATGGGCAGCATGATCACGCCGCCCAGCAGGTCGGGGGCTCTGCGGATCTTGAGCGCGTTGCGCCTGGCGATGGTCAGGCCGTCGGCGGCGGCCAGCCGGAGGGCGGTCATCGGACGGTCTCCTCTGTCTTGTCGTCGGTCTGGCGTCCGGTGAGGGTGAGGAACACGTCGTCGAGGGTGGGCCGGCGCAGCCCGGCGTCGCGTACGGCGATCCGCTCGGCGGCCAGGTGGCCGAGTGCCTGGGTCAGCGCGGCCGCGCCGCCGGTCACCGGGATCGTCATGCGCAGGGCGGCGGCGTCGATCCGCATCTCCCCCAGGGCCAGTGGCGCCAGGGCGCGGGCGGCGTCGTCCAGGCTCGCGGCGCTGGTCACCGAGAGCTGGATGCGGTCGCCGCCGACCTGGTCCTTCAGCTCCTCGGCCGTGCCGCGGGCGATCACCCGCCCGTGGTCGACCACCACGATGCGGTCGGCGAGCCGGTCGGCCTCCTCCAGGTACTGGGTGGTGAGCAGGACGGTGGTGCCCTCCCGGACGAGCTCGGCGATGACGTCCCACAGGGCGATCCTGGCGCGGGGGTCGAGGCCGGTGGTGGGCTCGTCCAGGAACAGCACGGGCGGGTCGGCGACCAGCGCGCCGGCCAGGTCGAGGCGGCGGCGCATGCCGCCGGACCAGCCGCGCACCGGGCGGTCGGCGGCGTCGGCGAGGTCGAAGCGGTCCAGCAACTCGCGGGCGCGCTCGCGGCTGCGCCGCGCGCCCAGGTGGTACAGGCGGCCGACCATCTCCAGGTTCTCGGCGCCGGTGAGGTGGTCGTCCACGGCGGCGTACTGGCCGGACGCGCCGATGCGGGCGCGCAGCCGGTGGGCGTCGCGGACGACGTCGAACCCGGCCACCGTGGCGTGGCCGGCGTCCGGTCGCAGGAGCGTGGTGAGGATCCTCACCGTGGTGGTCTTGCCGGCGCCGTTGGGGCCCAGCAGTCCTAAGACCGTCCCCTCCGGGACGGTCAGGTCGACGCCGTCGAGGGCGGCCACGTCGCCGAACCTCTTGGTCAGCCCCTCGGCCACGATCGCGTCTGGCATGTCGGTCTCCTCGGTCGTCAGGAACGGTGGATGTCGATGTCGCCGTGCGTGGTGTGGGCGTGGATCTCGACGGTCCGCGCCGCGTCGCCGGGGTCGTCGCCGGGGTCGAGGGCGACGTTCACGGTGCCGTACCGGGAGCTGACGTCGAGCCAGGCGGCGGTGCCCTCGGGGACGCCGACGTCCAGGCCGCCGCCGGTGGTCTCCATGACGACCGTGCCGGACGCCACCTCGCGGATCTCCACGCCGGCGTAGGCCGTCTTGGCGACGACGCCGGCCAGCGGGCGCTCCACGGTGATGTCGCCGTGGGCGCTGTTGAGCCGCAGCTCGCCGGTGACCTGGCCGAGGCGCACGTCGCCGTGGGCGGTCTTGACGGCGGCGGTGCCGTCGATCTCGCCGACGCGGATGTCGCCGTGGTTCGTGGTGATCTCGGCGTGCCCGCGGGCGCGGGTGACGGAGACGGTGCCGTGGGTGCTCTTCAGGCGCAGCCGGCCGGCCTCCTCGACGCGGATGTCGCCGTACGTGGTGGTCGCCGTGACGTCGCCGAGCGGCCCGCGGCACGACAGGCCGCCGGACGTCCTGGCGTCGAGGCGGGAGCCGGCCGGCAGCTCGACCGTCACCTCCACCGAGCCCGTGCCGAGCAGCAGCGAACGCGCCCAGTCGGCGGGCGACTCGACGAGCTTGCCGAGCGAGAGCCCCCAGCCGAGCGCCGGCCCGCCCTGCTCCTTGTCGGCGGCCACCGTGAGCCTGCCGTCGGCGTAATGGACCCGGACGTGCCGGGCGGCCTGCACGTCGGCGTCGTTGTGCTCGTCGCTCGGACGGACCTCGACCACGGTCTCGCCGCGGTCGCCCGCGACGACGCGGACGGCGGCGGTCGCCAGGTCGAGGACGGCGACGATGGGGCGGGGCGTGTCGAAGGCCGGCATTCCGGTCTCCCTGTCATCGGTCGGCATGGTCATCAGCGCACCCAGCCGCTGTAGCGGTTGCCGGTCTGCGGGGCCGGGCGCCGGGTGGCGCGGCGGGTGGCGTCGCGGGTGGCGTCGCGGGTGGCGTCGCCGGGGTCGAGCGCCGCGGAGACGGCGCGGACCAGCCAGGCGTTGACGGACAGCCCGTCGCGCGCGGCCGCTTCCTCGATGCGCGGCTTGAGCGCCTCGGGCACCCGGAGGGAGATCCGGGACGTGCCGCCCTCGTCGGCCTCGGGGGGCGGCGGCGGTGCGGGCGGCCGCTCGCCCGGCCCGGCGCTGGCGGGCGGTTCGTCCTGGTCCGGGAACGGGTGGGCGGCGGGCGGTGACGTCACGACGAAGGCGGGGTCGCGGCCGCGCAGGCGCACCTCGACCGAGCCGGGCGCGAGGTCCTGGGTGATCTCGTCCGCGGCGGCCGACAGGGCCTCCAGCAGGGCGAGCCGGGCGGCCGACTCAAGGGTGGCGGCGAAGCGCTCGGCCAGCGCACGGGCCTCCTCGCCGCCCGTCCCGGCGGCGAGCATGAGCTCGCGCCGGAGTTGATCGACATACGGGGCAAGGTCCATGACGTCATCATGACACGCGAAATGACGCCATCGCAAGCGCGCGATGACGTCATTATGGCGTCACGTGACGTCTCAGGCGGGCGGCGGCCCGGACAGCGCGGTGACGACGCGGTGGCGCAGCAGCTCGTACTGCTCGCGGCACCGGCGCGGCGCGTCCGGGGGACGCTGCTGGACCTGGGGATTCACGATGACCTCACCCGGGTGGAACTGGTCGGCGGTGAAGTCGATCTCAGTGCCGCCGGGCAGCACGTTCCAGTAGTGGTGGCCGACCTTGACGCCGCCGGCGTGCACCTCGGCCATGATCAGGTCTCCGCCGAGCAGGTCCTGGACCACCAGCGCGGTGATCCCGCACTGCCCCCTGGCCGGGTTGTCGGCCCGCCACTCCTCCCGCGCGGCGGTGTCGCAGGTGTCGGGCCCCCAGGCGGCGCGCAGCGTCGGCCGCAACAGATCCAATATCAGCATCCGGGGAGTGTCGCAGGCAGGCCCGACAGTTCACCGGCCGCCACGTTCCCGAGCAAGGGCGCCGGGCGGCGTCCTTCCCGCCCTGCGGCGGGAGTTGGACGCCGCCCCTCCACACCCCGATCACGCCAGGGTGTCGTGGAGGATCTTGTCGAGGAAGGCGTCCAGGTTGACCGTGGTCCTGGCGACGCGTTCGGCCACGCTCAGCGACTCGAACCGGACGCCCAGCTCGGTCTCCTTGCGCCCCCGGACGTACAGGGAGCAGGCCAGGTCGGCGCACATGTAGGCACCCACCGTGTTGCCCTGCCGCCCCGCCGCGCCGACCCGGGCCGCGGTGAACAGCGCGACGCCGGTCCCGGCGTGCGGGGTCACGCAGACCGAGCAGAGCGTGCTCTTGGTGAAGCTCCTGCGCACCTCCTGGCCGAGCCGCAGCGCGACGCCGACCGGCGCGCCGCCGCGTTCGGCCACCAGGTACGCCCGCTCGGGCGCGCCCGGATCGCGCCAGCCCAGGAAGTCGAGGTCGGGCCAGGGCAGCTCGGGCAGCCCGCGCGGGACGGCGAGCCGGCGGGCCTCGCCCTTGGAGCAGTTGACGAAGGACGAGCGGATCTCGTTCTCGGTGACGGGGTTCATGACGTGCCTGCTTTCGCGGACGGGAGGAACGGGGCGGGCAGGAGGCAGAGCGCGACGACGGCCAGCGTGACCCAGAAGGCGGGCCGGTAGCCGCCGTGCTGGAGCAGCACGGCCACGCAGGCGGTGCCGGCCGCCGCGCCGACCTGCTGGCCGATGGCGTTGGCGGTGGTCGCGGCGGGCACCTTGGCCGGCGGCAGCGAGTGGTAGAGGGTGATCATGGTGGGTGAGACCGCGAGCGCGGCCCCCACCCCGCGGACGAACAGCGCCACCGGCAGCAGCGCCGGGCCCGCGCCGGGATCGGCCAGCGCGAACGGCAGCGTGCCGGCCGCCAGCAGGACCAGGCCCGTGACGACGATCCGGCGCGGGTTGCCGTTCAGGTCGATCAGCCGGCCGGCCGCGAGCACCGCGACGAGCATGCCGAGCCCCTGCGGCGCGAGCACCAGCCCGGCGCCGAGCGCTCCGGACCCCTCGGCCGTCTGGACGAACAGCGGCACCAGGAACACGGCGGCGAACAGGGAGAAGTTGGCCAGGAAGGCCAGCGCGGCGGAGGCGGCGAAGGCCCGGTCGCGGAACAGGCCGGGCTCGACGATCCGCGGCCCGGAGGTGCGGGCGGCCCGCCACAGGCAGGCGGCCAGCAGCAGCGCGCCGGCGGCCGCGGTCAGCGCGGCCACGGGCTCACCGGCCCCGCTCAGCCCGTGCAGCAGCAGGGTCAGGCCGCCGCTCACGCCGAGCAGGCCGGCCACGTCGAGGCGTTCGGCCGGCCCTTCTGGCCGGGCGGTGCGCACGTACAGAGCCGACAGGACGACGCCGGCCGCCACGAACGGGACGTTGACCAGGAACACCCACCGCCACGACAGCGCCTCCAGCAGCACGCCGCCGACGACCGGCCCGAGGACGGGCGCGAACACGGCGGGCACGGCCATCAGCGCCATCATCCGGCCGAGCCGCTCGCGCCCGGCCACCTCGACGACGATGATCCGGCTGAGCGGGAAGAGCATGCCCGCCCCGGCCCCCTGCACGACGCGGAAGGCGATGAGGCTGCCGAGCGACCAGGCCGACCCGCACAGGATCGAGCCGGCCAGGAACACGGCGAGCGAGGCGGTCCAGGCCGTCCCGGCGCCGAACCGCTGGGCCGCCCACCCGGTCGCGGGGATGACCGCGGCCAGGGCGAGCAGGTAGGCCGTCGTCACCCATTGGGTGGCCGCCAGGTCGGCGGAGAAGGCGCGGGCCAGGGTGTGCGTGGCGACGCCGACCACCGTGCCGTCGAGCAGGGCGGTGAAGGCGCCGAGGGTGAGCACCCCGGCGACCGTCAGCAGCCGCCGGTCGAGGCCGGGCCGGGCCGCGGTCGTTGCGGTCATGGGGAAACCTGCCAATGTCTCAGTGCGCTGTCGAGCGCGTCGATGATCGCGTCCCACGAGCTGCGGACGTCGCGGGACGCCTGGAAGCCGCCGCGGGCCTCCAGGTTGGTGAAGCCGTGGAAGGTGCTGCGCAGCAGCCGGATGGCGTCGGTGTGGGCCGGCTCGGGCAGCCCGTACGCGGCCACGACCGCGTTGGTGGTGGTGAAGATGCGCTGGACGTCGGCGCACCCGGCGACGATCTCGGGGTCGAGCCGGAGCTGGGTGGCCTCGTACAGGCCCGGGTGGGCGAGCGCGAAGTCGCGGTAGGCGGCGGCGAAGGCGGCCAGCGCGTCCTTGCCCGCCTTTCCGGCCACCGCCGCGGTCAGGGCGTCGGCCTGGATGCGGGCGGCGCGCAGCGCCACCCGGACGCGCAGGTCCTGGAGGTTCCTGACGTGGGAGTAGAGGCTGGCGTCCGCGACGCCGAAGCGGCGCGCCAGGGCCGAGACCGTCAGGTTGTCGAACCCGGCCTCGTCGGCCAGCTCCCCGGCCGCCTCCGTCACGCGGTCCGCCGTCAGACCGGCCCGAGCCATCATGATCTACCTCCACAGCAGGAAACCTAACCTTCCTAGGTTTTATCCTAGGAGTCCTAGGTTTCGCAAATCAGAAAAACTTGGGATCAGGTTGGAACGTGGCTGGAGCAGGCGTTCGTAACGTGGCGGACATGAGAGTGCTCGTCGATCTGAACCGCTGCCTGAGCTACGGCCAGTGCGTGTTCGCGGCGCCGGCGGTCTTCCGGTTCCACGGCGCCGAGTCCCTCGAGTACGACTACGCCCCGGCCGACGCGCTGCGCGAGCAGGTGCGCGAGGCCGCCGCGGCCTGCCCGGTGCAGGCGATCACCTGCTCGCCGGACGACCATGCGTAGCGCGGTGATCGTCGGCGCCTCGCTGGCCGGCCTGCGGGCCGCCGAGACGCTGCGCGCCGAGGGCTTCACCGGGGAGCTGACCCTGATCGGCGACGAGCCGTACGAGCCCTACGACCGGCCGCCGCTGTCCAAGCAGGTGCTGGCCGGACGCGCCTCGCCCGCGCACACCGCGCTCGTCACGGCGCGGGACCTGCGGGCGCGCTGGCTGCTCGGCGAGCCCGCCACCGGCCTGGACCTGCGCACCCGGCAGGTACGCCTGGCCGGCGGGCGCGAGATCGGCTTCGACCGGGTGCTGATCGCCACCGGCACCCGGGCGCGCCCCTGGCCCGAGCCCGCCGAGGCGGCCCTGACCGGCGTGTTCACCCTGCGCGGACGCGACGACGCGGCGAGCCTGCGGGCCGCGCTCGCCGCCGGGCCGAGCCGGGTGCTGGTCATCGGCGGCGGGTTCACCGGCTCGGAGATCGCCTCCGTGTGCCGCGAGATGGGCCTGGCCGTGACGGTCGCAGAACGCGGCCCGGCCCCGCTGGCCGGCGCCCTGGGCGCGGCGGCCGGCAGCGTGGCCGCCCGGCTGCACCGCGAGCACGGCGTGGACCTGCGGGTCAACACCACGGTGATGGCGCTGGAGGGCGACGCGGAAGGCCGGTTGCGCGCGGCGCACCTGTCCGACGGCGACGTCCTGCCGGTCGAGGTCGCGGTGGTGGCGCTCGGGGCCGTCCGCAACACCGAATGGCTGGCCGGGGCGGGCCTGGCGGCCGACCCGCGCGGGGTGGTGTGCGACGCCGCCTGCCGGGCCTTCGACGCCGACGCGATCGTCACCTCCGACGTGTTCGTGGCCGGCGACGTGGCGCGCTGGCCGCACCCGCACTTCGACGGCCTGCTGCTGGCCGTGGAGCACTGGGACAACGCGGTGCGCCAGGCGGCCACCGCCGCGCACAACATGGTCGCCGACCGGCCGCGCCCGCACCGGGGGCTGCCGGCGTTCTGGTCCTACCAGTTCGGCGTCAGCATCAAGTCCGTCGGGCTGCCGACGATCGCCGACGAGGTGGTGGTCACGCAGGGCTCGGTGGCCGAGCGCCGCTTCGTGGCCTGCTTCGGCCGCCAGGGCCGGTGCGTGGCGGCGGTCGCGGTGGACGCCCCGCGCTCGCTGCCCGCCTACGCCGGCCTCATCGAGGCGGCCGCGCCCTTCCCGCCCGACCTGCGGGCCGCCGACGGGCCGCGCACGCTGCTCCCGGTGCCCGCCGGCCTGGCCGTGGACGGCCAGTCCACGCACAGCCCGACGGCTGCGGTGACCGGGCAGGGCCCGACCGCGCGCGAGGTGCCGCGCGAGCGCGACCCCCGCTCGCCGCTGACCGCGCCGCCGCTGGAATGAGAGCCGGAGGACGACCATGGCCCATCAGGTGACGCAGAGCCTGTTCGCGCAGGTCCTGGACGAGGCGAGCCGCCCGGACCCGTACCCGCTGTACGCCCGGCTGCGCGAGACGCCCGTCTCCCGCCAGGGGGACGACCTGTACGCGGTGAGCACGTACGCCGAGATCGTCTCGCTGCTGCACGACCCGCGGATCAGCTCCGACGAGCGCAAGAGCAGGAGCGGCTCCGGCTCGTTCGGCGCCTCCGGCCGGCTGATGGCCGCAGAGAACGCCCAGGACGGCCAGGAGTCCCGGAAACCGGCGTTCATCTTCCTCGACCCGCCCGACCACGACCGGCTGCGGCGGATCGTCATGCGGCACTTCACCCCGGAGCGCGTCAACCGGCTCGGGGAGCACGTGGTGTCGCTGGTGGCCGAACTGCTCGACCGGCGCGCCGGCCACGACTCCATGGACGTGGTGGACGACCTGGCCTACCCGCTGCCCGTCACGGTGATCTGCGACCTGCTCGGCGTGCCCAAGGAGGACGAGCCGCGCTTCCACGGCTGGGCCTCGGCCCTGGCCCGCACGCTGGACCCGCCCGAGGGGCTGTCGGCCGAGGAGGTGCGGCAGGCCGAGACCGCCGCGCCGGAGCTGCGCGCGTACCTGGTGGAGCTGGCCGGCGAGCGGCACGCCCACCCGTCGGACGACCTGCTGTCGGCGCTGCTCACCGACGGCGAGACCGAGCGCATGGACGCCCCGGAGATCGTCGCGACGATGGCCCTGCTGCTCATCGCCGGCCACGAGACCACCGTCAACCTGATCACCAACGGCATGCTGACGTTCCTGCGCAACCCGGAGGCGCTGGCGCGGCTGCGCGCCGACCCCGGGCTGATCGTGCCGGCCGTCGAGGAGGTGCTGCGCTACGACCCGCCGGTGCAGTTCCGCACCCGCACGACGCTGGCCGACATCGAGATCGCCGGGGTCACCGTCCCCCAGGGCGCGGACGTGGCGCTGCTGCTGGCCTCGGGCAGCCGGGACCCGGCCCGCTTCCCCGGCGCCGACCGCTTCGACCCGGCGCGGCGGGACAACCAGCATCTGGGGTTCGGCGGGGGCGTGCACTACTGCGTGGGGGCGCCGCTGGCCAGGATCGAGGCGCGGGTCGCGCTGGGCGCGCTGGTGAGCAGGCTGGTCGGGCCGGAACTGGCCGCCGGGCCGCCGCCGTACCGGCACAGCGCGTCGCTGCGCGGGCCCGCGCACCTGGTGGTGGGCTTCGACCGCCTGCTCTGACCCCCTGCCGCCCTGACACCTGCCCGCTCTGACACCTGCCCGATCTGACGCCCGGCTGCTCTGACGCCCGCCTGCTCTAATGGCCGTCGAGGAGGCGGGCCAGGGCGTCCAGGGTCTCCTGCCGGGTTCCCGGGGGCGGCGAGACGCGCAGCACCGGTTCCCGCAGGTCGAGCGGGGCGCGGGCGACCGGCGCGACGCCCACCAGCAGGCCCTTCTCTGCCGCAGCCGCGGCCGTCCTGGCGGGGTCCGCGCCGCCGGGCGGGCGCAGGGTGACGATGGCCGTCGGCTCGTCGTACGGCTCGACCACCCGCCAGCCGCCCCTGCCGTCGAGCGTGCGCCGGGCCGCCGCGCCCAGCTCGGCGAGGTGGGCGCGGACCGCGTCCGGCCCCAGCGCGTGGTGCTCCAGGACGGCGACGCCGAGGCCGATCCGCGCCGCGACCGCCGACTCGGCGCTCTCGTAGCGCGCGGCGCCGGGCAGCGGCCCGCTGCGCGCCGGATCCTCCAGCCAGACGTGGCCGCCGAGCGCGGGGGCCGCCGCGTCCATGTCCTCGGTGAGGCCGGGCACGATCAGGAAGCCGACGCCGCGCGGCCCGGCCAGCCACTTGCGGGACGTGCCGACGTAGGCGGTGGCCCGCGCGCCGGCGACGTCCAGGTGGCCGAGCGACTGGCACACGTCCAGGACCAGGGGCACGCCGGCCTCCCGGCACAGGCGGCCGATCTCGCCGACCGGCTGCGCGGTGCCCCGGTGGGAGGGCAGGTGCGGCAGGGTGACCAGGTCCAGGCCGCGGCGCAGGGCGGCGGACAGGGCGTCGAGGTCGAGGCGGGCGTCGTCGTCGGCGGGCAGCTCGGCGAGGGTCCAGCCGCGCTCGGCGGCCAGGCGGCGCAGCAGCATGAGCGTGCTGCCGTACTCCGATCGGGTGAAGCCGACCCGGGCGCCCGGCGGCAGCCGCCAGCCGCCGAGCAGCGCCGCCATCGCGGCCGTGCCGCTCTCCAGGAAGGCGACGTCGGCCGGGTCCGCGCCGGTCAGGGCGGCCAGCGCGGCCCTGGGCGCGGTCAGTCCCGGCACGGCGGCGTACCCGCCGAGCTCGCGTTCGCGCCGCAGGTGCTCGACCGTCGCGGCCAGCGTCCGGTCGCTGGGCACGTTGCAGCCGGCCGCGTCCAGATGGCCGGGCGGCGCGGCCGAGCGGGCGGCCCGCCAGCGTGCGGCGATCACGCCCCGGCCAGCAGCAGCCCGAAGTCGCCGTCGGGGTCGGTCCACGACCGCAGGACGGTGAACCCGGCCGCGGCCAGCTCCTCCCCCAGCGGCTCCAGCCGGAACTTGGCGCTGATCTCCGTCCGCATCTCCTCGCCCGCGGCGAAGTCCACGGTCAGGCCGAGCGCGCCGACCCGCACCCGCATGTCGCGGGTGGCCCGCAGCCGCATCTCGATCCACTCGTTGCGCTGGTCGTACAGGGCGACGTGCTCGAACGCCGCCGGCTCGAACCCGGCCGCCAGCTCCCGGTTCACCACGCGCAGCACGTTCCGGTTGAACGCGGCCGTCACCCCGGCGGCGTCGTCGTAGGCCGCGACCAGCCGCCCGGTGTCCTTCACCAGGTCGGCGCCGAGCAGGAACGTGTCGCCGGGCCGCAGGGTGGCGCGCACCTCCTTCAGGAACACCTCGCGGGCGGCCGGTTCGAGGTTGCCGATCGTGCCGCCGAGGAAGGCCACCATGCGCCTGCCCGAGCGCGGCAGCAGCCGCAGGTGCCGCTCGAAGTCGGCGCACACCGGCCGCACCTCCAGCCCGGGGTGGCGGCCGCCCAGCCGGCGCGCGGCCGCCTCCAGGGTGACGGCGTCCACGTCCACCGGCGTGTACGCGCGCAGCGTGCCCGCCGCGGTGAGCGCGTCCAGCAGGACCACGGTCTTCTCGCTCGTGCCCGAGCCCAGCTCGACCAGCGTGTCGGCGCCACTCGCGGCGGCGATCTCGGCCGCCCGCGCGCGCAGGATCGTCAGCTCGCGGCGGGTCGGGTAGTACTCGGGCAACCGGGTGATGCGCGAGAACAGGTCGCTACCCGCCTCGTCGTAGAACCACTTGGGCGGCAGCCACTTGGGCGTGGCCGTCAGCCCGGTCCTGACGTCGTGTTCGAGCGCCTGGCGCAGGTAGCCGGGGTCAAGATGGTTGATCACATGGACGGTCGGCTGGGTGACGGGCACGAGATCCTCCTGGAAGGTCACAACGGCTGGACGCGTACGTCGTCCGGCGTGGCGGTGAGCAGGCTGCGGTCAGGCGCCTCCTGCCAGCCCGGCCGGTCGTCGAGCGGCTCGCTGGCCACGTACACGCCGTCCCGGTCGGCGCGGAAGAAGAGGGTGTCGCCCCAGACGGTCGCGGCGAGCGCCGTGCCGTCGCAGGCGAGCAGGTTCAGCCGGGCTGCGGGGTCCTTCTCCCCGGCGCGCACGACGACGTCGGCCAGCGCCGCGGCCAGGCCGAGACCGGCGCTGCCGCGGGCGAACACGGCGGCGGCCAGCCAGGCCGAGTCGCAGGGGCTCTCGGGCAGGTCGTCGGCCAGGTCCATGACCGCGTCGCGCTCGACCCGGCCGTTGTGGCTGAGCACCCAGCCGCCCCCGGCGAACGGCGCGGTGGCGCTCTCCTCCACCGGCATGCCGGTCGTGGCGCACCGCACGGCCGCGATCAGGCAGCCGGAGCGGGCGATCTCGGCGAGCGCGGGCAGGTTGGCGTCGGCCCAGATGGGGATGGCGCGGCGGTAGCGCACCGGCTCCGGCCTGGCCGGGTCGTACCAGGCCATGCCGTAGCCGTCGGCGTTGACCGTGCCGTGGCGCTGCCGCCGGGGCGCGTACGACTGGGCGAGCAGGCCGTGCGGCGGCTCGTGGATCAGCGCGGTCAGCGGGCGCGGGACGCCCAGCCAGGCGGCGTGCCGGCACATTCAGGCCCGCTCGGCGTCGCGGGCGCAGCGGAAGCCGGTGAAGATCTGCCGCCGGACGGGGTAGTCCCAGTTGCGGAACGTGGTGCGCACCGCCGCCGGGTCGGCCGCCCACGAGCCGCCGCGCAGCACCCGGTACTCCTGCCCGAAGAAGACCTCGCTGTACTCCTTGTACGGGAAGCTGCGGAACCCGGGATAGGGCTGGAACCACGACCCGGTCCACTCCCACACGTCGCCGACCATCTGCTCGGCCCCGTACGCGCTCGCCCCGGCGGGGTAGGCGCCCAGCGGTGCCGGCCGGGCCGCCCGGTGACCGAGGTTGGCCAGGTCGGGACGGGGGTCCTCGTCACCCCACGGGTACTTGCGGGCCCGCCCGGCTTCCGGGTCCCAGCCGCACGCCTTCTCCCACTCGGCCTCGGTGGGCAGCCGCCGGCCCGCCCAGCGGGCGTAGGCGTCGGCCTCGTACCAGCTCACGTGCTGGACCGGCTCGTCCATCGGGACGGGCTCGGCGCGGCCGAAGCGGGTGCGCCACCAGGCGCCGCCCTCGCGGGTCCAGAACAGCGGCGCGGTGGCCCCGCTCTCCTGCCGCCAGCGCCAGCCGTCCGGGTGCCACCAGCGCGGGTCGTCGTAGCCGCCGGACTCGACGAACGCGGCGTAGGCGGCGTTGCCGACGGGCAGCCGGTCGATCCAGTAGGCGGGCAGGTCCACCCGGTGGGCGGGACGCTCGTTGTCGTAGGCCCAGGGCAGGGTGCCGGTGCCCATCTGGAAGGGACCGGCGGGGACGTACACCTCGGCGGGGCCGGTGTCGCGGCCCGGCGGCAGGTCGCCGTCGCGGACCAGGCCGGGCTGGCGGGACAGCTGCCAGGTGGCCAGCATCGTCTCGTCGTGCTGGTGCTCGTGCTGGATGACCAGGCCGAACACGAACCCGTCGCGGTGCAGCGGCGCGGCGGCCTCCAGGTCGATCGCGTCCAGCACGTCGAGCACCCGGCCGCGCACGCCGCCGATGTACCTCCTGGCCTCCTCGGGGCCGAGGATCGGCAGGGTGGGGCGGTCCTTGCGGGGGTGCTTGAAGGCGTCGTAGATGTCGTCGATCTCGGGGCGCAGCGGCGTGATGCCGGC
Source organism: Nonomuraea sp. NPDC001636 (assembly GCF_040298265.1). NCBI lineage: Bacteria > Bacillati > Actinomycetota > Actinomycetes > Streptosporangiales > Streptosporangiaceae > Nonomuraea > Nonomuraea sp. NPDC001636. Next base: position 114,152 of record NZ_JBEOZT010000009.1, read on the forward strand.
GGCCTCGCGCAGCACCCACAGCTCCTCGTAGTTGCCGACGTGCGCGAGGTCCCACACCAGCGGCGACATCAGCGGGGAGTGCTGGCGCAGCAGGAGGTCGTCCTCGGCCTCGGTGTAGGTCAGCGAACGGTCGCGCACCGCGGTCAGCTCGGCGGCGATGCGTTCCTTGATGTCGTTCATGCCCGTCCTTCTCCGCTCAGCCAGGCCGGCAGGCGCCGTGCCGGGTCCGTCATCAGGTCCATCAGGTCGGCCGCCGGGGAGCGGCCCGCGCTCACGTACCGGGCGGCGAAGCCGGACACGCCGTCGACCAGATCGGCGGGCGCGCCGAGCCGGGGCAGCGCCTCGACCGCGGCGCGGAAGGCCGCCTCGGCGGCGCGGGCGAGCCGCGGGTCGGTCAGGCCGCACCTGGCGGCCACCTCGGCCAGGCCCGCGACAGGCTCGGCGGCCGACAGGGCGGCGTCGGCGGCGCGGTCGTCGGTGATCAGCGCGTGGGTGACGGCGACGCACACCGGCCAGTCGTCCGGGTGCTGGGCGTCGAGGTAGCGGATCTCCAGCCAGCCGCGCGGCCGGACCGGCGGGAACAGCGTGGTGGCGTGGTAGGCCAGGTCGTCGGGGGTGGGCGGGCGCTCGCCCGCGCCGTCGAGCCAGTCGCGGAAGGTCGAGCCGTCGCCGACCGCGCGGTAGCGGCGCTCGTCCTCGCGGACGAGCATGAGCCGGGCGTCGAGCAGGTACGCCGCCCAGGCCGCCGCCGGGTCGCCGGAGCCGCTGACGGGCGCGGTGCGGGTCGGGTCCAGGTTCTCCCAGACGGCCTGGCGGCCCGACATCCAGCCGCAGGGGCGTCCGCGGCTCAGCGGCGAGTTGCTGAAGGCCGCGGTCAGGACGGGCCCGAGCAGCCTGGCGCGCTCCCACCGGACCGCCGGCCGCTCCCCCAGGTCCACGTTGACCTGGACGGACGCGGTCGAGCACATCATCAGCGGCCCGTACGGGCGGCCCAGGAACTCGGCCATGGCGTCGTAGCGCGGCTGGCGGAGCTGCCGCCGGGCCGGGCGCAGCGGGTCGAGCCCCACGCCGCCCAGCACCAGCCCGTCCCGCCCGAGCGCCGCGCGGACGGCGGCCACGTCGGCGGCCAGCCGTCCGATGGCCTCGGCGGGCGGCCCGGCCGGGCCCGACAGCTCGATCTGGCCGCCCGGCTCGTAGGTCACCCGGCTCCCGCCGGCCAGCGCCGGGACGATCCGCCTCACCCGGTCCATCGGCACCTGCCGCGCCGGATCCGCCCGGTCGAAGATCAGGAACTCCAGCTCGGCCCCCACCCGGTCGCCCGGGGCGGGGGCGAAGCACCGGCGTGCGAACTCCTCCACCTCCGGCACGCCCCGGAGCGGCTCGCCGGCCGTTCCCGAGGCGCCGGACCCGCCGGCCGCCGGGCCGGTCATCGCGTGGCGCATGTGCTTACAGACCCGCGAGACCCGCCAGCGTTACACGGAAATCTGATGATCTGCCGAGATTTGCCCTTTTTGCGGCTACTGGTGCGAGAAAGGGGCCGTCAGCCCCGGTGGTGGCGGGCTCTGAACGCGGACATCAGGCGGTCGCGCGTGCCGTCGGACAACTTGCGCTCCGGCGGGAGCTCGCGCAGGGCCCGGACGGTCTCGCGGAACTGGTCGAGCTGCCGCGCGCAGTCGGCGCAGGCCGCCGTGTGCGCCTCGAACCCCTCACGTTCGGGCCGGTCAAGAGCGCCGTCAAGGTAGGCGGTGATGAGTTCTACCAGCTCGTCGCACGTGAACCGCTTCACGACGTTGACCGCCTCACCTCTGAACGTTGAACCGTTTAACCTATTCTGACCGCTTCACGGACTGGTAGTAGCCTTCGAGCCGGTCGCGGACCGTGGCTCTTGCCCGGTGCAGGAGCACCCGTTGGTTGGCGGCCGAGATCTCCAGGATCTCGCAAACCTCCTCGGACGTGCATCCCTCCAGGTCGCGCAGGGTGATGACGATCCGCTGCCGGGGCGGCAGCCCGGCCAGCGCCTCGCCGATGAGACCGCGCGCCTCCGAGGCGAGCACCGCGCCCTCCGGCGTCCGGCCGTCCTCCTTCTGGGCCGGCTCGGCGGGCGGTTCGAACGCGCTCCACGGCAGCGTGCGGCTCTCGCGCAGGCCGCGTTTCTTGGCGGTGTTGACCAGGATGCGGTAGACCCACGTCTTGACCGAGGAACGCCCCTCGAAGGCGTCGATGGCGCCGATCACCGCCAGCCACGTGTCCTGCACGACCTCCTCGGCCGAGTCGTCGGTGGACACGTAGGACCTGGCCGCCCGCAACATCCCCCGCGACCAGGTGTCGAGGAGCGCGGCGAACATCGACTCGTCCCCGGCACGCAGCGCCGCGACGACGACGTCGTCCGGGGGCAGCCCACCGCCCGCGAAAGGCCCCACGATCGTTTCCTCCCGGTCGAGCGTCGGGGACATCATGACATCGGGCCGCGCGTCGTCCACGCCCGGCCGGCCGCCGGGCCCGTGCGGGACGTCATCCTCCAGGCTAGCCCTCACCCCCTCGCACCTGAAGATCGCGCACCGGTCCGCGCCCGCACGTCGTACGGCGGCACCGATGGGGAACCTTCCCCGGCGGAGGCCGTCCAGCCGCGCGGGACCGGGATCGCCGCAGGTCAGTCGCGGTCGTAGTGGCAGACGGCCTCCAGCATGACGCCGTGCGGGTCGAGCCAGAACGCGGCGTGGTAGGGCGGCGGGTACTCGGGGAACTCCCTGGGCTCGTGCAGCACCTGCGAGCCGAGCTCCACCGCCCGCGCGTGCGCCTCGGCCACCGCGGACCGGCTGCGCAGCGAGAACGCCAGATGCTGGAGCCCGGTGCGGTGCCGCGAGTAGTCCCCGGCCTCCTGCGCGGGGTAGAGGAACAGGTACGTGCCCGGCTTGTCGTCGGCCGGCATGTAGCCGATCTCCTCCTCGCTGCTGAAGAACTCCTTGAAACCGAGGTACGGCAGCAGGGCGTCGTAGTACTCCTTGGCCGCCCGCAGGTCGGGGACGTTGATGCCGATATGACCGATCATGCAGGGAGTATCGCGGCCCCCGGCGGGCGACGGCAACGTGTCGGTCGCGACTGTTACGGTCGCGGGCATGGGAAGAGGAGTGCCGCCGTCCGGTGGCGAGAAGGAGAGCCTGCACGCCAGCCTCGACCGGCACCGCGACGTCATCGTGTGGAAGCTCCAGGGCCTGGGCGAGGAGCAGGTCAGGCGGCCGATGACACCGTCCGGCACGTCGCTGCTCGGCATCGTCAAACACCTGGCCGCCGTCGAGTACGGCTGGTTCTGCTCGACCTTCGGCCGGGAGGCCGAGCCGCTGTGGTTCGCCCCCGAGGACGACTTCGCGATCGGCGAGCGGGAGACCACCGAGCAGATCGTCGCCTTCTACGGCCGGGCCCGCGCCGCCGCCGACAAGGTGATCTCCGACCTCCCCCTCGACGAGATCGGCACGTCGTGGGCGGGCCGCCGGGTGAGCCTGCGCTGGGTGCTCATCCACATGATCGAGGACACCGTGCGCCACGCGGGCCACATGGACATCCTGCGCGAGCTGATCGACGGCGCCACCGGCGACCACCCCCGCTGAGCGTCCGCTCCCGTCACAGGGTGGTGGGCAGCACCGGGCGGCCGCGCACGCCGGGGTCGGCCGCGAACAGGGCGCCCGCCTCGGGCTGCTCCCGGGCGTCCACCCCGAGTCTCGACGTGGTGACGAACAGCCGGTCGAGGCCGGGGCCGCCGAACGTGACCGCGGTGACCTTGCCCACCGGCAGCTCCACCACGGCGTCGAGCCGGCCGCCGGGGGTGTACCGGTGCACGGCGAACCCCTGCCAGAGCGCCACCCACACCCCGCCCTCGGCGTCGACCGTCAGCCCGTCGGGCGCGCCCTTGGCGGGGTCGATCGTCACGAACGGCCTGCGCCCGGTGAGCCCGCCCGCCGGGTCGTGGTCGAGGACGTCCACCCGGCCGGTGGCGGTGTCGGCGTAGTAGGCCAGGCGGCCGTCGGGGCTGAAGTCGAGGCCGTTGGAGACGGTGACGCCGGTGATCACCGGGCTGAGCGCGCCGTCCGGCCCGGCCACGTAGAGGGAGCCGGCTCCGGGGGTCTCGTCGTAGGGCATGCTGCCGATGTAGAAGCGGCCCTCGGGGTCGCAGCCGCCGTCGTTCATGCGCACGCCGGGGTCGCTCCACGCCTGGCCGAGCGGGCGCAGCGGCGCGTCGAGGTCGTCGGAGCCGGCCAGCAGCAGCTCGCGTTCGCCGGCGACCACGTAACCGCCGGACACGCGCGGGCGCAGGGCCGCGGCGACCGGGCCGACGTGCCGCCGTCGCACGCCGCCGGAGTCGTCGAGGGCGAGCACGTCGCCGGCCAGCATGTCCACCCACCGCAGCCCGCCCCAGCGGGCGCACCACACGGGCCCCTCGCCGTGCTCGGCCACCGGCCCGGTCACGGGGTACGCCTGCATGCTCATACCGGCCTCCTCGGCCCGATCCTAGCGGCGGACGCGATCATCGATTCCCGCCCGCGGGCACGGGGGCCTCCAGCGGCTCGGGCGCGGCGCGGTGCCGTACCGGCTGGAGCTGCGCCACGAGGAGGGCGGCGAGCACGACGACGGCGCCGGCGACCTGCGCGAGCGTGAGCCGCTGGCCGAGCACCAGCCAGCCGAGCGCGGTGGCGACGACGGGGCTGAGCAGCCCGAGGAAGGTGACCTTGGTGGCCGACAGCTCGCGGATGCCGCGGAACCAGAGGGTGTAGGCCAGGGCCGAGCCGATGATCGCGAGGTAGGCGTACCCGGCGAGGTTCTCGCCGGTCAGGTGGGCGGGCGGCGGCCCCTCGACGAGGAGCGTCACCGGGGCGAGCAGCAGGCCGCCGGCCGCGAGCTGCCATCCGGTGGTGGCCAGCAGCGGCGCGGGCGACCTCCAGCGCTTGCTGAGCACGACCCCGACCGCCATCACCACCGCGCCGCCCAGCGCGGCGGCCACGCCCAGCAGGTCGAGCCGGGCGTCGGCGCGCAGCACCAGCAGGCTCACCCCGGCCACGCCCGCCGCCGCGGCGAGCGCGACGCGCCAGGTCAGCCGCTCCCCCAGCAACCCCGCCGACAACAACGCGACCAGCAGCGGCTGGATGGCCCCGACGGTGGCGGCCACCCCTCCGGGCAGCCGGTAGGCGCCCACGAACAACAACGCGAAGAACAACCCGATGTTGAGCGCGCCGAGTACGAGGGCACGCCACCACCAGTTCCCCTGGGGCAGCCGGCGGGTGATCGCGATCAGGATCAGCCCCGCCGGCAGGGCGCGGATCAACGCGGCCAGCAGGGGGCGGCCGGGTGGCAGCAGTTCGGTCGTGATCAGATAGGTGGTCCCCCAGATGGCGGGGGTGAGGGCGGTCAGCAGAACGGTTCCCGTTCGATTACTTAGCACTAAGACAAATTAACCGAACGCCGACGTTCCGGCCAGGTGATTTTCCTCACCGCTAAGACACTTGTAGGCTGCCAGGGTGGCTGACCAGGTCGACTACATCCTCAGGCAGTGGCACGCACAGCGCCCTGACCTGGACGTCTCCCCCATGGCGGTGATCGGGCGGCTGTCGCGGCTGTCCCGGCTCATCGAGGCCGAGCTGAGCCGTACGTTCGCCGGACACGGGCTCGACCGGGCCTCGTTCGACGTGCTGGCCACGTTGCGACGCAGCGAGCCGCCCCACCGCCTGACCCCCGCCGCCCTGATGCGCGCCTCCATGGTCACCTCCGGGGCCGTCACCCAGCGGCTCGACCGGCTGGAGTCGCGGGGGCTGGTGCGGCGCACGCCCAGCGACTCCGACGGGCGCGGCGTGCACGTGACGCTCACCGCCGAGGGGCTCGCGCTGATCGACCGCGCGCTGCCCGACCATCTGGCGACCGAGCAGCGCATGTTGTCGGCGCTCACCGGGCAACGGCGCGACGAGCTGGCCGCCACCCTGCGCGACCTGCTCGAATCCCTCGGCGACCACACTTCCTGACACGACCCGCGCCACCGCCCGGCGCGGGCCGTCCTCCCGGCCGCGGGCCGCGCCACCGGGCGAGGCGGGTCAGGCGGGTCAGGCCGGTTACTCGGGGGCGCCGCCCGCCGATCTGGTGGCCAGGGCGAACAGCAGGGCGGCGGCCGCCAGCGCCGCGCCGGTCGCGTACGTGAGGGCCGCGCCCGACGGCAGCGTGAGCCCGCCGAGCAGCGTGCCCGCGCCGATCCCCGCGTAGATCGCCGAGGAGTTGAGCGAGACCACCAGCGGCGCCTCCCCGGGCGCGGCGGCGATGAGCCGGTGCTGCTGCGGCGGCGTCTGGCACCAGCTGCTCGCGCCCCACGCCAGGACCAGCACACCGACCAACGCCACAGTGCCACCCGCAGTGCCGCCCGCAGTGCCGCCCGCTGGGCCATCCGCTGTGCCGACCGCCGAGCCGGCCGCCGCCATCCAGGCGAGCAGCCCCAGGCTGACGGCCATGACCAGGTACGCGACCGGCAGCACCCGGCGCGCGCCCCACCGGTCGGTGGCGTACCCGGCGGCCAGGTTGCCCAGGACGGCGCCGAGCCCGTACAGGAACAGCATGCCCGCCGTCCCCTCCACGCCCACCGCGCGCAGGGCGGGCACGCTGTAGGCGTACACCGTGTAGCTGCCCGCCATCCCGAGCACGGTGAGCGGCAGGATGGCCGTCACCGCCGGCCGCCTCAGCACGTCCAGCCGGGCGCGCAGCGGCACCCGCGGCGCGCCAGGCAGCACCGGCATGATCGCGTACACCCCGGCGGCGACCGCCAGGCAGGCCACGGCCACCGCCCCCAGTGCGTACCGCCAGCCGAGCCGTTCGCCGGCCAGGTCGCCGAGCGGCACGCCGAGCGCCGTCGCGACCGTCAGCCCGCCCACCACCACGGCCAGCGCCCGCGCCCGCAGCTCGGGCCGCACCAGGACGGCCGCCACCGCGCCCGCGCCCGGCGTGTACGCCGCCGCCCCGGCCGCCGCCAGCACCCGGCTGACCACCAGCACGGGGAACGACGGCGCCAGCGCCGACCCCAGGTTGGCCAGCCCGAGCACGACCAGCGCCGTCACCAGCAGCGCCCGCCGCGGGACCCGCGCGGCGACGGTGGCCAGCACGGGCGACGACAACGCGTACGCGACGGCGAACACCGTCACCGACTGCCCGGCCGCCCCCTCGGTCACCTCCAGCGACGCGGCCAGGTCCGGCAGGAACCCGGCCACCACGAACGCGTCCGTGCCCACGGCGAACGTCCCGAGGGCCAGCACCAGCGTCGGGGCGAGGCCCCGGGACTCCGTCTTATTCGGGACATTCAACATCCCGATTCTCCTTCCAGATGTGCGCCCCGCGGGCGGGGTCGAGTTCAGCCGCGAAGGCGTTCGTAGTGGCGGCGCGCGCGGTCGGGGGCGTTCGCCGGAGCCGCGTCCATGAGGTCGGCGACCGTCTGGGCGGCCAGCTCGCGCCGCCAGGCGAGCTCGGCCCGGCGCATGGCCGCCGCGACCCCGCACGGGTGCGCGAACTCGCGGGCGGGCGCCTCGACCCCCGCGCCGCGCTGCCGGATCTCGGTGCACCTGAACGCCTCGTCGGGCCCCTCGACCGCGGCGACGACGTCCATGAGCGTGATCCGGGCGGGCGGTCTGGCCAGCCGGAACCCGCCCTGCGCGCCCGGCACCGAGGTCAGGATGCCCGCGCGGACCAGCGCCTGGAGCCGCTTCTTGAGGTAGACGGGCGGCAGCTCGAACAGCGCCGCCAGCCGTCCGGTGGGCAGCGGGGCCTCGTCCTCCAGCCACGCCAGCACCAGGCAGCAGTGGAGCCCCCACTCGACGCCTTCACCCATGCGCATGAAAGGGGATACTACATGTCCTTTTAGGGTCGGCCGCGGCGGCCCTGCCGGCGAGGGGATCCGGCCCTGCCGCGCGGGGCGCGCGGCTCCGGACCGGCGGCGGCGGTCCAGTGGGCGGGGCGGGTCAGGGCGGCGGGCAGTCTCGTGTCGGGGGTGCCCTTGGCGGCGTTGACCTGGGCCTGGGTGAGGAAGACGCAGCCGGTGAGGTCGGCCCCGGACAGGTCGGCGCCCCGCAGGTCGGCGCCGATCAGGTCGGCCAGGCGCAGGTCGGCCCCGCGCAGGTTCGCGCCGATGAGGTAGGCGCCGCGCAGGTTGGCCGCACGCAGGTCGGCGCCCTTGAGGTTGGCGCCGATCAGGTCGGCGCCGCGGTGCTCCCTGCCCCGCCGACCGGCCCTGACCAGCTCGCTCGTACGCAGCAGCAGCGTGTTGACCTCGCCCCGGTGGGCGGCCACGTCGAGCCACTCCAGGACGCCGGGGCTCTCGCGGGTCAGGCGCTCGGTCTCCTCGTACGCCGCCCGCAGCTCGGGGGCGATCTCCGCGGCGGCGTCGAGGGTCAGCGCCTCGGCGAGGTACCACAGCAGCTCGTGGAGCTGCCGCATGACCGGGAACACGGCGAACATCTGCCCGGACGTCTCAGGCGCGGCACGCCAGTCGCGGCCCTCGAAGGTGACCTGCGAGACCTTCTGCCCGGCGCCGAAGCAGTCGAAGACGGTGCAGCCGGGGAAGCCGCGCTCCCGGAGCTGGGCGTGGATGCCGCAGCGGAAGTCGTCGCGCAGGTTGACGCAGGGGCGGCCGGCGTCTTTGGCGACGGCGAAGTCGGCGGAGGCGGCGAACGGCAGCGCCACGCAGCACAGGCCGAAACAGCTCTCGCAGTCGGCCAGCAGGCCGAGCTCGCGCGGGGTCCTCTCGGGCAACGCTCTCCTTGTCACGACGGGGTGTGCCCAGGGTACCGGCGAGGTCAGGCCCGCACGTACGGCGTGGTCGTGGTCAGCGGGACGAACCCGAGCCCGAGCAGGATCGGCCGGCTCTGGTCGGAGGCGTCGACCTGGAGGTAGTCGTAGCCGCGCGCGGCTGCCCACCGGGCCCGCCAGGCGACCAGCGCCCGTACGCCCGCCTCGTCGGTGACCGGCACCAGGCTCACGCCGTCGGGCGGCTCCACCTCGGTGTCGAGGTCGGCGACCCGGGCCACCATCACGGTCTCGGCCGGTTCGGCGGCGAACCCGGCGGCCAGGAGCCGGTCGGCCAGGTCAGCGGGCCGGTCGTGGGCGTACAGCTTCCACTCGAAGCCCAGGCCGAGGTCGCCGAAGAAGCGCACCTGGCGGGCGACGGCCGCGTCGGCGCTCTCTTCGTCGAGGCCGGACCACAGGACGCCGTTCCACGCGTGCGGCGGGCCGACCTGGCGGACGACGCCGGCGTCCCGCTCGACCCTGACGTCCGGCCCGTCGGGGCGGGCCTCCCGCCGCATCTGCCGGTCGAACAGCGCCAGCACCGCATCGTGATCCATCCCGCCGACCCTACCGCCGGACCGGGTCACTCGGCGGCCGGCCAGTCGTCGCCCCAGTCGACGTCGCGGGCCAGCCGGTACAGCTCGCCCTGCCGCTTGGAGACGACCACGTCGCGCACGCCCTCCTCGGCGGTGCACAGGCGCAGCGACACCAGGCCCTTGCGCTTCTGCGGGTGGCGCAGGACGCGGGCCGCCGCCCGCGGCCACTCCCCCCGCACGGCGGCCACGTAGGAGAACTTCTCGTCCTCGAAGCCGAGCGTGCCCGACTTGACGCGGCGGTGCAGGGTGGTGCGCGGCAGGCGGACGGAGAAGTGGCACCAGTCGTGGCCCGGCCGGATCGGGCAGGGGCCGTCGTGCGGGCAGGGGGCGACGACGGTCAGGCCGCACCCGGTCAGCGTCTCCCGGGCGGTGACGATGTTGGCGTACCCGGCGGGGGTGCCGGGCTCGATGACGATCACCATCGTGGCGTCCGCGGCCAGCCAGCGCACGACGTCGGCGTGCCGCTGCGCGGGCAGCTCGTTCAGCGCGTACGACATGGTGACCAGGTCGGCGGCGGGCCGGTCGAGCCCCGGGTCGATCGAGGCGCGCCGCCAGGTGACGTCGCGTACCGGCGCGGTCCTGGCCAGCCGCCGGCCCAGCTCGATGATCTGGGGGTCGTGCTCGACGACGGTGACCCGCTCCAGCGAGGGCCAGACCGGCCCGGCCGCCCAGACCGCCGCGCCGGTGCCGCCGCCCACGTCGAGCTGCGTCCGCGGCGCGAAGCCAGGGGTCATCGCGGCGGCCATGCGCATGGCCGTGCCCGCGGCGGCGTACGTGGCGGGCATGCGGTAGGCGGCGTAGGCCGCGATGTCGGCCGGGGTGCGCAGATGCGGCGCGGCGGCGGACGGGCCGGTGCGGTAGCGCTCGGTGAGCTGTTCCGTCGCGCGGGACAGCTCGTGCGGCGCGAAGCGGGCCAGGGCCGAGTCCAGGGCGGTCCTGAGCTCGTCGGGAAGCATGGTCATCGTGTGGTCCTGGCGGTCGGGTCGGGGTCGGGGAAGGGGCGGGCGACCGCTGCCAGGTGAGGAATGACGCCTCTGACCTGTCCTGCGATGTCGCGACGCAGCGTACCAAGCGGGCGGCGCGCGGAGCTCAGGCCCAGCCCCCCGCACCGGTCTCCGGAGGGCGGCGCACGGCGGCGGGGCTCAGCCGGGGACCGGGGGGCGGAACAGGCGCCAGAACGACTGGGCCGCGGCGGCGTCGCGGCGGCCGCCGCACACCCAGTGCGTGATCACGCCGATGAGCGCCCCGGCCAGGAAAGCGGCGTGCACGTCGGCGGGCACGTCCTCGAACCCCGCCGGGCGGCTGCCAGTGGCGAAGCGGCCGGTCAGCTCCTCGGTGAGCCGCTCGCGCATCCGGGCGGCGAAGCGGGCGCTGCCCTGGCCGCCCAGCATGCGCTCGTACAGGGTGGCGTTGGCGGCCACGTGGTCGAACAGCTCCGCCAGCGGGGCGGGCGGCCGGTCGCGGGGGGCGTCGAGCGGGCACAGGGCCGCCGCCCGCGCCACGGCGGTGACGGCGTCCTCCATGGCGTCGGTGACCAGCGCGTCGACGTCCGGATAGTGCAGGTAGATCGTGGCGCGGTTGACCTCGGCGTGCTGCGCCAGCGCCGACATGGTGATGCTGCCCAGTTCCTGCCGGGCGGCCAGGTCCAGCACGGCGGCCTTGAGACGGGCGCGGGTACGCCGCGCGCGCGGATCGTCCGGGTTCACGCCGCCACTATACGACACATGTTGACTAATCGACAGTTGTCGCATAGATTGCCCGTCATGCGAATCGAAGTCTGGGCGGACATGGTCTGCGGATGGGCCCACATCGGGAAGCGGCGGCTGGAGAAGGCCCTCGCCTCCTGGGAGGGCGAGCCGGTCGAGGTGGTCTGGCGGCCGTTCCAGATCGATCCGTCGGCGCCGGCCAAGGCCGAGCCGCTGGCGGAGGTGCTGAGCGACCCCATGGTCGAGGAGGCGCTCCAGGTCTGCTCGCCCGGCCTGTCCCCGGCCGACAACCGGGTGCGGGTGGCCGGCATCGCCGCCGACGAAGGGCTCGGGCAGCAGTGGGGCGCGGCCTGGCGGCCCAACACGCTGGAGGCGCACCGGCTGATCGCCGTGGCGTACGAGACGGGCGGCGCGGCGCTGCAGTCGGCCGTGGTCGGGCGGGTCCTGTCGGCCCACTTCGTCGAGACCCTCGACATCGGCGACCCGGCCGTGTTGTCGGCGATCGCCGACGAGACCGGCGTGCCGTGGGACGGCCGGGGCGCCGGCCTGGTGCGCGAGCTGCTGCTCACGGGCAAGGCCAAGGGCGTGCGCACGTCGCCGACCATCGTGGCGGGCGGCCGCGCCCTGGCCGGGGCCCAGCCGCCGGACGTGATCAGGGACTTCCTGGCCGACGCCGCCGCTCACCCGGTCCGGCGGCTGCCCGCCGAGGTGGAGCGCCTGCGCCACGCCGAGTCGCTGCTCGACCAGCGCGACCCGCTCGGCGCGCTCACGCTGCTGCGCCCGCTGCTCGACGAGCACGGCACGGATCGCGGGGTGCGGCTGCTGGCGGCCCGCGCGTACTTCGCCTCGGCCCAGCTCGGCCGGGCGCGTACGGCCCTGGAGAGCCTGGTCGCCGAGGCGCCCGACGACTCCTACGCCCGCCACCTCCTCGGCCGCACCCTGCACCGTCAGGGCCACCCGGAGCAGGCCGCCCCGCACCTGACCCTGGCCGCCGTCATGACCCCCGACTACGCCTGACGCTGAGCCCGTGGCGAACGCGACCCGCTCCCGCACCCCCGCGGGAGTAGGTTGCGGGGATGAAGATCGCCTATGACCAGGCCGGGCCCGCGTCGGGCGACGCCGTCGTGCTGCTCCACGCCGGGGTGGCCGATCGGCGCATGTGGGAGCACCAGTTCGCGGCGCTGTCGCGGCGTCATCGGGTGATCCGCTACGACCGGCGCGGCCACGGCGGGTCCGCCGACGCCGAGGGCGAGGCGTGCCACCACGAAGACCTGCTGGAGCTGATGGACACGCTGGAGGTCGGGCGGGCGGCGCTGGTCGGCTGCTCGATGGGCGGCGCGTACGCCATGGAGGCCGCCCTGGCCGCGCCCGGCCGGGTGGCGGCCCTGGCGTTGATCGGCTCCGGCCTGGCCGGTCACCAGTGGCCGCCGGAGATGCTGGCGCAGGCCCGCGAACGCGTGCACACCTCGGTGCCCGCCGACCGGCTGGCCCGCTACCGCGAGGGCGGGGCGACCGGCGTCGATCCGCGTGACGTGCGGGCGATGGCGGAGGCGCACACGGCCTGGCAGGTCGCCGGGCCCGGCCGCGGCCGCGACGCCCTGCCCGGCGCGGTGTGGGAGGCGGCCGTGGAGATGTGCGCCCTGGTGTTCCAGCGGTCCTGGACCGGGCCCAGGTCGTCGGAGCGGTTCCTGTCCCCGCCGGCCGCGGGGCGGCTGCGCGAGGTCGCCGCGCCCACGCTGGTGATCAACGGCTTGTCGGACGTGCCGGGCATCCAGGAGGTGTCGGACATCCTGGCGGCGGGCATTCCGGGCGCGCGCCGCCTCGACCTGCCCGAGACCGGCCACCTGGCGCCCCTCGAACGCCCCGAAGAGGTGACGGCGGCGTTGACGTCGTTCCTCGCGGAGGTCTTCCCCCGCCCCTGACGCTCCCCTGACCGGCGGCCGTTCAGCGGCCGTTCAGCGGCCGGGCTCCAGGCGGCCCCAGGCGCGGCCGGTGCGGGCGGTGTCCGCGGCCAGGATCTCCCCGACGGCCGCGGCCAGCAGGTCGCGGTGGCCCGCGGGCAGCCCGGCGGCCAGCATCTCCAGGCGGGCCGCCACCCCGTCGTGGGCGCGCACCGCGATCCCCGCACCCTCCGGGGTCAGCTCGATCAGGCAGGCGCGGCGGTCACGCGCGTCGCGCACCCGGGCCACCAGCCCGCGTTTCTCGGCGCGGTCGACGAGCCCGGTCAGGCTCGACTTCTCCAGGTGCAGCGCCCGGGTCAGACCGGTCATCCCGATGGGCCCGCCGACCAGCAGGCACAGGAGCTGGGCCTGCTGCGGGGTCAGGTCGTGCTCCCTGCTGACCTCGCCGTAGACCTGCTCGACCAGGTGCGCCAGGCGGACGAGCGCCTCGGTGAGGCTCAGACCCGGGGCTTCGGTGGCGACCATGCGACCAGTGTAATTGACAGTAGTTGGCGGCACGAACTAAATTTACTTCGCAACACCAACAGTTCGTACAACCAACCAATGGGTGAGCCCCTCATGCCCGACTACGGTCACGACCTGCAGTTCAGCGCCAACCTCGTCCCGGCCGCCGGGCAGGCGGACGAGGTCGTGGCCCTCGCCCAGCTCGCCGAGCGCGCCGGGCTGGACCTGGTGACCTTCCAGGACCACCCCTACCAGCCCGCCCTCCTCGACACCTGGACGCTGCTCAGCTTCGTCGCCGCGCGCACCGAGCGCATCCGGCTGGCCGGCAACGTGCACCCGCTGCCGCTGCGCCCGCCGGCCGTGCTCGCCCAGGCGGCGGCCAGCCTCGACCTGCTCAGCCACGGGCGGTTCGAGCTGGCGCTCGGCGCGGGCGGCTACTGGGACGCCATCGAGGCCATGGGCGGCCCCCGGCACACCCCGTCCGAGGCCGTGGCCGCGCTGGAGGAGGGCATCGGGATCATCCGCGCGATCTGGGACACCGGCCCGCGCGGCGGCATCCACCACCGCGGCGAGCACTACCGGGTGGACGGCCTCAAGCGCGGCCCGCGACCGGCCCACGACATCGGGATCTGGCTCGGGGCGTACAAGCCGCGCATGCTCCGGCTCACCGGGCGGCTGGCCGACGGCTGGCTGCCCTCGCTCCCCCGCTTCCAGGACGTCGCCGCCCTGGGCGAGGGCAACGCCGTCATCGACGAGGCCGCGCTGGAGGCCGGGCGGTCGCCGTCCGACGTGCGGCGGCTGCTCAACCTGGGCGGCCCGCTGCCCGCCGCGCAGCTCGCCGAGCTGGCGCTCGTCCACGGGGTGAGCGTCTTCATCCTCATGTCCGGCGATCCGCGCGAGATCGAGCGCTTCGCCGCCGAGACCGCCCCGGCCGTACGGGAGCTGGTCGCCGCCGGACGCGGGCACTCCCCGGAACCGGACCGCCCCGCCGGGACCCGCGCCGCGATCCAGGTCTGGGACGAGGCCACCAGGCCCACCGCGCCCGACCCCGACCCCGCCCGCCGGTACACCCCGGCGGAGCAGGCCGCCGGGCAGCACCTCGTGGACGTGCACGACCACCTGCGCGCCGAGCTGGCCCAGCTGCGCGACCTCGTCGAGCAGGTGGCCGCGGGCACGATCGACGCGGGCGCGGCCCGTTCGCAGATCGCGACCATGACGATGCGGCAGAACAACTGGACGCTGGGGGCGTACTGCGAGTCGTACTGCAGGCTCGTCACCATGCACCACACCGGCGAGGACACCATGGTCTTCCCGAAGCTCCGCCGCGCCGAGCCGGGGCTCGCGCCCGTCCTGGACCGGCTGCAGGAGGAGCACGAGGCGATCCACAAGATCATCGAACGGGTGGACCGGACGCTGGTCGCCTTCGTCGGCGAGCCCGGCGGCCTGGGCGACCTGCGCGCCGCCGTCGACCTGCTCAGCGACGCGCTGCTGTCCCACCTGTCGTACGAGGAGCGGGAGCTGGTGCCGCCGCTGTCGAGGCACGGCTTCTAGCGGCGCCCGTTCCGGCGGCCCCGCGTCCGGCCACAGGGTCTCCGGGGGCCGGGTCGCCGGGGGCCGGGCCGCCGGATGCGGGGAAGGCGTGCCGGCGGGCGGCGGCCACGACCGCGAGGGCGGCGAGCACCACGGGGAGCGCGGTCCACGGCAGCGCGCCCGCCCCCGCGCCCTCCAGCACCAGCCCGCCGGCCAGCGACCCGGCCGCGATGCCCGCGTTGTAGACGGTGGTCTGCATCGACGTGGCCACGTCGGCGTTCTCCGGCCCCGAGGCGACGACCAGCGCGGTCTGCAGCAGCGTCGGCGCTCCCCCGAACGCCGCGCCCCACAACGCGACCGCGCCCAGCAGCACCCCGGCGGACCCGGCGTACAGACCGAGGGCCGTCATGGACGCGGCCACCGCGGCCAGCACCGCGAGCAGGGTCGCCCGCGGGCGCCTGTCGATCACCGCGCCGACCACCCAGATGCCCGCCACCGTGGCCAGGCCGAACACCAGCAGCACGGTCCCCGGCCGGCCGAACCCGGCCCGCTCCGCGAACAGCGCCAGGTACGTGTACATCGCCTGGTGCCCCAGCAGCACCAGCGCCGTCACCGACAACACGGTCCTGACGCCGGGGACGACCGCGACCCGCCGCAACGGCACCCGCCGCGCCGCCGGCTCGCCGGGGAAGGGCGGCACCTTCCACAGGACCCAGCCCACCAGGACCACCGCCACCGCCGACAGCGACCCGAACGCCGCCCGCCATCCGACGACCGCCGCGAGCTGCGTCCCGGCCGGGATGCCCGCGCACAGCGCCACCGTGATCCCGGCCGAGACGATCGCGATGGCCCTGCCGCGGCGCTCGGCGGGGACCATGCGGGCGGCGTACCCGACGAGCATGGCCCACAGGATGCCGCCCATCGCCCCCGCGCCCACCCGCGCCGCGAACGTCACCGCGTACCACGACGACACCGCCGTGACCGTGTTGAACAGCGCGAACCCGAGCAGCGCGGCCACCAGCACCTGCCGCCTGGGCAGCCCGCGCAGCAACGCGGTCAGCGGGATCGCGGCCAGGAAGGAGGCGACCGCGTAGGCGGTCACGAGGAACCCGGCCGTCCCCTCCGGCACGCCGAGGGCAGCGGAGAGCTGCGGCAGCAGGCCCGCCGGGAGGAGTTCGGTCATGACGGCCGTGAACGCCGCCGTGAACAGCGCGAGCAGCCCCGCCCACGGGAGTTTCGCAGGAGACATGTCGCCTATGCTGAAACCTTCACATCAGTGTGAAGGCAAATCTTCCGGGGAAAGCATGAAGATCGGACAGTTGTCCCAGCGTACGGGCGTGCCGACGCGCATGCTGCGTTACTACGAGGAGCAGGATCTGCTGCACCCCGACCGCGCCGTCAACGGCTACCGGGACTATCCCGAGCCGGCGGTGTACCGGGTCCAGCAGATCCGCGGCCTGCTCGACTCCGGGCTCACCACGGAGATCATCCGCCGCATCCTGCCGTTCCTGAACAAGCCGGACGAGATCCACCTGCATCCGGAGTGCCTGACGCCCGAGCTGGCCGAGTTGCTGCGGGCGGAGGCGGGCCGCATCCAGCAGCGCATCGACTGCCTGTCCCGCAACCGGGACGCCATCCACGCCTACCTGGCCGCCGTACGGTCCGCGGCGGACGGGGGCGCGGCCTCGGGCTGATCGTTCCGGCGGGAAATCGGTCTGCTGGAATGTGGGCATGGAGACCTTGGCCGACCTTCTCTCGGACGCGGCGGCGGGCCGCCCGCCCGCCCCCGACGGCAGCGTGACCGTCCTCCCCCAGCCGTCGGAGCGCGACGCGGGGATCATCGCCTTCACCGCCCACACGGTGGTCTTCGCCGACGTCGATCCGGCTCGGGTGCACGCCCTGCTGCCCGCCGGCGACCTGTCGGCGCCGCTCATGCCGGCGTTCCTGACGGCGATGGAGGCCGCGACCGGCAGGCGGACCGGCAACCTGGACCTGCTCGCGCTGGCCGCCCCCGCCCCCGGGCCGCCCCCGCTCGCGCTGGAGGAGCTCACCGACGGCGACCATCCGCGCGTCGTCCGGGCCCGCCGCTACCGGGACGCCGTGCGCGTGTGGGTCACCGGCGACGGCGCCGGCCTGGTCACGCTGGGCCGCGGCGTGGCGGGCCGCTGGGAGGCGGCCGTCGAGGTGGAGCCCGAGCACCGCGGGCGCGGGCTCGGCAGGTCGCTGGCCGCGGCGGCCAGGCACCTGACGCCCGGCCCGCTGTGGGCGCAGATCGCGCCGGGCAACGCCGCGAGCGTACGGGCCTTCCTGGCCGCGGGGTATCTGCCGATGGGGGCCGAGGTGCTGCTCGTTCCGGAGGACGGCTGACTCGGCGGCGTCGCGCGCCCGAATTCCGCTCGTGCCGGAACGCCGTGCGGAAGGCCCGTGCGCCCTTGCCAGGCCGGGGTTGCCGGTGTCCGCGAGTTTGCTGGTAGGGGGCCCGCTGTTGGGGGAAACCGGGTGTGGCGCTGCGAAGGGCGTCCAAGATCGCTACGTATAGTGATGGCCGATGTCACTTCGTGATTACAGGGGGAGCTCATGAGAGGTAACCTCATCGCCGCCGGCGGTGCACTGCTCGTCGCGGCCGCGGTGTTCAGCATGGCCGGCGTGGCCGCCGCGGACGCCTGGTCCGACGAGAGGCACTGGCACCCGGACAACTGCAGCCTCGGAACGAACGACGACTCCACGTACCACCACGTCACGAAGTACGGCCGGTTCGCCGGCACCCGTGACGCCGACGCCTGCAAGGGCGGCGAGCACGGGCACGACTCCGACGACGACGGCTGGGGCTGGAAGCACGACCACGGCCGCCACAACTGGCCGGGCAGCGGCAACGGCAACTGGATCGGCCACGGCTACGGCCCCGGCGCGGGGGTCGGCGTCGGGGGCTGACGCCCTCACCCACCTCGATCCCGGCGCCCCCGCGGGGCGCCGGGATCGACGCACGCCCCCGCCCGCTCGCCGCCGCGGGCGCTGATATCTTCTGCCGTAAAGAGATCCGGGGCAGAGGAGAGTCGTACCGTGGTCGTCTTCGCCGGGCAGGGGGACGCGCGCCGTTCGATGGCGTTGTTGTGGCGGACCGAGGAGCCGGGCGAGTCGCGTCCCGGCCCCAAGCCGGGCCTGAGCGTGGACCTGATCGTCGACGCCGCCATCGCCGTCGCCGACGCCGAGGGCATGGCCGCGCTGTCCATGCGCAAGGTCGGCGAACGGCTGGGCCGCACCGGCATGGCCCTCTACACCTACGTCCCCAGCAAGGGCGAGCTGGTGGACCTCATGTACGACAAGGCCCTGGGCGAGCTGCCCACCGCCCACGACCTGGCCGGGGGCTGGCGGCCGGCGGTCACCGCGTGGGCCGGGCACCTGTGGCACTTCTACCAGCGCCACCCCTGGGTGCTCCAGGTGTCGCAGGCCCGTCCGGTGCTGGGCCCCAACGAGTTCGCGCTGCTGGAGAGCCTGGTCGCGATCCTGCGCGAGACCGGCCTGCGCCCGCCCGCGCTGCGCGGCGTGGTGTCGCTGCTGTTCGACTTCGTCCGCGGCGCGGCCCGGACGGTCGCCGAGTCCCGGCAGGCCCCGTCGGCCACCGGCGTGTCGGACGAGGAGTGGTGGCACACCCGTTCCCGGCTGCTGGAGGAGGTCGCGCCGGGCTTCGCGGCCCGCTTCCCCATGGTGGCCTGGATCGAGAGCGAGGCCGGCGTCCCCGGCGAGGGCGAGCCGTACCTGGAACACCAGGTGAACGAGGCGTTCACGGTCGGGCTCACCGTGCTGCTCGACGGCGTGCAGGCCGCCGTCGGGCGGACCGGCCCGCCCGCCGGGCCGGTCACCGCCCCTTGAGGAAGGACGCCCAGGCTTCCAGGCCCGGCTCGGGGTCGGCGCGGCCCACGCCGAGGCGGAACCGGTCGTCCGGCGTGGGCGTGAGCTCCGAGCGGTAGACGCCCGCGGGCAGCAGCAGCACGCCGGCCTGTTCGACCAGCTCGGCGCAGAACGCCTCGACGCCGTCCGGCCCCAGGTAGCGGGGGAAGGTGACGCAGCCGCCGTCCGGCGCCCGCCACTCGAACAGGTCGCCGAACTCGCCGAAGAACGCCTCGAAGCGCGGCAGGTTGGCGGCGATGATCCCGCGGTTGCGCGCCAGGATGCGGTCCCGGGCCTTGATCGCGATGCGGGCGAGAAGCTCGCTGGGCGCGGAGTTGCAGATGGTCGTGTAGTGCTTGGCGCGTTCGAGACGGGTGCGCAGCTCGCGGTCGCGGCAGGCGATCCAGCCGATGCGCAGGCCGGGCATGCCGAGGGACTTGGAGGTGACGTTCAGGGAGAGCGCCGCCGGTGACAGGTCGGCGGCCTGCGGCAGCGTACGGGCGGGGTCGAGCTCCAGGCCGCGGTAGACCTCGTCACTGAACAGGTGGATGCCGCGCTCATCGCACAGCGCGGCCAGCCGGGCGAGGTCGGCCGCGCCGATGACCTTGCCCGTCGGGTTGTTGGGGAAGTTGACCGACACCACGCGGGTGTTCGGCCGGATCGCGGCCTGCACGGCGTCGAGGTCGAGCGCCCAGTCGCGGGCCGGGTCGAGCGCGACGCCGGTGACCTCGCACAACGCCATCGGCACCGTCTCGGCGGACTGGTAGCACGGCGTGACCACCACGGCGTGGTCGCCGGGGCCGAGCAGCACCTGCATGGCCAGGTACAGGGCCTCCTGGGCGCCCGCGAAGACGACCACGTCGTCCGCGCCGACGCGCTCGTAGGTGTCCGCGACGGCCTGGCGCAGCCCGGGGTCGCCGAACGTCTCGGTGTAGCCGAGTGACAGCGTCTCCCAGGCGTGCCTGTCGTCGTCGCCGGCCAGGGCGAGCAGCTCGGCCATGGTCATGGTCTGCGCGTCGGAGGCGGCCAGGTGGTGGCGGGCGGTGAACTCCCAGCGGGAGAAGTAGACCTCCAGCCGGAAGTCGGGAAGCGGGGTCACGGTCGGCTCCTCCTGAGCTCGGCGAGCAGGGCGTAGAGGGTGGAACGGGACGTCCGCAACGCCCCCGCGACGACGGACGGCGCCCGCCGGACGGTGAAGACCCCGGCCCGGTCCAGCTCGGCCAGCACGGCGAGGCGGTCCTCGCGGGTCAGCCGCTCCACCGGCCGGCCGTGCTCGCGGACGTAGGCGCCGACGATCTGCTGCACGCGCTCGGTCCAGTCCTGCTCGAACAGCGCCTCCGGCCGGGACGCCGACGGCGCGGCGAACGCGGCCAGCAGCGCCGCGGCCTGCTCCAGCGGGGTGCGGTCGAGGTTCACGCAGAGCACGGCGGACGGCTCGCCGCCGGGGTCGCGCAGCACGGCGCTCACCGACGACAGCCGCCGCCCGTCGGCCAGCAGCTTCTCGTAGGGCCCGTAGACGCCGCCGGGCGAGGGGGCGAGCCGGTCGAGCTCGCCGAGCAGCGACGGGGCGCCGGGGCCGCGCCCGGACATCGGGTTCCACACGCCCAGGACCCGGTCGCCGCGGACGTCGTGCAGGACCACCTCGGCGTACGGGGCCAGCAGCGCGGCCACCGCCTCGCACACCGGCGACCACAGCCGCACGCGCTCATCCGTGTTCGTCACGCCCGGATGCTATGTCCAGCTCGGACATATTGTCCAATGAGGCGTTCCCCCGCTCAGGCGTGCG
Source organism: Nonomuraea sp. NPDC001636 (assembly GCF_040298265.1). Classification (NCBI taxonomy): domain Bacteria; kingdom Bacillati; phylum Actinomycetota; class Actinomycetes; order Streptosporangiales; family Streptosporangiaceae; genus Nonomuraea; species Nonomuraea sp. NPDC001636. The sequence goes on from NZ_JBEOZT010000009.1 coordinate 134,862, forward strand.
CGCCCACGGTGACCGGGCCGAGAGTCAGGCGCGGCCTGCCCTCCAGGATCTCCCCCACCCGTTCCACCTGCTCGTCGAGCTCGCCGCGCTGGGCGGCGGTCAGGGCGGACAGCAGTTCGACCGTGACGTCGATCCGGCTGCCGGAGCGCCGCTGGTGCCAGACGCCGCGCACCTCGCCGTCCACCAGCAGCACGGGGAAGGTGCCGGCCTGCCCGCCGGACAACGCCCGCTGCCAGGCCGGGCCGGGGTAGAGCAGCTCGCGCGGCCGGCCCGCGATCAGGTAGGCGTCGAAGTACGGCAGCAGGCGCACGCCGCGCGGCGGCCCGTCCGGCACCGTCGTGTCCCCCGCCAGCACCCGGGCCGGACGCCCGTCGAACGACACCTCCTCGGTCTCCACCGTCGCGAACGCCTCGGCCGCCCACCGCACCGTCGCGCCGACCCACTGGGCGAACTGCGCCGGGGTGGCCGGCCCGTACGCGGCCAGGTAGGCCCTGACCAGGCCGGCCCGAGCGTCCGGCGGCACGGGCGCGGCCGGCGCGGCGCGGTAGGTGACCTTGCGCCCTCTGACCGGCCCGAACACGAACGCCCCGCGGTGCGCCGCGGTGTGCATCGCCTGCCGCCAGCGCGGCCACATGCCCTGGAACGCGGGCATGACCAGGTCGCCCGCCCACGGCCCGGTGGCCGCGACGACCGCGTCGCTCAGCTCGTCGATCGTCAGGTCGGCCCCGGCCAGCACGTCGCGGACGGCCTGGACGACCTGGTCGGTCTGCTCCGCCGTCAGCCGGACGCCCTCGGCCCCGCCGGGCCCCGGGGGCAGCGACGACAGGGCGCCCAGCCACATGGGCAGGTCGTCCGCCGGCAGCAGGTGCACGGTCCCGCGCGGCCCGTGCGTCTTGACCAGGCTGCCCTCGTCCCACAACGCCTCGCGTACGTGGGCGCGGGTGACGCCGTCGAGCCGCAGGCCGATCGAGAGCTCGGCCGCCGACATGACCTGGGCGTGCGCCCCGCACATGGCGGCCACGACGGCGGCCTGGCCCTTGTCGGCGGCGGGGGCGGCCAGGTGCGCCCGCTCCAGACGGCGCGCGCTGACCTGCGGCCACGACAGTTCGATCACGAATTCCTCCTCGGTGCGTTCGCCTTCACCGTAGAAGGACAGGCGGAAAGGTTCGTTCCGCTACCACGGCGATCCGCCCACGGCGTCGTCGGTGCCGGGGGGCCGGTCAGCCGAGATCGCCGGCCTTGCCGAGCAGGTAGCGCTGCTCGACCTGGTTCGCGGTCAGGCCGGCCGCCTGACGGTAGAGCGCGGCGGCCCGCGCGGTGTCGCCGGTCATCTGGAGCAGGTGGGCGCGGACCGCGTGCTCCCGTTGCCTGGTGAGCGGGTGCCGGTCCAGGTGGTGGTGGCGGTCGAGGTCGTCCAGGAGCGCCAGGCCGCGGACCGGTCCGTAGGCGTGAGCCACCGCCACCACCCGGCTGAGCTGGACCGGCGCAGTGGGGGTGAGCCGTTCGAGCCACACGTACAGCATGGCGATCTGGGCCCAGTCGGTCCGGTCGGGCGCGGCGGCCGCGGAGTGCACGGCGGCGATCGCGGCCTGGAGCTGGTAGGGGCCCGTCCGGCCGCGGTTCCAGACGCCGTCGATGAGCGCGGTGCCCTCGTCGATCAGGTCGCGGTCCCACCGGGTACGGTCCTGCTCGTCCAGGGGGACCAGGTCGCCGCCGTCCGTACGGGCTGCGCGCCTGGACTCGGTGAGCAGCATCAGCGCCAGCAGGCCGGTCACCTCGGCGTCGTCGCCGAGCGCGGCGTGCAGCATGCGGGTCAGCCGGATGGCCTCGCGGGTCAGGTCGACGCGGGCGAGCCGGTCGCCGGCGGTGGCGGTGTAACCCTCGTTGAAGATCAGGTAGAGCACCCGCATCACGGCGGTCATGCGGCTGTCGCGGTCGGCGTCGGTGGGCGGCGTGAAGCGGGCTCCGGCGCGGGCCAGCCGTTGTTTGGCGCGGCTGATCCGGGCGCCCATGGTGGGCTCGGTCGTGCCGTGGGCGTGCGCGATCTCGGCGGTGGTCAGGCCGCCGACCGCGCGCAGCGTGAGCGCCACCTGGGAGGTGGGGTCGAGCGCGGGATGGCAGCACAGCAGCAGCAGGGTCAGGCTGTCGTCGCTGCCGGCCGCGGGGTGTGCCCGGCGCCCGGGTTCCTGCATGGCCAGGTCGGCCACCCCGGCCCGCAGCTCGCGGCGGTGGCGGGCCTGGTCGGAGCGGAGCAGGTCCACCATGCGCCGGTATGCGACGCGGATCAGCCAGCTGCGCGGGTTCTCCGGGACGCCCTCGACCGGCCAGGTACGCCCGGCGGTCAGCAGCGCCTCCTGCACCGCGTCCTCGGCGATGTCGAACCGGCCGAAGCGGCGGACCAGCGCGCCGAGCACCTGCGGCGCCTCGGTGCGCAGCAGGTGCTCCAGCTCGCGGTTCACGTCCCGAAGTCCGCACCCATGATCGGGCGGATCTCGATCGGTTCGCCGAGCACCTCGACGATGCGCGCGGCGATCTCGACGGCCCGCTCCTTGCCGGTCACGTCGATCACGGCGAAGCTGGCCAGGACCTCCTTGAGCTCGGCGAAGGGACCGTCGGTGGCGACCACCTCGTCACCGTCGCGATGGACGGTGGTGCTGACCGCCGGGTGCCCCAGGCCCTCGCTGCTGACGAACTCGCCGGAGGCGATCAGCTCCTGCTCCAGCTTCTGGTACGTCGCGAAGGCGGCCAGCGCCTCCTCGGAGGGGACGTCGGCGGTGGCGGCGTCCCACGCGGCGGCCGGGGTGTAGCCGAGCAGCAGGTATTTCACGGTGAATCCCTTGATCGTGGCAGCCGATTCTACGTTTCGCCTCAGGCGGCGCGCCGCAGCGACACCGCGAGGACGGTCGTCCAGGTGAAGGCCACCAGGCCGTTCACGGCGATCTGGACGCTCATGCGGTCGGGCGACATCGGCACGAGGAGCACCAGCGCGGCGACGGCACTCAGCACGGCGCCCGGCACGGCGGGCGGCGCCGACCGGCGGCGGGCGCACCGGACGCTCATCACCACGGCCGCGACGGCCAGCGCGGTGAAGGCCACGGCGGCGGCGGCCGAGTGCGCGATGCCGTGCCAGGACATCTGCGCGACCGGCCCTTCAGGCGTCCCCGCCGGGAAGCCCTTCTCGGGGTCCATGGTGAAGACCCCGGCCGCCACCAGCCCCGCGCCGAAGACGCCCACCAGGATCGGCAGCGCCCGCCGCCCGATCCCTTCGGTGAGCGTGCGCCTGACGCCGACGGCCAGCGCCAGCGCGCCCGTCCCCGCGAGGACGAAGGTGAGGATCTGGATCCATCCCAGGTCGCCGGTGGACAGCTGGCTGATGGGGTGCCGGGTGATGTCGAAGCCCGCACGGGTGAGCATCTGCGTGGTGGCCGAGGCGAAGAAGATCGGCCCGGCCAGCGCCCCGGCCAGCAGCAGGCGTCCGGACGTCCGGGCGCTCCTGCGGGCGGGAACGCCGGTGTCGGTGGTGGTGGCGGTCATGCACGTCCTCCTTTGTCGGTGGGTTTCCCGCTCGCTACCTCGGACCCGGATCGCCCTTCTTGACGCCGGTCGAGCGTGATTCATGTCACAGCGAGCTCGTGTCAAAGCCCGGCGGGGGCCTCCGAGGTACCGGTGAGACAACCCACAGAGGAGGGCAACATGATCCAGACCCCGCAGCCCAGCCCCGAGCTGAAGGCCCTGGACCGGCTGGTCGGCACCTGGAAGGTCACCGGCGGCGCCGAGGGGACCGTGCGCTACGAGTGGCTGCCCGGACGGTTCTTCCTCGTCCAGCACGTCGAGCTCACCCAGTTCGGCGAGCCGGTCACCGGCATCGAGGTCATCGGCAACCTGCGGCCGTTCGGCGAGCCGACCGGGGCGGACGTCGTGTCCCGCTACTACGACTCGGCGGGCAACACCTTCGACTACGTCTACGAGCTGGACGGCGACCGGCTGACCATCTGGGCCGGGGCCAAGGGCGGCCCGGCCTACTACGCGGGCACCTTCGACGCCGACGGCACCACGCTCACCGGCGAGTGGGTCTACCCCGGCGGCGGCGGGTACGCCTCCACCTCGACGCGCATCTGACGCCCGGCGGGAGAACCCGCCGCGCATCTGACGCCCGGCGGGAGAACCCGCCGCGCGTCTGACGCCCGGCGGGGGAACCCGCGGGGGCGGCGAGCCGTCCTGAACGGCCCGCCGTACCCGGCGTCATGGGCCTCCTGGGTCCCCTGCCCTGATCCGCCTGCCGCGCTCACCGCTTGGGGATGTCGCGGGCGGCCTGGCACACCCGGCCGTGCCCGCCGGCCGTGGCCCTCTGCTCCACGCCGTCGTCACCGCCGCACCGCTCCGCGATCAGCCCGTACGCCGCCGGCCCCTCGCACCAGCCGTTCTCGTGGGGACGGCGTACGTCGTCGGGAGCACCGAGCGTCGTCAGCGTCCTCTCGGCACCCGAGCGTGGACCAGGCGCCTGCCCCCATCCAGCGACACCCGGAGAGATCCGATCACCTGGCGGACAAAACGTGATTTTCGGCGCAGCACGAACCTTCAGGCGTTGATTGGTCGGATGAAACGTGACCTTGGCGTGATCGCCTTCGTCTGAGGGGTTGGCCACAATGAGGGCCATCCCCCGACTGGAGGCCCTTGTGCGCCATGGCAAGCCCTGGCGGCTGCTCCTCGCGGCGACTCTCGCCGCGACCGGACTGACCGCTCTCTCCCCCGCCTCCGCCCAGGCGGCCGGCACCGTCTTCCACGTCTCCCCCGACGGCGACGACGGCGCCGCCGGCACCGAGGCGGCGCCGTTCCGTACGATCGAGCGTGCCCAGCGCGCGGTGCGCGCGGTCCTGCCCACCGCGCCCGAGCCGCCCCGGGTACGGGTCCGCGGCGGCGTCTACCACCTCGCCGAGCCCCTCACCTTCACCCCCGCCGACTCCGGGGCCGTCTACGAGGCGGCCGCCGGCGAGCAGGTCGTGCTCAGCGGCGGACGCCGGCTGACCCCCGCCTGGACCCCGTACCAGGGCGCGACCCTGGTGGCCGACATCGGCGCGGGCCTCGACTTCGACGAGCTCTTCCTCGACGGCACCCGGCAGGTCCTGGCCCGCTACCCGAACGTCGATCCCAAGGAGGCCGTGCTCGACGGATACGCCGCCGACGCGATCTCGCCCGCTCGGGTGGCCCGCTGGAAGAACCCCACGACCGCGCTGGTCCGCGGGCTGCACCAGGGCGAATGGGGCGGGAACTCCTTCAAGGTGACCGGCGTCGGCGACGGCGGCGTCCCGATCCTGAAGTGGGTCGGCGACAACAACAGGGGCGACGGCCTGCATCCGCAGAAGCGCATGGTCGAGAACGTCCTGGAGGAGCTGGACGCCCCCGGCGAGTGGTTCTACGACAAGGACGCCGGCCGCCTCTACCTCCAGCCGCCCGCGGGCCTCGACCCGGCCAAGGCCCGCGTCGAGACCGCCGAACGCGAGGAGCTCGTGCGGGTCGTCGGCGACTCGCCCTCCGCGCCGGTGCGCGACCTCACCTTCACCGGGTTCACCTTCACCCAGACCCACCGCACGCTGTTCAGCCGCCCGTACGAGAAACTGCAGCTCGGCGACTGGGCCATCGTCCGCGCCGGCGCGGTCTACCTGCGCAACACCCAGCGGGTCGCCATCCGCGACGCCCGGTTCGACCAGGTCGGCGGCAACGCCGTCTTCATGGACGGGTACGCCGAGGGCAACGTCGTCTCCGGCGGCGAGTTTCGCGAGTCGGGGGCCAGCGACGTCGCGGTCGTCGGCTCGCCGGCGGCCGTCCGCGAGCCGTCCACCTGGGACGACATGCGGCGCACGATCACCGACACCACCCCGGGCCCGAAGACCGAGGACTACCCGCGCGACATCACCATCAGCGGCAACCACATGACCCGCAACGGCCGGTTCGAGAAGCAGAGCTCGGGCGTGCAGATCTCGATGAGCCGCCGGGTGACGGTGTCCGGCAACACCGTGCACGACGGCCCGCGCGCCTGCGTCGACATCAACGACGGCACCTGGGGCGGCCACGTCATCGAGGACAACGACATCTTCGACTGCGTGAAGGAGACCTCCGACCACGGGCCGATCAACAGCTGGGGCCGCGACCGCTTCTGGCCGCTGACCGCCGGCGACGCCCAGAAGAAGGCGTACGCCAAGCTGGACGCGACGGAGACGACGAAGATCCGGCACAACCGGATCCGGCACTCCTCGCACTGGGACGTCGACCTCGACGACGGCTCCTCCAACTACGAGGTCACCGGGAACCTGCTGCTCAACGGCGGGGTGAAGCTGCGTGAGGGCTTCTTCAGGACCGTGCGCGGCAACATCTTCGTCAACGGCGGCGGCCACTTCCACGTCTCCTACGCCGCCAACGGCGACGTCGTCGAGAAGAACATCTTCGTCACCGACGACCCCTACGACTTCATCCAGAGCGACCCGTCCACCTCCGGGACCGTCTACGACGACAACCTGTTCTGGAACAACGGCAAGCCGGTCGCCGACATCACCGCCGCCTGGCGGGCCCGCGGGCTCGACACCCGCTCGGTGGTCGCCGACCCGCTGTTCGAGGGGCAGAGCCCGTACGCCGACCCGGCCAAGCTCGACTACACGCTCAAGGCCGGCTCCCCCGCCCTCGCACTGGGCTTCCAGCCGTTCCCGATGACCGGGTTCGGCAAGCCCGGCTCGCCCACGCCGCCGCCGCTCACCTGGCGTGCGCCCGAGACCGGCATGACGATCGGCAACCTGGCCGAGCCGCTCATGGGCGCGACGGCCACCGAGGTCCACAGCGACGAGGTGAAGTCCTCGGTCGGGCTCACCGACTACGACGGCCTGTTCCTGGCCGCCGTCCCGGCCGGGTCCCACGCCCACGGGCAGGGGCTGCGCACCGGCGACGTGATCAGGGAGATCGCGGGGACCAAGGTCACCGGCCGCGACAGCTTCTGGAAGGTCTACAACCGCACGCCCGCCGGGCGTCCGGTGCCGCTGAAGGTCTGGCGCGCGCAGGCGCTGACCGAGCTGAGCCTGACCAAGGCGTACGGCGTGGAGACCATCGACAACGTCTCCGGCGTCACCTACACCGGCGAGGGCTGGGACTGGAAGAACGACCGGCGCGGCGGCGGCGGCTCGACCCTCGACGACCTGCACGCCACCCAGACCGACGGCGACTCCTTCGAGCTGGCCTTCCACGGCACCGGCGTGGAGTACATCGCCCAGGTCAACTCCGACGAGGGCAAGGTCGACCTCTACCTGGACGGCAAGCTCGACGCCACCATCGACAACGGCAACCCGACCCGGGAGTACCAGAAGGTCGTCTACACCAGGACCGGGCTGGCGCCCGGCCCGCACACGCTCAAGGGCGTCAAGAAGGACGGCTCGTACTTCATCGTGGACGGCTTCAAGATCCACTCTGCGCCCGCGAACGAGGACGGCGAGCCTCCGGTGACGACCGCGTCCGGGGTGCCCGCCGGCTGGGCGGACGGGCCCGTGGACGTGGTCCTGACCGCCGCCGACACGGGCTCCGGCGTGGCGCGCACCGAGTACCGGCTCGGCGACGGCTCCTGGCAGCCCTACACGTCCCCCGTCCGGGTGGACCGCGAAGGGGAGAGCGTGCTGGCCTTCCGCAGCGCCGACCAGGCCGGCAACGTCGAGGAGCCGAAGTCGGTCACCGTCCGGATCGACGCGACGGCCCCTGCCCTGACCGTCACGCCGGACCCCGCCCGGCTGTGGCCGCCGAACCGCAGGCTGGTGCCGGTGGAGGTGGCGCTGAAGGCGTCCGACGCCGGGCCCGTCACCGTCACCCTGGTCTCGATCACCAGCTCCCAGGGCAACGCCCAGGACGACGTGCGCGAGGCCGCCCCCGGCACCGCCGACACGTCCTTCGCCCTGCGCGCCGAGCGGGACGGCGGCCAGGACCGGGTCTACACGATCACGTACCGGGCGGTGGACCGCGCGGGCAACGCCACCGAGACCCGCGCCCAGGTCACCGTGGGACGCGCCGGCTAGCAAGCGGACGGACCGGCTCCTTCGAGCCGGTTCGTCCGACTTCCGCCGTCATGCGCATGGCGGGCTTCCTGTCAGGGCAGGACCCCGCCATGACGTCTGCGCGAGGCTTCGGCGGCGGGTCCGGGATATTCCGTCGCAAACCGGTAGAACAGATCGCCACCGAGCACGAGGGCGAGCTCAACCGCGTGCTCGGCCTCTGGCAGCTCACCGCGATCGGGGTGGGCGGCATCATCGGCGCCGGCATCTTCGCGCTGGCCGGCGCCGTCGCCAACCAGACCGCCGGGCCCGCCGTCGTGATCTCCTTCCTGATCGCCGGCATCGCCAGCGCCGCCGCCGCGTTCTCCTACGCCGAGTTCACCGGCATGATCCCGAAGGCCGGATCGGCCTACACGTACGGCTACGCGGTGCTCGGCGAGATCGTCGGCTGGTTCATCGGCTGGGACCTGCTGCTGGAGTACACCGCCATCGTCGCGGTCGTGGCGATCGGCATCTCGGGCTACTTCGGCTTCCTCGTCGGCCAGCTCGGCATCGACCTGCCCGCCTGGATGCTCGGCGCGCCGGGCACCGGACCCGGACACGTCGTGGACCTGTTCGCCGGGATCCTGTGCCTGTTCATCGCGTTCCTGCTCAACCTCGGCATGCGGTCGGCCGCCCGGTTCGAGACGTTCGTCGTCGCGATCAAGGTCGCGGTGGTGCTGCTGGTGATCGTGGTCGGCTTCTTCTACATCGAGACCGCCAACTACACGCCCTTCTTCCCCTACGGGTTCGGCGGGGCCGTGACCGGCGCGGCCACCGTGTTCTTCGCCGTCTTCGGCTACGACGCCATGAGCACGGCGGCAGAGGAGTCGAAGGACGCCCAGCGGCACATGCCCAAGGCCATCCTCTACTCCCTGGCCATCTCGATGGTCCTGTACGTGCTGGCCTGCCTCGTGCTCACCGGCATGCAGAACTACCAGGACATCGACCCCGAGAGCGGCTTCTCCTCGGCGTTCGCCTCCGTCGGGCTGTCCGGGCTGGCCGGCGTCATCGCGGTCGGCGCCATCGTCGGCATCCTGACCGTCATGTTCACGTTCATGCTGGGCGTCACCCGCGTGTGGTTCGCGATGAGCCGGGACGGGCTGCTGCCCTCCTGGTTCGCCAAACTCCACCCCGTACGGCACGTGCCGTCCAGGGTCACCTGGATCGTCGGCGTCGGCTCCGCGCTCATCGCCGGGTTCCTGCCGATCAGGGAGGCGGCGGAGCTGACCAACATCGGCATCCTGCTGGCCTTCGTGGTGGTCTGCGCGGCGGTGATCGTGCTCCGCTACCGGCGTCCCGACCTGCCGCGCGGCTTCCGCATGCCGGGCATGCCGGTGGTGCCGGCGATCGGGGTGCTCTTCTCCCTCTGGCTGATCACGTTCCTGGAGCCGCTGACCTGGCTCAGGTTCGTCGTGTGGTTCCTGATCGGGCTGGTGATCTACTTCGCCTACGGGCGCCGCCACTCAGCGCTGAACCGCCGCGACTGACGTCCGGCGGCGGGGTCAGTTCGTGTCCTGGTAGACCTTGGGGCCGATCGCCTTGTACGCGGCCTTGGAGGCGTCCTTGAGCCACGGCCGGGTGCTGGTGGAGTTGGCGCGGTTGGTGTAGACGGCCATGGTGTGCAGCAGGTAACGGTGGGTGTACCCGACCCATCCCCAGGTCTGGGCCCTGCTCCAGCTCGTCGAGTGGCACAGCCCCGAGCCGGGGCCCTTCCTGGGGCAGACGATCCCCCAGGCGTCGGCGTAGGCGTCGTCGAGCCGCGCGTACGCGGTGTCGGCCCGGCCGTCGTTCTTCAGCGGCACGACCCACACCGAGACCATGATGCGCTTGTTCCCGGGTGCGCCCGGGTTCACGTACGAGCCCTTGACCATCCTGGAGCAGTGCGCCTTGCGCAGGACCGAGCGGACGTTGGCCGCGTGGTAGGCGTCCGGGCACTTGTCCACGCCGCTCGACCGGAGGGTGTAGCGCACGCCCTTGGCCGTGGTGAAGGAACTGGGAAGCAGGGCGCTCGGCGTGAGCGGGATCGGGTCGGTGTCCTGACGGTCGAGGTCACCCGGGTCGAGCGGCTCCTCGGTGGGCGGTTCGAGCGTGGGCGTCTCAGTGGGCGTTTCGGTGGGTGTCTCGGTGGGCTGTTCGCTGGGCCACGGAGTAGCGGAGGACGGCGACGGTGTGGGGGCGACCGCGTCCGGCGAGCCGGAGGACGCCGCGGTCAGCCTGCTGTCACCCCGCTCCGGGCCGAGATCCTTCACCACCGAGACCACGAACACCGCGGCCGCCACGGCGAGCGCCACACCGACCACTCCCACGCCGGCCCCCAGACCGACCTTCATCCCCGTACTGAGACCACCGCCGGACGGGGACGGCCCCGCGGGCCTGGGAAAAGGCGGCCTCGGAGGCCCTTGCGGTGGCAGCGAAGGTGACGTCGGCGGCAGCAGCGGTGGCCCCTGCGATGGTGCCGGTGGCTGCAGCGAAGGTGACGAGGGTGACGGCGGCGGCCCAAGCGGCGGCCCCTGCGGCGGTGCCGGTGACAGGAGTGAGGGGGACGGCGGTGGCAGGAGCGGTGGGCCCTGCGATGGTGCCGGTGGGCCCTGCGGCGGTGCCGGTGGCAGCAGCGAAGGTGACGTCGGCGGGGGTGATGGCGATGGCACCAGTGGAGGTGACGGCGGAGGTGGTGGCAGGAGCGGGGGTGGTGGGGGCGGTGCGTGGGTGGGCGTGGTCGTGGTCATGGTCGTGGTCGTGGCCGACGAGGCGGCCTGCCGCAGTTCCTGCGCCCACCGCTCCGGACGCGGCCGCTCGTCCGCGGGCCCGTGGAGCGCCGCCGCCGCGAGGTCGGCCGCCGCGGGGACGACCGCGGCCAGCCGGCCGGGGTCCGTGGAGGTCCGGTCGCGGGCCAGGAGCCGTACGGCCAGCAGCGCGAACCTGTAGGCGTCACCCTGCGGCGTGCCCTCGGGCTCGTCGGCGGGAATCTCCCACCCGGACGTCTCCACCTGGGGTAACGCCGCCGCCCCGGCGAGCCGCATTGCGTCGCAGCCGATGAGGAAGCACTCCGGGGAGCCCTCCGTGGCGAACAGCAGGTGCTCGGGCGCCAGGTCGCCGACGACGATGTCCATCGTGTGCAGGCGGGCGAGCGTGTCGGCCAGGTCGGCCAGCAACAGCAGACGGTCGCGATCGCCGACCCGCTGGCCGATGTCACCGCCATGGGCGCCCCCGTGAGCGCCGTCATGGGCGCCGTCATGGGCGCCCGAGTGAGCGCCGACGTGGGCGGGGTCGTCGGCGCCGGCGTGGGCAGGGTCGTGGGCATCGACCTGGGCAGGGTCGTGGGCGTCGTCGTCGAGCAGGAGGTCCATCGTGGCCGGGCGGCGCTCGGTTCCCGACGGCGTCCGCAGGTCGAAGGAGAACCGGTGAGGCGCCGACCGCATGAGGAAGCCGCGAACCTCGCCGCCGGACTGGACGATCTCGGCGGGCCAGGCGGCCTTGTCGCACAACCAGGCCGCGTCCCATCCGGACAGCCGGCCGATCAGCCCGGCCATCTCGGTGAGGACGCCCGCGTCGAGGCCCGCCAGGACGGCGGGGTCGTACTCCTTGTAGACGACCTCGAACTGGCCGTTGATCCGACGGCCGGGCACCTCGTGGACCGTGCCCCGGCCGCCCTGCCCGAGACGCCGTCCGAGGACGAGGTCCGCCCGCTCAGCGCCGCTCGCGGGGCCGCTCGCGGGGCCGGTACCCGGGTCGCCGGTGCCCGGGTCGCTCGTCGGGTCGCTCATCGGGCCGCGTCCCTCGGCCACAGGGCCGGCTCGGGCACCGGGCGCGGTGGCTCGATCTTCAGGCCGGGTGCGTCGAGCGCGACGCGCTCCCAGGCGCGGATCCGGTCTGCCTGCTCCGGTGCGTGCCGCACGTGCGCTCTCCCCGCCCTTCGAGCCCGCCCTTTTTCGGAGGATATCAGCGTCCATTTGCTGAAGATCAAGGATTTGTGGAGCCGGATCTGCCGGTGCCCCCGGCATACCGTGGCGTTATGGAAATTTGTGAGCTGTTCGCCTGACCACCCTGGGTGACAACTTTAAGCAAGCCCCAGCCAAAGGGCTCCTTCGATCCCCACACCCCCGGGGACATGTGAGAGGAGTCACCCAGAGTGAACAGCACGTTCAAGTCGGGCACGATCGCCGTATTGGCGGCGGCGGCCCTTACCGCCTCGATGACAGGCGCCGCCGGCGCCACCTCGAAGGCGCAGTTATCCACCGCGGCGACCACCGTCGCCAGGACCGATCCCCCGGCGTTCGCGCCGGCGGACGCCAAATCGCGCGACCGCGCGAAAGTGAACGCCGACGCGGCACTCGCCGCCGGAGCCGAACGCCTGCACAAGGGCTCCGGCGACGCCTTCACTCTCTCGTCCAACGTCGCCGGCACCTACGGCCTGCAATATCTGACCTACGAACGTACGTACAAGGGCCTGCCCGTCTACGGCGGCGAGGTCGTCGTGGGCACCGACCGGGCCGGCCAGGTGATCCAGCAGGTGGTCACCGGCCAGACCGCGAAGATCAAGGTCGGCACCGAGCCCTCGGTCCCGGCCAGGCAGGCGACGGCCACCGCCAGAGCCCTCCTGCCGCAGGTGGACGAGGTGACCACGGCGAAGCTGGTCGTGCACGCCACCAGCGCCACCCCCAAGCTGGCCTGGCGGGTCCAGGTCACCGGGCGGACGGCCACCGGCAGGCCCAGCATCCTCGACGTGTTCGTGGACGCGCGCTCCGGCTCGCTGATCGACAAGTTCGACAAGGTGCACGAGGGCACCGGCCGCGGCTTCTACGACGGCACGGTGACGATCGACACCAGCGGCTCCACCGGCTCGTACCGGATGGTGGACAGCACCAGGCCGGGCCTCCAGTGCGGCGGCCAGAACGGGTCGGCCTACACCAAGAGCAGCGACTCGTGGGGCAACGGCTCGGGCACCGACCTGGAGACGGCCTGCGTGGACGCGCTGTACGCCGCCCAGATGGAATGGAACATGCTGCGCGACTGGCTGGGCCGCAACGGCCACAGCGGGACGGGCCGCTCGTTCCCCATCCGCGTCGGGCTGAACGACGTCAACGCGTTCTGGAACGGCTCGTACACCACCTTCGGCCACAACCAGGCCGGCAACCAGCAGGCCACCCCGATGGACGTCGTCGGCCACGAGTTCGGCCACTCCGTCTTCACCAACACCCCCGGCGGCGACACCGGCAACAACGAGGTCGGCGGCCTGAACGAGTCCACGGGCGACATCTTCGGCGCGCTGACCGAGGCCTACGCCAACAACCCGAACGACCCGCCGGACTACCAGGTGGGCGAAGAGGTGAACCTCGTCGGGAACGGCCCGATCCGGTACATGTACAACCCGTCCCAGGTCGGCGACCCCAACTGCTACAGCTCCTCGATCCCCAACACCGAGGTGCACGCGGCGGCCGGGCCCCAGAACCACTGGTTCTACCTGCTGGCCGAGGGCAACAACCCCGGCGGCGGCAAGCCCTCCAGCCCGATCTGCTCCGGCGGACCGTCCTCGGTGACCGGGATCGGCATCCAGAAGGCCGGCAAGATCTTCATGGGCACGCTGCAGGCCAAGACGCAGCCGTGGACCCACGCCAAGGCGCGGGTGGCCTCGCTCAACGCCGCCAAGGCGCTGTTCCCGAACAGCTGCGTGGAGTTCAACGCGGTCAAGTCGGCCTGGGACGCGGTGAGCGTCCGGGGCACCAGCGACCCGACCTGCGTGGCCAATCCGGACACCTTCTCGCTGCAGGTGAGCCCCGGCTCCGGCGCGGCCGACCCGGGCGGCTCGGCCGTCACGACCCTGAGCACGGTGACGACCGGCGGCAACGCCCAGCAGATCCAGCTCAGGACGGGCACCCTGCCGGCCGGCGTGACCGCCCAGTTCAACCCGGCCACCATCCAGTCGGGCCAGTCGTCCACGCTGACCCTCAACGTGGCGGCGAACGCGGCTCCCGGGACGTACACCGTCCAGGTGACCGCGCAGGGCACGGCCCAGACGCAGACGCAGAACTACTCGCTCACCGTCAACCGGCCGATCCCCGACCAGTTCTCGCTGACGCTCAGCCCCACGTCGGGGTCCGTGGACGCGGGCGGCAGCACCGCCTCGACGCTGACCACCACGACCACGAGCGGCAACGCCCAGCAGATCCAGCTCAGGACGGGCACGCTCCCGGCGGGCGTGACCGCCCAGTTCAACCCGGCCACCATCCAGTCGGGCCAGTCGTCGGCGCTGACGCTCGCGACGGCGTCCTCCGTGCCGGCCGGGACGTACACCGTCCAGGTGATCGCCCAGGGCACGGCCCAGACGCAGACGCAGAACTACACCCTGACCGTCTCCCGGCCCGGTGACCCGGACGCGTTCTCCGTCCGGCTCGACCCGGAGGCGGGCACCGCGACGGCCGGCGGCACCGTGGCCACCACGGTGAACACGGCGACGACCGGCGGGCAGCCGCAGCAGGTCACGCTGTCGGCGGCCAAGCTGCCGAGCGGCGTCACCGCGGCCTTCGACCCGGCCACGATCCAGTCGGGCCAGTCGTCCAGGCTGACCTTCACGGTGGCCTCGACGGCGAAGAACGGCACGTACCCGATCACGGTGACGGCCACCGGTACGGCCCAGACGCAGACGGCGAGCTACGCGCTCACGGTCACCGGCGGCACGCCGGCGGGCGACTTCACCGTCGCCGCCACCCCGTCGTCGGCCACCGTCACGGCGGGCGCGACGGCGACCACCACGCTGAGCACGCAGGTCACCACCGGCCGGCCGATCCCGCTCACGCTGGCGGCCGACGGCGTGCCGCCGGGCGCGACCGTGACCTTCAGCCCGTCGTCCATCAACTCGGGCGAGTCGTCCACGGTGACGGTGACCACGTCGGCCAGCACGCCGGCGCAGACGTACACGATCACCCTCAACGCGAACGGCTCCGCCAGCCACGGCACGTCGTTCTCGCTGACGGTGAACGGCGGCGGCACCGGTGACACCTGGCAGGAATGGCACGCCTACAACGCCGGCGACGAGGTCACCTACCAGGGTGTCCGCTACCGCTGCGTGATCGCCCACACCTCGCAGCCGGACTGGACGCCCGACGTCGTACCGGCTCTGTGGCAGCGGATCGGATGACGGTCCGCCCGGTGCCCCACGTACCCGGGGGGTGACTGAGGGCCGGAGCGGAGGGGGTCCCACCGGACCCCCTCCGTTCTGGTTCCCGGACGCCCCGGCACCGGCTGTGGTTCGGCGCCGCCTACCTCGCCTCCGCCGTCGTCCTGACGCTGGTTCACGGACGAGTTGACGGCCGGGCGTAACTTTCACCGCGGTTCCTGCGTCGAACACCACATGAGACGCTTCACCACCGCCACGCTCGTGGCCGGGCTGCTGCTGGCGGGCGGGGCCGCGCCGGCGCTGGCCGGCGAGTCCGCCCCCGTCCGCCGCTGCTCGGCCGCCCAGCTCCAGGTGCGCCTGGGCACGATCGACGCCGGCGCGGGCAACAGGAACGCGCCGCTGGTGTTCACCAACAGCTCACGAACCGCCTGCACCCTGTACGGCCACCCCGGCCTGATCATGATCGACAAGCAGGGCGACACCCTGCGCACCCGCGTCCGCCGCACCGCCGGCCCCAAGCACCGGGTGACGGTCAAGCCGGGCGGCAGGGCCCGCACCACGCTGCACTGGACGGTCGTCGAGACCGGCGACGAGACGGCCTGTCCGAGCCCCGCCCGCCTGCTGGTCATCCCGCCGGACGAGCGCTCGTACCTGAACGTGCCCTTCGACGCCGGCCAGGTGTGCGACGGCGGACGGCTCGACGTCACCCCGCTGGCCTGACGTCCGCACGGGGGCGGTCAGCGCAGCAGCCAGTTGACGGCGACCGTGAGCACGGCCGACAGCAGCAGCGAGATCAGGATCATCGCCAGGCAGCCCGGCCAGCCGCCCAGCGGTCGCACTTCCCAGTTCCCGAACCTCATCCCCGGCCCCTACCCGGGGCGGCCTGGGTCGTACCCGGGCCGGGGCAGGCGTCAGAGGCCGGCGACGAAGTCGAGGGCGACCGCCCAGGCGCGTTCGGCGGCCGGGGCGTCGTGGTCGGGCAGGCCGGGGTCGGTGAACAGGTGGCCGACCCCCGGGTAGCGGAAGACCTCGACGTCGGCCCGCGCCCGGCGCATCTGGAGGTACCAGGCGTTGAGCCAGTCGACCGGCTCGTAGAAGTCGGGGTCGGCGACGTGCAGTTGCACCGGCAGGTCGTCGGCGACGGCGCCCTCGGCCATGTCGGAGGTGCCGTGCATGAGCAGCAGCCCCCGGGAACGCTCGTCGCCCAGCGCGAGGTTCTGGGCGATGGCCGCGCCGAGGGAGAAGCCGGCGTAGACCAGGCCGTCGCCGGACAGCGGGGCCGCCGCCGTGATGGCCCGCTTCAGCAGCTCCTCGCTGCCGATCTCCTCCTTGATGGCGATGCCCTCCTCGGGCGTGTCGACGACGCGGCCGTCGTAGAGGTCGGGGACGTGCACCTCGTGCCCCGCCCCCCGGAGCCTGTCGGCGGCCTGGTGGACGGCGGGCCGCAGGCCGTACATCGAGTGCAGGAGGAGAATCCGCGCCATACGCGCAGCTTAGCGGCCCTGGGCGAGTGCGCCCGGTCCGGCCGCGGCGGGTCAGCCGTCGCCGGTGGGCAGGTCTCGGGCGGTGAACATGTCGATCAGCAGGCGGACGGGCAGCCCGGCCTCGGTCGGGTAGCGGAACTGCCGGTCGAGGTCGAGGCTGTAGCGGTTGCGGCGGCCGATCCGCTCGCGGGTCAGGTAGCCGGCCTGGTAGAGGTCGGAGACGATGTTCTGCACGGTGCGTTCGGTGACGCCGATGCGGGCGGCGATGTCGCGCAGCCGTGCGTCGGGGTCGCGGGCGATCTCCACCAGCACGCGGGCGTGATGGGTCAGGAACGTCCACGTCGCCGGATGGTCTTCAGGGTCGGGCACAGCCTCTGACGCTTTCTACCTGGACGTCCCGGATCCGCGGGGCGGACGAGAATGCTTACCTGAAGATCCTATGACGAAAGCTCTTTCCTGCAACCCTCTTCGCCCCTAACCTTGGGTCGTGGGGCGGCCCCGACGCCGTCCCTACCGGCCAGGCCCACTTGGGGAACAACAGATGTCCGTCACCCAGACGTACCTTGCCGTCGCGCCGAGCGCCGCCACCAGGCCGCCATGTCCGTGCTCAGCATGAGCTGCCGGCCGGTTCCGGCCGGCGCGCTGGTCACGGTTTCCGGTGAGCTCGACGCCACCAACGCCGATCGCCTG
Source organism: Nonomuraea sp. NPDC001636 (assembly GCF_040298265.1). NCBI lineage: Bacteria > Bacillati > Actinomycetota > Actinomycetes > Streptosporangiales > Streptosporangiaceae > Nonomuraea > Nonomuraea sp. NPDC001636. Next base: position 152,213 of record NZ_JBEOZT010000009.1, read on the forward strand.
GAGTCCGCCATCCGCGACGCCCACCGCCCCGGCCGGTCCGTGATCCTCGACCTGGGCGAGCTGACCTTCATGGACAGCAGCGGCCTGCACGTGCTGCTGCGGGCGCACGACGACGTCCACGACACGGGCGGGAGCCTGCGCCTGGCCGCCGTGCGGGACATCCCGGCCCGCATCCTGCAGATCACCGGGGTGTGGGACACGCTGCACATCCACGCCTGCGTGGAGGAGGCCGTCGGCGCGACCGCGCACGCCCGGCCCGATCGGCTGCCGGATGACGCGGAGCGGTTGTGATGCACCTGGCCAGCAGCTACCTGCCGGGGATCACCGTGATCACGGTGGCCGGCGAGGTCGACGCCACCGCCTCCGGCCACCTGGAGACCTACCTCGACCAGGTGCGCCGCAGCCTGGACGAGCACCTGATCATCGACGCGCACCGGCTGACGTTCCTCGACAGCTCCGGCCTGTCCGTCCTGCTCGCCGCCGCCACGCTGGCCCGCGCGCACGGCGTCGACGTGCACCTGGCCGGCCTCCAGCCCACGGTGGCCCGGCTGCTGGAGATCACCGGCACCGTCGAGCTCGTGACGATCCACGACCGCGTCTCCCAGGCCGTCACGGCGGTCGAGGCGCTCCGGGACGCCGACCCCGGGGAGCCGGATGAGCCCGCCGAGCCTTCCGAGGCCGTCTGACCGTCGCGCGGCCGGGCACCGGGTGCCGCCGCACCACCTGTTCGACGAAATCCGCCGTTTCTAGCAGGAAGTGCCCTCGGTGTCCAGACCAAGCCGGCCGTGACCTCCCCTCCAGGTGGACGGCGGCTTCGTTCGTGCGCATGAGTGCCGAAATCATCTCCGGTACGGAGTTTTTGCGCGCTGCGCCTCCCTAGCGTGGCGGTCATGAATCGCGCACTTCTCCGACGGGGTCTGGCCGCCGCGGCGACGGTCGGCCTCCTGCTCACCGGACCCGCCGTACAGGCCAGGTCGAAGCCCGTCACCATGACCCTGCCGCAGCCGACAGGCCCACGCGAGATCGGCACTGTCACCCTGCACCTGCGTGACGGCTCCAGGGCCGACCCGTGGATCAAGGCGCATGACCGGCGCGAGCTGATGGTCAGCCTGTGGTACCCCACGCGCCGTCCGGACGGCCACCCCGCCGCGCCCTGGCTGCCGCCTCGCGCCGCCGAGGCCTTCTACCGCGGCAACGGCCTGTCGCCCGCGGCTGTCAGCCTGCCCCTGACCCATGGCCGCGAAGGGGCCCGCGTAGCCGGCCGGGGGCTGCCCGTCGTCCTGTTCTCGCCCGGCAACGGCGCCGACCGTTCCATGAACACCACCACGGTCGAAGAACTGGCCAGCTGGGGCTACATGGTGGTCACCATCGACCATCCGGGCGACGCCGGCGAGGTGGAGTTCCCCGACGGCACGGTCACCGGCCGCGTGCTGAAGCCGGTCCCGGTGAGCCGGCTGGCGGAGAAGGCCGACGAGATCAAGGTGCGGGTGGCCGACGCGCGCTTCGTGCTGGACCGGCTCAAGGAGCTGAACAAGGGGCAGAACCCCGACGCCGAACGCCGGACGCTGCCCGAGGGGCTGCGGGGCGCGTTCGACCTGGGCAGGGTCGGGATGTTCGGCCATTCCGCCGGAGGCGCGACGGCCGCCGCGACGATGCTGGCGGACCGGCGGATCAAGGCGGTGCTGAACCTGGACGGCCCCGCCCTCGGCAAGGTGGCCGCCAAGGGGTTGGCCAAGCCGTACATGCTCATGGAGGCCGAGATCTTCGACAAGCCCATCCGCGGGCAGAAGGCCTTCTGGTCCCGGCTGAAGGGCTGGCGGCTGCACGTGCGGACCAACGGCGCCAAGCACAATTCCTACACCGACCTGCCGGTGGTGTACGAGCAGGCGGCCGCGGTGATGGGCCTGTCGAAGGAGCAGTTGCGAGCGGTGAACGGGACGCTTTCTGCGGCGCGTTCCGTGGCCGTCACCCGCGCCTACACCAGGGCCTTCTTCGATCTGCATCTTCGACGCGAAGGCACCCTGCTCGACGGGCGTTCCCCGCGGTTCCCCGAGGTGAAGGTGATCGCCCGCTAGTTCCCGGCGTGATCTCGTGAGGTCCGAGCCGGCGCTTCAGCCGGCCGGAACCCGGCGCCATGGGCCCTGGGCACGGGGTTGACCCCGAGGGGCGGTCGGCATAGCTTGATCAAGCAAAAGTGATCGATCACTCTTGGTCTCTCCCCGCGAGTCGTCGTGGCCCGGCCGGCGGGAGACCGGGAGCGGCGGTCCGGCCACGCACTCCCCCGGCGGCGGCCACGCGCCGGCCGCCGCCGCCCGTTCCCAGCCGAAGGACCCGCACCATGCCCGACACCCCCCTCGACACCATGCCCGGCACCACCCTCGACACCCCCCTCGCCGTCCGCGAAGAGGACGACTCCCTGTCCATCACCGCCGGCGACGTGCAGATCGCCCGGTACGTGCACCAGCCGGACGCTCCCGACACCGAGTCCCCCAAGCCCTACCTCCACCCCATCCGCAGCCTGTCGGGCGCGCCCATGTCGGTCTACCGGCCGCACGACCACCGCTGGCACAAGGGCCTGCAGATGACCTGGGCACACCTGTCGGGGCAGAACTTCTGGGGCGGCCCCACCTTCTCGGCAGAGCGGGACTACCACTGGGAGGACAACCACGGCCACATCAACCACCTCGCCTTCACCGACGTCACCTCCGACGGCACGCGGGTCGTGGTCGAGGAGAGCCTGCACTGGCTCTCGGCCCGCGGCGAGCACTGGATCACCGAGCAGCGCCGCCAGGTCTTCCACGGCGTGGACACCGCGCGCGGCATCTGGGCCCTGGACTTCACCACGTCGCTGCGCAACGTCCGCGGCGCCACGCTCGACTTCGGCAGCCCCACCACACACGGCCGACCGGGGGCCGGGTACGCGGGCTACTTCTGGCGCGGCCCCAGGTCCTGGACCGGCGGCACGATCACCGGCGCCGGCGGCCTGGGCGGCGAGGAGATGATGGGCGTCGAGGCGCCGTGGCTGGCCATGGTCGGGCAGCACGACGGGATCGACGGCGGCGGGACCGTGCTGGCCGTCGCCGGGCACTCCAGCGCGCCGGCGCCGATCAAGTGGTTCGTCCGCACCGAGGCGTTCGCCGTGATCAGCCCCTCCCCCTCCTTCGACGAGGAGATCGCCCTGGCCGACGGCGACACCCTCGAACTCGCGCACCGTTACGTCTTCATCGACCACATGTGCGACCGGGCCGAGCTCGACGAACTCGGCGCGGAGTTCGCGTTGTGACCCCGCTGTTCCCCGGCGGCACCTCGATCAGCGACCTGGCGGTCTACGACTGGGCGTGCGCCGACGGTGTGCACGGCGGCACGCCGCACCTGCACACGGTCTCGACCGAGGCGTACGTCGTGACCGCGGGCCGCGGGGAGGTGCACACCCTCAGCGCCGCCGGCTTCGCCCGCGACCGGCTCGAAGCGGGCACGGTCCTGTGGTTCTCGCCCGGGACGATCCACCGCCTGGTCAACGAGGACGGGCTCCGGCTGCTGGTGATCATGCAGAACGCGGGCCTGCCCGAGGCCGGGGACGCCGTGCTCACCTTCCCCGCCGACGTCCTGCGCGACCGCGACGCCTACCTCGCCGCGGCGACGCTGCCGGCGGGCGGTTCGGAGGGCGAACGGGCGGCGGCCGCGCGGGCCCGCAGGGACCTGGCGGTCGCCGGGTTCCGGCGGCTGGTGGCGGACGCCGAGGAGCGCGGCGGGCAGGCGCTGGCGGACTTCCATCGGCTGGCGGCGGCGATCGCGCGTCCCCGGGTGGCGTCGTGGAAGGAGTTGTGGGACCGGACCGTCGCCGCCGAGACCGAGCGCACGGCGGCACAGCTCGACGCGATCGCGGGTGGTGATCCCGCCCATCTCGGGCAGGCCGCCGTGGTGCGGACCACGCCCGCGCCGGGCCCTCGCGCCTTCGGCATGTGCGGCCGGCTGCGCACGTGGGCTCCGCACCCCTGATCGGGTGGCCGGCTGCGCACATGGGCTCCGCGCCGCTGATCGGGCGGCCAGCGGGTTCGGTGGCTGGATCGGCGCCGACGTGCGGGCCGGTGCTCAGGCGGGCGCCGGACCGGCCGTCTCGCGGACGATGACCCGGTTGATCGACCGGTCGGGCGGAGGCGGCGCGGGCTCGCCGCGCACCGCCGCGATGAGCCGGGCCATCGCCTCCCGCCCCTGCACCTCCCGGTCCACCGCCACGGTGGACAGCGAGGGGGTGGCGAACCGCCCCAGTTCCTCGTCGTCCCAGCCGAACACGCTGACGTCGCCCGGGATCCGCCAGCCCCGTGCCAGCGCCGCGCGTACGGCCCCCATCGCCACGTGGTCGTTCACGGCCACGATGGCGGTCACGCCACAGCCGTCGGGCAGACCGCGAACGGCGTCGTAACCGGACCGGGAGCTCCAGTCGCCGAGCGCGACGCCGTAGGAGACGAGCCCGCGGCGCGCGATCGTCTGCTCGAAGACGAGCCTGCGGTTGCGGGCCGAGGCCCAGCTCTGCGCGCCCGCGATGTGGAAGAAGACCCGGTGGCCGAGCGAGGCGAGACAGTCGATGATCTCCTCGACCGGGGAGGCGTCGGCCAGCTCGTTCGTGCCGCGCAGGTGGTCGTCGTAGTCGCCCGTGACGACGATCGGCACCGGCGCGGCGGCCGGGTCGATCTCCAGCGGCGTCAGCGACAGGACGCCCTCGACCTGCCCGGAACCGGCCAGCTCCAGCACCCGCTGCGCCCTGGCCGGCGGATCTCCCTCGACGCTGAGCACCTCCAGCTGGAAGCCCTCGGCGTGCGCCGCGGCCGCGGCGGCGCGGAGCATGCGCGCCGGCCACAGGTAGTCGGAGGCGGGCAGGGTGACCGCCAGCCGGTTCGTGTGCCGCGTGCGCATGGAACGCGCGACGAGGTTCGGCCGGTAGTTGAGCTCCTGGACGACCAGGTCGATCCTGGCGCGGGTCGCCGGTCTCAGGGTCTCGTTCTTCCTGAAGTACCGGGAGACCGTCTGGTGCGACACGCCCGCGCGCCGGGCCACCTCGTGGATCGTGAGGCGCGGCGTCTCAGCCTCGTCCAAGGGCCCCCTCTCCTCGCGCTGCGCGTCACAGCCTAGCCGGTCGCCCGCTCACCGGGCGACGACGAAGTGATCGATCACTTCGTCGTCGCCCCCGGCCCGCGTGGAGCCCTCAGGAGCCGGACGCCCCCTGGAGGCCGCTGGTGAGTCGTACGGGGAAGTGCCGGCCGGTGTCCTTGCTGTGGCCGATGCCGGACGACCACTCCAGATACCCCTTCCTGCCGGGGCCGTCGTCGTCGTTGACCAGCAGGGACAGCGCGAACACGCCGGCCGGAGGGCCGTTGAGCCCCAGGCTCTGCCAGGGCAGGACGACGTCGTAGGCGGTGGTGGCGCCGGTCCTGGTCACCGCGAGCCGTTCCGTCGGGGTCGGGCCGGTGATCGCGACGCCGAAGGCGGCGAAGGTGTAGGCGGCCGGCCCGCCGGGCGTCAGCGCCAGGCCGATCTCGGTGCGTTCGGTGGAGGCGCCGGGGAGCGCGGGCGACAGGGAGAGCTGGATGGAGTCGCCGTTGTACAGGTTGCCCGCCGGGTTCTTCTGGGTGAACACGTCGTCCTGGACCGTGGCCTGGAGGCGCAGCCCCGTCGCCGTCTGCGTGATCCGGACGGGACCGCCGAGGTCGGCGGCGCCGCCCCAGTCGGCGGTGTAGCGGAACCAGGTCGCGTCGGCCGCCAGGTCGATCGGCGCGACCGTGGTGGCCGTGTCGGGCTCGATCGGTCCCGCGCCGACGGACTGCCGCAGCTGGAGCGCGGGACGGTCGCGCAGCCTGACGGACACGTCGAGGTAGCCCTGCTCCCACACGCGCAGCGACGGGAGCGGGACGGCGTGCGAGACCTGCTTGCCGGGCTGCAGGGTGGTGGTGTCGGCGATCGTGCCCGACTCCTTGCCGAGCGTCCAGGTGATGCCGTCGAGCGTCACCGGGGTGCTGCGGGAGGTGTTGGACAGGGAGACGGACGCCTGCGCCCGGTAGCCGCCGTCGCGGACGAGGTCGACCCCGACGGCGGCGACCACGGGGGTGGTGACCCTGATCGTCGGCGTCGCGAGTCGTGCCACCTTCTCGGTCCCGGTCGCGGCCCAGCCGGTGACCCAGCTCGCCTTGCCGCCCGGGGGGGCCGGGAGGTCGAAGACGGTCTCGGCGGTGCCGCAGCCCTTGACCTTGACGTCGCGGCGCCGCCCGTCCAGGGTGATCGTCACCTTGGCGGGGACGGCGCGGCAGTTGCGGCCGGTGCGGTCGACGACCGCGCGCACCTCGATGCCCTCGCCGTCGGCGACGGTCGGCGACGTCTTCAGCGTGATCGCGGGCGCGGGGTCGAGGGCGAGGGAGTCGACCTGGCCCCTGACGTAGACCGGGTGCTCGGTCAGGGTCACCTGGACCGCCCCGGCGTGCGGGCTCAGCGTGGCGGGCACGCCGTACTGGTCGGTGAGGGTGAGCGGCTGGGCGGTGCGCAGCGTCACGGTCCGCGGGCCGTCCGAGGCCCACATGACGCGGACGAGGTCGCCCGCGGTGCTCCTGAAGGGGAAGGAGTACGTGGCCGCGTCCAGCGTGTCCCGCCGGGTGATCGTGCGTCCGGCGAGTTCGGCCGCCATCACCGCCTGCGCGACCGCGGCCGGCTTGGGCTCGGCGGCGTGGCGGGCCGTCGCGCGCCGGACCTCGAAGACGCCGAAGTTGTGCTCCTGGTTGCCGGGATCGGTGCCGTCGTCGCGGGCGTCGTACCAGTAGAGGCGGTCGGCGCCGCCGGCCAGGGAGAGCACCGCCGAGCGGACCAGGTAGTCGGCCTGCATGGCGTCGGTCGTGCCACCCGCGGTGTGGGTCGGCCAGCCGTACTCGGTCAGCCACAGCGGGAGCGGGCGGCCGGCGGCGGCGTCGATGGTCCCGCTCAGCGACGCCATCTGCGTGTCCATGCCCTCGGGCGGCGTGGGGTGGCGGTAGGGGTGGACGGACACCGCGTCCAGCGCCTGCGCACCGCCCTGTTCGAGCACCTGGCGCACGTAGTCGGCCGAGGCGCCGGAGATCGCCGGGCCCACCAGGCGGGCTCCTTGCGGCTTGGCGTCGGCGGCGGCCTGGAGGAGCTGCGCGTAGCAGGCGGGGGTCCGGCCGCACAGGCCGTCGTTGAAGTTGATGTTGAACTCGTTGTAGACCTCGGTCGCCCGGGTGTGGCTCGCGAAGTGCTGGTTGACGGCGGCCGTGAAACGTCCGTAGGCGGCCAGGCCCTCGGGCGAGCTGGGCGTGCGGTTGCCGTCGTAGAGCGGGTTGCGGTAGGCCGCGATCGGCAGCGGCTCGATCCCGGCGGCGTGCAGGGCGGCGAATCCGGCGTCGTAGCGGTCGAAGGTGTAGACGCCCGCCTGCTTCTCGACCGCCGACCAGCCCACGTCGTTGCGTGAGTGGGTGTAGCCGATGCGCGCGATGCCGTCGATGAGCTCCTGCTCGTACCCGTGCAGGCCGACCCCGAACGGCGAGGCGGCCGCCTCGGCGGGCATCGGCGGCACGATGCCGAAGCTCGTGCTCAGCGTGCCGGAGGTGAAGGTGTAGAAGCCGTTGGGCAGCGAGGCCAGGTCCACGACGCTGTTCCCGCCGGTGAAGGCGGCCGTGCCGGTCGCGACCTGCGTCCCCCGGGCGTCCTGCACGGCCCAGGGGGCGGGGGCCGGGTCCTGGGCGTCGGTGAACAGTTCCAGGGCGGCCTTGCCGGGGTCGAAGAGCAGGGAGTCGTTCATGACCCCGAAGTAGGTGGAGTGTTCCTCGAAGCCGGGGTTGGCCAGCAGGTTCCGGCCGCCGCCGTCCTCGGTCATGGTCAGGTCGTCCAGCCGTACGCCGGGGGTCACGTCCTGGGAGACGATGCGCAGGGAGAAGCTGGTCTGGGCGGCCTGGGTGGTGTAGGTCCAGGAGACCTGGCGCCAGTCGTAGGCGCCCATCGGGAAGTTGAAGCGCTGGGTGCTGTCCGGGCTCAGCACCGCCTGCAGCGCGGCCGCCTTCGACAGCCCTTCGGAGGCGACCCAGGCGGTGAACCGGTAGAGCGTGCCCGGCTTGACCGGCACGGTCTGGGCGAGCTGCCCGTAGGTGTTCGGGCTGCTCGGCGTCTGGTTGACGATGCGCACCGCCGACCCGGTGCGGCCCTGCGCGGTGGCGGTGAAGGCGACCTCGGCCGAGCCGCTCCTGCTGATGGCCCACGGGTCGAAGGTGTTGGAGTACGGGAGTTTCGGGGCGGCTAACGCGGTGGTGACGAGGAGGAGCGCGGACAGTGTTTTCATCGGGTCACCCCTTGACGGCGCCGGCGCGGCCGGCGCTTCGGAGGAACTGCTTCTGGAACAGCAGGAAGAAGACCAGCGGCAGGATCACGGCGATGAACATGGCGGCGATGAGCGTGCTGGTCTCCGCGGTGGCCGAGATCTTGTAGAGGACGACGGACAGCGGCTGCAGATCGGGCGAGGGCAGCACGAGGAGCGGCCACAGGAACTCCTTCCAGGCCGACACCAGCGTGAGCAGCGAGACGACGGCGATGATCGGCCGCGACATCGGCAGTACGATGCGCCGGAACACCTCGAAGGAGTTGGCGCCGTCGACCTTGGCCGCCTCGAAGACCTCCTTCGGCAGCTCGGCGAAGAAGTTCTTCACCAGCAGCACGTTGAAGGCGTGCGCGGCGGCGGGCAGCCACACGGCCCAGTAGCTGTCGATCAGGTTGGCCCCGACGCCCGGCACGTCGATCACGGTCAGGTACAGCGACACCAGGGAGACGACCCCCGGGATGAACAGGGTGGCCATCACCGCGGCCGAGACGACCCCGGCGTACCTCGGCCGCAGGATGGCGAGGGAGTAGCCGCCGGTCAGGGCGACCAGCAGGCCGAAGAACCAGTTGCCGGCCGCGATCCAGACCGTGTTGGCCAGGGCCCGGCCGATGTCCATGCCGTTCCACGCCCTGGCCAGGTTGTCCCACCGGATGCCGCTCGGCCACCAGCCGAACGGGTCGCGCAGGATGTCCTGCGAGGTCGACACCGCCGACTTGGCCAGCCACAGGATCGGCCCGGCCGCGACGATCGCGAGGCAGGCGAGCACGGCGACGATCAGCCCGGTGAACACCACCCGGGTCGCCGGCCTGCGTCGTTCGCCGCCGGACAGGATGCCACGCTCGTTCATGCGTGCTTCCACCCCCTCGTCGCGCGCAGGTACACCGCGGACAGGGCGGTGAGGAAGACGGCGAGCATCAGGCTCAGGGCCGTCGCCTTGCCGAAGTCGCCGGCGACGAAGGCGTACTTGAAGATCAGCATGAGCAGCGTCACCGTGCTGTTGTCGGGCCCGCCGCCGGTCATGACGTAGGGCTCGGTGAACACCTGGAAGGTGCCGATGACCTGGAGGATCAGCATGAGCAGAAGGACCGGGCGCAGCTGCGGCAGCGTGATGTGCCACACCCGGCGCAGCACCCCGGCGCCGTCGAGCTCGGCCGCCTCGTAGAGCTCGGGCGGCACCGACATCAGCGCGGCGACGTAGATGATGGTCGTCGTGCCGAAGCCCGCCCAGGTCGCCTGGACGACGATGCTGGGCATCGCCGTCTCGGCGCTCTGCAGCCAGGGGAACGGTCCCAGCCCGGCCCAGCCGGCCACGGTGTTGAGCAGGCCGTGCTCGCTCGGGTCGTACAGCTGCTTCCACAGCAGCACCGCCACGACCGGCGGGATGATGATCGGCACGTAGACGAGCACGCTGGCGATCGTCCTGGTCCGGCGCAGCTCTCCGATGAACACGGCGAGCAGCACCGGCACGGGGAAGCCGACGACCAGGGCCAGCGCGGTGAACCAGACGGTGTTCCAGGCGGCGGTGGCGAGCAGCGGGTCGGCGAGCACCCTGCTGAAGTTGCGCAGCCCGACCCAGGTGGGGTCGGTGACCAGGTTGGTGCGCTGGAAGCTGAGGACCAGGCTGCGCAGGATCGGCCACCACGAGAACAGCCCGAACACGATGAGCATGGGCGCGGTGAACAGGAGGTTCCCGAGGCCGCCGCGCTGGGCCCACCTACTGAGCGGCGGCATCGATCAGCGCCTGCGCGTCCGTCCGGGCCCGGGTGAGCGCCGCCGGGATGTCGGCGTCCTGCTTGGTGAGGACCTGCTGGGTGACGGCGTCGAGGAGCGCGTACGTCTCCTGCGCGGCCACGGGCGGCTCGCCGAGGATGGGCAGTTCGCCCAGGCTGTCGAAGTAGGCCCGGTAGTTGTCCCGCTTGACGTTGACGTAGCCGGAGACCCAGCTCAGGTAGCGGTCGTAGATCTCCGGTGAGAACAGCGGCACCTCGGGCGCGCCCACGGGCAGGCCGCCCGCCTTGGACGTCTCGGCCCACTCGACGGCGGCCTGCTGGTCGAGGAAGCGGTTCAGGTACCGGAACTTCACCCACTCCAGGGCGGCGGCCGCCTCGCTCGGGGCGGCCTTGGGGCTGACGACGGCGATGTCGCCGCCGCCCAGCGTGCCGATACCGGCGGCCGACTGCGGGAGCGGCGCGATGCCCAGGTCGTCGCCGGGCATGTCGCGGTTGCCGACGAGGTCGCGGTAGAGGTCGGCGCCGAGGACGGTCTGCCCGATCCGCCCGGCGGCGATGGAGTTGCGCATGTCGTCCTGGCTCAGCAGGAAGTTCTTGCCCGCGGCCTGGTCGGTCCACCGGACGTCGTGCAGGAACGTCAGCGCGCCCCGCACGCCGGCCGCGTCGATCGTGGACGTGACGGTGTCGCCCTGGCGCCGCTGGATCGTGCTGCCGTTGGCGTAGGCCATCGTGGTGAGGATCCAGCCGCCGGAGTTGGTCGTCGTCGCGATCGTGAAACCGGCCGCGTCGCTCGACCTGCTGATCGCCTTGGCGTTGGCGCGCACCTCGTCCCAGGTCTTCGGCGGGGTGTCGGGGTCGAGGCCCGCCTTCTCGTACAGCGCCCGGTTGTAGATGAAGGCCATCGTGTACGCGGCCGAGACGACGCCGAAGGTGTGGCCTTCCGCGTTCTGCGTCTGCTTGGCGACGGCCGGGTTGAGCTTGGAGAGCACCGCGTCGCCCTTGACCAGGTCGGTGATGTCGCGTACCTGGCCGTTGAGGGCGAGCTGCTGGATGTTGGTGTACGGCACCTGCATCGTGGTGGGCATCGAGCCGCCGGCGACGAGGGCGGCGAACGTCTGCGGGTCGAACTTGGTCTCCTCGCCCACCACGGTGACGTTCGGGTGGAGCTTCTGGAAGGCCGTGACCTGCTTGGTGAACAGAGCGAGATTGTCGGCGTTGTCCTTGGTGGGCATGTTGCCGACGTGGATCGTCACCTTGGCGTCCGGGTCCGCCCCGGCCTCGGGACTTCCGGACGAACACGCGGTGAGAGCTATGATTCCGGTCATCGCGATACCGGCGAGCCGCCAGTTTTTGTGATAAAGCATGACGAATCCCTCTTTGCGGGCATGGTGGCGATCGAGCTCGGGCGGTGTCGTGACCGCTGGGGGCTCACGCGGGCAGCAGTGGCGTGCCGGCGGATTTCGTGGCGATGGTCAACCGGTTGACCATCGCCATGGTCGTGCTGATCCTGCTACTTTGTCAAGAGTCCGGAGAAACGTGGATGTAACCTGTTGTCACCGGGAGGACAGGAACTGATGGCGCGCAAGGCCGCTACCCTCGCGGACGTCGCCGCGGCCGCCGGCGTCTCGGTGTCGCTGGTGTCGAAGGTGCTCAACAACACCGGACGCGCCTCCGAGGAGACCCGCAGGCGCATCCACGACGCCGTGGAACGCCTCGACTTCCGGCCCAACGCCCTGGCCAAGTCCTTCGCAAGAGGGCGGAGCGAGCTGGTCGGGATCATCATCGAGGACGCCTCGGAGATCTTCAGCAGCATGGTGCTGCGCGGCGCGGAACGCAGGCTGGCCGCGGCCGGGCTGGCCACGCTCGTGTGCGACGCCGCCGAGAGCGACCAGCGGCGTGCCCAGTTCGTCCGGGCGCTCGAAGCGCGTCACGTCGACGCCGTGCTGGTCATCGGGTCGGGGCCGGCGGGCCTCTACCCGTCCGTGTCCGACCGGCTGTCGTGCCCCGTCGCCTACGCCTTCTGCGAGTCCGACAATCCGGCCGACGTCTCGTTCCTGCCCGACGACCACGGCGCGGGGCGGATCGCCGCCGAGCACCTGCTGTCGCTCGGCAGGACGAAGATCGCGCACATCGGCGAGGGCAGCGAGCGGGGCGCCGAGCTGCGCACCCGCGGGTTCGTGGAGACCCTGGCCGCCGCCGGGCACGCGGTGGAGCCCATCGTCGGCGACTGGTCCAAGGCGTGGGGCCTGCAGGCCGTCAACCGGCTGATCGAGGCGGGCACCGAGGTCGACGCCATCTTCTGCGCCAACGACTTCATCGCCTACGGCGCCTACGTCGGCCTGCGCGCCCACGGCCTGCGCATCCCCGAGGACGTGGCGCTGGTCGGCCACGACCACTTCTCGATGGACCCGCCGCAGCGCAGATCGGGGTTCCTGACGACCATCGACCCCAACCTGCCCGCGCTCGGCGACGCGGCGGCGCGGCACCTGATCGCGCCGGGCACGGCGGCCGACTTCGCGCCGAAGCTCGTCGTCGGCCGCACCACCGCGGGCGGTCAGGCGGCCGGCGACCTCGCCACCCTGCTGGAGTTCATCGACCAGCTGCTGTGAAGCGCAGCGTGACCAGCTGGAACGGGCGCAGCGTCAGCGACACGGCCCCCGGCTCGAACTCCGCGCCCGCGGGCGGCTCGACGTCGCGTTCGACCAGGTCCACGAAGCGGGCGTCCCCGACGCCCTCGACGCGCACGGGCGCCCTGGTCCCCTCCGACTCGTACAGGCGCACGATCACGTCGCCGCTGCGGTCCTCGGCGAGCTTGACCGCCTCCACGATCACCGCCGGGTGCGAGACCCGCACCAGCGGCTCGACCTGCCGCCCCCCGCGCACGGCACGCGCCGGCACGTTCGCGCGGTACCCCTCGGCGACGGCCTCGCGGATGCCGGCGTTCGGCCTGATCGAGTAGGCGAGCGTGTGCCTGCCCAGGTCGGAACCGGGATCGGGGAACATCGGCCCGCGCAACATGGACAGGCCGACGGTCGTGGTCGTGCCGCCGTCCTGGCGGGTGTCCCGCACCACGTCGTGCCCGTACGTCGACTCGTTGGCGACGGCCACCCCGTACCCGGGTTCGCCGACGTGGATCCAGCGGTGCGCGCACACCTCGAAACGGGCGGCGTCCCAGGAGGTGTTGGTGTGCGTGGGCCGGTACACGTGGCCGAACTGGGTCTCGGCGGCGAACCTGTCGGCGTGCACGTCCAGCGGGAAGACGAGCTTGAGCAGGGCGTGGCGCTCGTGCCAGTCGACCTCGGCGACCAGGTCGAGCGCGGCCGATCCGGGAAGCAGCCGCAGCGTCTGCCTGATCGCCGAGTCGCCGAAGCGGCGGGTGACGACGACCTCCCCGTCGCCGGTCTCCAGGCTCTCGACCTCGTCGACGTCGCGGGCGACGCGCCGGTAGTGCTCGTCGATGTCCCAGGCGTCCCACTCGTTGGGGATGTCGCGGTGCAGCACCAGGCGGTGGCCCGCCGCCCCCGGCGCGATCGCCTCCCGGCCGGTTTCGGCGTCGCGCAGCGACACCAGGTGGCCCCGGCGGTCGATCACCGCCCGGACGAGCCCGTTGTCGAGCACGAACCCGGCGTCCTCCTCGGTGAGGGAGACGCCCGCCGGGTGCGTGGGGCGCTCGCGGATGCCGAGCCCGTCCGTGGCGAGCTCCAGGTCGCCGTCGCCGACGAGGACGCGGACGCTCTCGTCGATCACCCGGTCCAGCCGCTCCAGCAGGCCGGCGTTGTTCTGCTCGACCTCGTCGTGCACCCAGGCGATCGAGGTGCCGGGCAGCACGTCGTGGAACTGCTGCAGCAGCACGGTGTGCCAGCTCTCGGTCAGCTCGTCGTAGGGGTAGGCGGCGCCCTCCCGGACCGCGGCGGTCGCGGCCCACAGCTCGGCCTCGCGCAGCAGGTGCTCGTTGCGCCGGTTGCCCTGCTTGGTCAGGTGCTGGCTGGTCAGGGTCCCGCGGTGCAGTTCGAGATAGAGCTCGCCCGACCACACCGGCGGGTTCTCGTACTCGGCCTCGGCGCGTTCGAAGAAGGCCTGGGGCGAGTCGATCGTCACCACCGGCGAGCCTTCCAGTGACCTGAGCCGCTCGGCGGCGGCGAGCATCTCGCGGGTCGGGCCGCCGCCGCCGTCGCCCCAGCCGAACGGCACGAGCGAGGTCCCGGCCACGCCCTTCTCCTTGTAGCTGCGCGCGGCGTGGGCGAGCTCGGCGCCGGACAGCTCGGAGATGTAGGTGTCGGCGGGCGGGAAGTGGGTGAAGATCCGGGTGCCGTCGATGCCCTCCCACAGGAAGGTGCTGTGCGGGATCTGGTTGACCTGGTTCCAGGAGATCTTCTGCGTCAGGAACCAGCGGCTGCCCGAGGCGGCGATGATCTGCGGCAGCGCGGCCGAGTAGCCGAAGGTGTCCGGCACCCAGGCCTCCAGCGTGTCCACGCCGAACTCCTTCAGGAAGAACTGCTTGCCGTACAGGAACTGGCGGGCCAGCGACTCGCCGCCGGGCATGTTGATGTCGGGTTCGACCCACATGCCGCCGACCGGGATGAACTGCCCGGCGGCCACCTTCTTCCTGATGCGCTCGAACAGCGCCGGGTAGTGCTGCTTCACCCAGGCCAGCTGCTGGGCGGAGGAGCAGGCGAAGCGGTACTCGGGGTGCTCGTCCATGAGCGTCACCGCGCTGGCGAACGTGCGCGCGCACTTGCGGATCGTCTCGCGCACCGGCCACAGCCAGGCCGTGTCGATGTGGGCGTGCCCGACGGCGACGATCCGGTGGCTGCTGGCCGCGGCCGGGCTGGCCAGCACGCCGGCCAGCGCCGCGCGTCCCGCCGCCGCGGTCGCCGACACGGCGGCGGGGTCGACGGCGTCGAGCATCCGCTCCAGCGCCCGCAGGATCTCCCACCGGCGCGCCGAGTCGGGGCTCAGCTCGCGCATCAGCCCGTCCAGCGTCCAGATGTCCTGCGCCAGCTCCCACACCCCGATGTCCAGCAGCGCCACGTCGAACGCCCTGGCCGTGTACAGCGGCCCGCCGCCCGCCGTCGCCCGGTCGCCCAGCGTCGTCGGCTCGTAGGTGTTCTCGCCGGCGAGTTCCGGGTTCGCCGCCGCCTCGACGTACAGGTCGACGTACGGCTCGGCCGGGTCCCACGGCAGGTGGGAGCTGCGCGGCGCCACGGCCTTGATGAGCGTGCCGTCGGGCAGGTAGCCGAGCCCTTCGGCCTGGAACCCGGGACGCGGCCCGGAGAAGCCCAGGTCGACGACGATCTCCAGCCGGGTGCCCGGGGGGATCACCTCCGGCGTCCGGCCGGTCACGTGGAACCAGGTCGTGCCCCACGGGTCGCCCCACCGGTGCGGCAGCGTGACCGGCTGGTATCCGGCCGCGAACGCCGCCTGTGCGGGCACCGGCTCGCCCGGCGCGTTCCACGCCTCCACCGTGAGGGGCCGTCGTTCCCGGTAGAGGGCTCCGGGCAGGAACTGCTGGACGAAACGCGCCAGCCGTCCCTCGACGATCGAACGGTTGTCATGCACGATGCACTCTCTCCAAAGTCAGGTTTCGAAGACCCGCACGGCGACGATCATGGCTCGCTCGTCGCCGTTGGTCGCCGTGACGACGACCCGCAGGGCGCCCGCCCGCGTGGCGGGGTCAAGCACATGGACCCGGCGGCGCACGCGGTTGCCGGTGACGGACACGGCCGTCTCCCAGCCGCCCGTACGCGCCACCTCGATCCGGTAGTCCTTCACCAGTTCCGGCATGACCAGGTACGGCGTGCGATGGTGATGCAGGTTGACCAGGTCCTCGTCGACGTCGTCGTTGAAGATCAGCTCCACCCGGCCGATCGCCCGCTCCTCGCTCCAGCGCAGCTCGACGTGCTGCTCGCCGCCGCCTTCTGAGACCCACAGGTTGGGCCCGTCGTAGGGCCTGGCCAGCCCGCCCGCGACCTGCTCGGGCCGGTAGGCGGCGGTGGCGGGCTCGACCTCGAACCACGGCGTGCGCCTGCGCAGCTCGACGGCCGACCACGCGTTGCTCTGCGGCTTGCCGGTGTCGAGCGCCGGTTCCCTGCTGAGCAGCCCGAGGACGCCGTACGGCGGGCGGCCCGCGCCGACCAGGACGGCGAGGTCGGCGTTCCGCCGGACGACCACGACCACCTCGCCGCCGTCGAAGGGCACGTCGAAGGGCACGTCGTCGAAGCGGACCTCCAGGCGGCCGCGCCCGGCCTCCACCCGGACCTCGCGCCGGGCGAGCGGTTCCACGGGGATGTGGTTCAGCCCGCCGCCCGTGCCCCACAGCTCGACCGTCGCGGTGGTGGCGCGGGCGGCGTCGACGCCGATCCGCACGACGTCGATCCGCAGGTCGGCGGGCAGCAGCAGCCCGAAGTCGGCCTCGCCGATCGGCAGCGGTTCCGGCTCGCCGCCTCCGCCGCCCGCCAGGCGGGTGAGCGTGGACGACGCCGTCACCGTGGCCTTGAGCGCCAGGTCGGACGGGTCCTGCCAGGGCACGCCGAGCAGGGAGGCGTCCTGCCGCAGGAGCATCGACTGCAGCTCGCCCAGGTGCGAGGTCGCGATCTCGCGCGGCGTCACGCCCCTGCGCACGGCGAGCGCGGCCCCCGCGCCCGCGGCCTCCCCCACGACGGCGCAGGTCGCCATCACGCGGGTGCTGCCGAAGGCGACGTGGCTGGCCGAGATGTCGCGGCCCGCCAGCATCAGGTTGCGGACGTTGGCGGAGTACAGGCAGCGGAACGGGATGTCGTACAGGCCGGGGCCGAACAGGTGCTTGGAGGGGCTGTCGGCGGCGTAGATGCCGCCCGGCGGGTGCAGGTCGATGGACCAGCCGCCGAAGCCGACCGCGTCGGGGAAGCGGGTCTGGCCGACGATGTCCTGCTGGGTCAGGACGTGGTCGCCGAGGAAGCGGCGGTACTCGCGCTTGCCCGGCAGGCTGCCCACCCACTCCAGCGTCAGGTTGTCGGCCTCGAAGCGGCCGGAGTTCTTGATGTGGTGCCAGATGCCGAAGACGATGCCCCACAGCTCGTCGCGGATGCGCTCGTTGTCGGCCACCGCGTCGAGCTCGCCGCCCCACTCGATCCACCAGTAGTCGCAGCCGTTCATGCCGGGGTCGATGTGGCGGCGCAGCGGCAGGTCGAACGCCTCGACGTCCTTGGTGATGCCCGGCGGGACGAAACGGACCGGGCGGCCGGTGTCCTTGGTGTAGAAGAGGATCGTGCTGCCGAGCATGTTGTCGTCGGCGACCTCGGGGGCCCACTCCTCGCCGTACGCGCCGCGGTCCTCCCTGCCGGTGGCGAACCTGGCGCCGGCGAGCAGGCCGACCAGGCCGTCCCCCGTGCAGTCGAGGAAGATCGGCGACTCGAACGTGATCAGCTTCTCCGAGCCGGACTGCCAGCCGGTGACCGAGCGGATCACCCGGTCCTCCTCCTCGCCGTCCGCCTCGACCTCGCGGACCTCGGTGTTGAGGAAGAGGGTGATGTTCGGCTCGGCGCGTACCAGGTCGAGCACGACGTGGTCCCACAGGATCGGGTTGCCCTCCGGGTTGCGCCACTGGTTCTCCGCGAACAGCTCGCCCATCAGGCCGGTCTCGCGGGCGAACTTCTGCGCGCCGTGCGCGGTGGCGCCCACCACCCACACCCGGATCTCGCTGCTGGAGTTGCCGCCCAGCACTCCCCTGTTGTTGATCAGGGCCACTTTCGCGCCGTTGCGGGCGGCGCTCACGGCGGCCGTGACACCGGCCAGGCCGCCGCCGACCACGGTGACATCGGCGGTGTGTGCGATCTGCATCATGATTGCCGACTTTCTTGGTCGAATCGAGCAACGCGGATCTACAATATTTCCGACGTCTTGAATAAGTCAACGACGGGTTGGCTAAGGTAGGCGCAGAGCGCGACGACGGCGAGGGGAACGGGGACCAGTGGCAGCAGCCAGGCGGGAGTCGACCACGGTCGGGAAGGCAGCCAGGCGCGAGGGCGGGCCGCCGGCCCGATCCTCGGGGCTACGGCGCGGCTCCAATCTCGAACACGTCGCGGACTTCAACGACTCGGTCGTCCTCGACGCGATCAGGCGCGCGCGGACCGGAAGCTCGCGCGCGGAGCTGGTCGTCGAGACGGGCCTGGCCGCGCAGACCGTGTCGGACGTCTGCCAGCGGCTGCTCGACCAGGGGCTCATCGCGGAGACCGGCACGTCCACGACCGGGTTCGGCCGGCCCCGCCGCACCCTTGAGCTGGTCCCTGCCAGCCGCTACGCGCTCGGCGTGCACATCGACCCGGCCACGATCACGTACGTGCTGCTCGACCTCGGCGGCAACCTCGTGGCCCACTTCAGCAGGCAGACCGCCAGCCCCCAGGACGCCGACGCCATCATGACCGGCATGGCCTCGGCCCTCGACGTCCTGCTCGCCGGATCCGGCGTCGAGCGCGACCGGGTGCTCGGCCTCGGCATCGCGGCGCCCGGCCCCCTCGACATCGCGGGCGGGGCCATGGTCGACCCGCCGCACCTGCCCGGCTGGCACCGCGTCGAGCTCGTCGACCGGCTGCACCAGGCCACCGGGCTGCCCATCGTGCTCGACAAGGACGTCACCGCCGCCGCGGTGGCCGAGCGCTGGGCCGGCGGCGCGACCGGCAACAGCGACTTCGTCTTCCTCTACCTGGGCACCGGCGTCGGGGTGGGGCTGGTCAGCGGCGACATCGTGGTACGCGGCCGGTCCAGCAACGCCGGCGACATCGGGCACCTGATCGTCGACGCCGACGGGCCGCCCTGCGAGTGCGGGCAGCGCGGCTGCCTGGGCACCGCCTGCTCGCCGCTGTTCCTCATCCAGGAGGCCGTCGCGGCGGGCGTGCTGCCCGCCACGCCGGAGGACGGTCAGCTCGTCCAGGCGGTCAGGCGGCTCGGCGCGCTGTGCCGGGCGGCCGACGACGGCGACGCGCGGGCGGTGGAGATCCTGCGCCGGTCCGGGCGGCGGCTCGCCCGCGCGATCCTCACCATCGGCAACCTGCTCGACACCGAGCTCGTGGTGTGCGGCGGGCCCGCGTGGGCGCCGGCCGCGCACCACTACCTGCCGCTGCTCAGGTCGGCGGTGGCCGAGCGGTTCGTGATGCGCGAGATCCACGACCTCGGCGTCGCGGGGACCGCGCTGGGCGCCGACGTGGCCGCGATCGGCGCCGCCTGCCTGATCCTCGACGAACGCTTCTCGGCCCGCCCCTAGGTCCGCCCCTGGGTCCGCCCCTGGGTCCGCCCGGGAAGCAGGCGGGCGCTTATCGTCCGCCCCGGCCCTTACCGCGGAAGCAGGCGGGCGACGAAGCCGCCGCCCGGGGGCATGGCGGGGACCTGGAACGCCTCGCCCGCCGCCACGTCGGAGACCGCCACCGCGTCGCGGTCCGCGCCGTCGCCGACCAGGCGCCAGGCGCCGCTCAGCGGCCCGAGGCGCCCGAGGCGCCCGAGGCCGAGGGTGGCCGCCGGGCGCGCGACCGGGCCGTTGATGCCCGCCAGCCACCAGGTCCCTCCCGTACGGCGGGCCAGCACGACGTGGTCGCCCGGCTCCCCCGCCAGCCCGACCGTGTCGTCCCAGGCGGCCGGCACGGCCCGCAGCACCTCGCGCACCTCCGCCGGCTGCGCCCGGTAGGACTCGGGCGAGTCCGCGAAGTGCAGCAGCCCCGACTCGTAGACCACCGCGAGCGCCAGCTCGTGGGCCGCCGTGGTCCTGCGGGGCCGCAGCGCGTCGCCGAAGGTCACCGGCGTGTAGTCCATCGGGCCGATCACGTTGCGGGTGAACGGCAGCACGGTGTTGTGCCACACGGCCTCCTCCGCGAACTCCGGCCCGAACAGGTACCACTCGGCCCCGCGTACGGCCTCCAGCGTCATCAGGTGCGGCCACGTCCGCTCCCAGCCGCGCGGGATGGTGCTCCCGTGGAAGTTGACCATCAGCCGCGCCTCGGCCGCGTCCCGCAGGATGCCGAGGTAGTGCGCGATCCCGGCCTGCTTGTCGGAGTGGAAGAAGTCGACCTTGATCCCGGCGATCCCCCAGCCCGCGATCCTGGCCAGCTCCGCCCGACGCGTCTCGGGCAGGTGCATGAGGTCGCGCGGCCCCTCGGTCGAGTCGTTGTTCGGCCCGGCGGAGTTGTACCAGAGGAACAGGCGCACGTCCCGTTCGGCGGCGTAGCGGACCAGGTCGCGGATCTCGTGCTCGGCGTGGACCGTCCAGTTCGCGTCGACGAGCGAGTACTCCCAGCCCATCTCGCCCGCCAGGTCCACGAAGCGCCGCAGCGCGGCCAGGTCGCGCGGGCTGGCGTTCTCCGACCACCAGCTCCACGACACGCGTCCCGGCCTGATCCACGTGGTGTCGGTGATCGCGGCGGGCTCGGCCAGGTGCCACACGGTCGTGGACCCGATCAGCCCGGCCGCGCTGTCCGCGATCGCGACGAACCGCCACGGGAGCGTCCACGGCAACGCCGAGGTGGCCAGGGCGTCGCCGTGCCCGAGTCCCTCGTCCGGGTCGGGGCCCAGCACGCCGTACTCCCGGCCGGCCGGGACGGGGGCCAGCCGGGTGCCGTGGAAGGTCTCGTCCAGCCCGGCCTCGGAGACGAGCAGCCACTGCCCGTTCACCTCGAACGTGGCCGGCAGGTCGTACGAGCGCGCGCCGGTCGGGGTGCCGATGGGCACGCCGTCGGTGTAGAGGTTCTCGTGGGCGGGGCCGCCGCCGTCGGAGGGCGAGGTCGGCTGCGCCCAGGCCCGCCCTTCCGCCGCGAACGCGAAGGTCGTCAGCTCCCTGGTGACCGTGGCCGTGCCGGAGCCCTCGGGGAAGCGGTAGCGGAACGCGACGGCGTCGTCCAGGACGCGGACGTCGAGGTCGAGGCGCGCGCCGTTGCGTCCGCGCACCGACAGCGTCGCCGCCGTGGACCGCTCGCGCAGCACGGCGCGCTTGCCGTGCGCCGCGGCGTGACCGTCCTCCCGCACCTCGGCCACGGGTTCGGCGACCAGGGTGAGCCCGTCGTGGAACGACGCGTCCCGCCGCTCGACGCCGAGCCTGGACTGCCGGAGGAGCACGACGCCGCGCCGCCGCACGTCGTAGAAGAGCCGGCCCCGGTCGTCCAGTGAGACGTCGAGCTCGACCGCGCCCTCGGGCGACTTCACGGTCCACAACACGTTGGGTTTCCTTTAGTCCGATGGGTGGAATAAAAAGACGCCTTACCGGAGCGTCAGAAGGCGCGGCGTCAGCGGGGCCAGCTCCGTCCTCGACCGGTCGAGTCGTTCCCCGGTGAGCAGGTCCTGGAGGTCGCGCGGCGCGCGGCCGTGCAGCCTGATCGTCACCACTTCCGGCCGCCTGCCGTAGTTCGTCACGCCGACCAGCCAGCGCCCGCCGTCGTGCACCGGCCGCCACTCGACGTCGGCGGGCGGGCCGCCGGACGTACGCTCCAGCGTCACCACGTCGAGCCGGAGCCGCCGTGCCAGACCGAGGACGGCGGCCCCGATGCCGGCCGGGCCGTCGGACCGCAGGACGGTCGCCTTCCCGAGCACCTGCGCGCGCTCACCGGCCGGATGGGCCTGGTCCCGCTCGTCGCGCGTCAGGGCGTCGGCGCCCGCGACGACGAGCCGGGCCTTGCCTGCCAGGTCCCGCAGCCCTGGCAGGCAGGCGGACGGCAGATGCGTCACCCCGGGCGCGATCACCGTCTTCACCCCCTCGGCGGCCTGCCGCCCGGCCAGGCCGGACTCGGTGACGAAGTGCACGGGGACGCCGTTCATGGTCAGGGCCTTGTACACCTCGCGCACCGCGGCCAGGTGCTGCGCGGAGTACACCGACGAGGTGCGCGAGTACAGGATGCCGACACCGGCCCCGGCGCCCTGCAGCAGGGCCACCTCGGCGGCGAACCGGTTCAGGTCCAGGCTGGTCCGGCCGGCCGCGGCGATCACGTCCGGCCGGTGCAGCATGCTGCCCGCCAGCGTGGACGCCGTCTCGGTGGTCCGCGCCCACACCCAGAAGGCGGTGGCGGAACGGCCGTGCAGGGCGCCCTGCCACAGGTCCGCCGCGACATGGGCGGCCTCCACCTTCGAGTACGACGTGCTGCGGTCGGGGATCACGTGGTCCTCGGAGTCGAACACCGGGGTCCGCGCGATGCCGGCCTGGAGGTCGTAGAACGCGAACTTGCCCAGGAAGCCGTCGGCGCCCTGTCCCGGGTAGTTCGACGCGTCGTTGCCCGACAGCTGGGAGAAGGTGGCCCACTGCTCGGGATCGGGGCCCCACAGCAGGTAGTTGCGGTCCTTCAGGGTGCTGCCCACCATCTTGGAGTGCACCGGGACGTCCGGGGCGAGGTCGTGGACCACCCCGGCCATCCACGCGTGCCACGCGGCGAAGGCCCTGGTGTTGAAGGTGATCCAGTCGTGACACCGCACGGTCGGCTCGACCGCCCGCACGCCGGGGGCGGGCACCTCGTCGAAGGTCCGGTGCGCGGTGCCGTACACCTTGTTGAGCTCGGCGATGTCGCGGTACTCCGCGGTGAGGAAGCGCGCCCAGCCGCGTCTGGTCGACGGGCTCGCCGTGTCGACGTAGCGGGGCTCGTTGCTGAGGATCAGGCTGTGCAGCGCCGGTGACGTCGCGATCCTGGGGACGATCGCACGCAGGAACGCCTCGATCACCTCCCGCGCCAGCGGGTGGTGGACGTCGTACCCCTCGGCCAGCTTGAGCTCGGGGTGCCTGGCCGTCAGGAAGGCCGGGAAGTACTGCGGCGCCAGCAGCAGGCTCAGGGCGACGTTCGCCTCGGCCGCCGCCGCGAGCCAGCGGACCGGGCCCCGGTCGATCTCGTACGGCGACACCGCGTACTCGCCGCTCGCCGCGACCGTCACCGCTTCGTCGAACCCCCCGTTGCCCGCGATGTTCCCCGGACCCGTCCCGTCGGCGCGCGTGATGGTCAGGTCGTCGATCCACAGCGCCCCTACCTGGCCCTCGCAGATGATCGAGAAGCGGTAGGACGACACGTTGCCGGGGGTGAGCGTGAACTCGACCTGCCGCCAGTCGTAGGTGCCCTCCGGCGGATAGAAGCGGGTGGCCCAGGTGGCGGTGGGGATCGACACCGCGCGAAGGGCGACGTCCTGCCCCTTGATCCACGCGCGGACCCGGTAGGCGGCCCCGGGCTCCACGGTCAGCAGCTGGGAGAGCTGGCGGTAGTTGTCCGGCCGCCTCGGACCGGCGAACGACACCCGCAGGGACGCGGCGGAGCCGTGCGCGACCGACGGGTCACGGGCGAAGGTCACCGCCGCGTCGCCGACGCCCGTCGTGCCCCAGCCCGGGATCGCGTCCGGCGGGACGATCGCGCTCTGCGGCCCCATCTCCAGGGCGCAGGCGTTGAAGCCGAGATCGGCCAGCCTGGGGATGTCGGCGACCACCTCGGCCCATCCCATCGGGCCGCT
Organism: Nonomuraea sp. NPDC001636; assembly: GCF_040298265.1. Taxonomy (NCBI): domain Bacteria; kingdom Bacillati; phylum Actinomycetota; class Actinomycetes; order Streptosporangiales; family Streptosporangiaceae; genus Nonomuraea; species Nonomuraea sp. NPDC001636. The sequence goes on from NZ_JBEOZT010000009.1 coordinate 175,745, forward strand.
GAACACGACCGGGCGGCCCTTCCTGGTCGTCGTGCCGTCGGATACCGTGCCGGTGAACATCCAGTCGTCGCGGCCGATCGGCCCGGTGACGTAGCGCGGCACCCGCGTCCCCCGCGCCTGCCCGGCGGCCAGGGAGCGCAGGCGGGTGAGGAGGTGGCCGGCCATCGCCGTCATGGTGACCGTGTTGTAGGTGGCGCGCCACCTCTGACCTGCCGTGACGTCGTCGCGGGTGTAGCCGGTGAACTTCTCCAAGGTGGTCGCGTCGACGCGTTCGTAGTGGGTGGGGATCCCCCGGTCCTCGCACTGTGCCAGCAGGTCCCCGGCCGTCGTGACGGACGCGGCGATCGCGGCGAGGTCCCGCGCGATCGCCTCCGCCGACATCGTCACCCGGCCGGTCGCCGCCAGCTCGGTGGTCGCGCCGCCGGTCAGGTCCTTGACCGAGGCGGTGATCGCGAGCTCGCCCGCGGTCGTCGCGGTGATCGGGATCGTGAGCCGCAGGGTGGTGCGAGCCGGGATCGTGGCGGGGGTCGCGGCGCCGTCCGGGCCGGTCACCTCGACGCGGCGGTCGGCGTCGTCCCAGTTCAGGACGTAGATCGCCGCCTCGATCGTGGACCCGGCCTCGACCTCGTCCGCGTCGAGGGTGATCCAGGCCTGGCAGGCGCCCGACTCGGGCAGGGCCGCCAGCCGGACGAACTCCTGCGCGGACTTGCCGGTGGCGATGCCGGGACGCCACTGGATCCAGCCCCGCCGGTTCGCGCCGTCGTTGTCGTTGACGATCGCGTTGAACAGCACCGAGCCGCCCGGAGCGGGGGCGTCGACACCGGTCGAGGCCCACGGGAACGCCGCCAGGTAGTGCGTCTTCGTCCCCTCGCGCCGGGCGGTCAGGGTGACGTCGCCGACCGGCGAGGTGACCGGGCCGTCGCTGAACCGGTAGACCTCGGGGCCGCCGTCGAGCAGCGCGAGGCCGTACTCCGGGCCGTATCCGCCGCCGCTGTCGCCGAAGGCGATCTGGAGCCCGTCGCCCTGCCACTGGTTGGTGCCGCCGATCGGGTGGTGGACGTCGTCGGTCACCGTCGCGGCGACGTACAGCCGTTCGGCGTCGTAGCCGAGCGCGAGGTCGGCCGACAGGTCGTCCGCGCCGGCCCACCCCTTGACGGACACCTGGTCGTCGCGGCCCGGCAGGCGGGCGCCGAACGCGCCGCCGAGGTCCCCCGGCGCGGCGAGCCTCACGAGCGGGAGGTGCGCGCCCCGTCCGAGCAGCGCCGTCAGCTGTTCGCGGGTCAGCAGGGCGGAGCGCGGATCTGCGGCCGCCCACTGGGCGGTGACGGCGGGGAGCACGGCGGCGGTGGCGGAGACGCCGACGCCGCGCAGGAAGGTACGGCGGGAGATTGTCACAAGGAGACCTCGAGATAGCAGGTGCGGATGCTGGACGCGGCGTTGCAGGCGGCGGCGGCCGACCCCGGCGCGTCGGCCAGCGGCACGGTGACCTTGCCGCCGGTGAGGGCCAGCGGCGTGCGCTGACCGGTCAGGTCCACGCGGGCCGCGACGGCGGTGGACGGCGGCGCGGCCAGGGTGAAGGTCACCTGCGTGCCCGCCCAGCCGGCCGGGGTGTGGACGGCGATGACGATCCTGCTGCCGCCGACCAGGAACCCCTCGACGGAACCGGCGGCCCAGTCCCGGGCCGTCGTGAGCCCGGCGTCGTTGGTGTGGGTGTCGTAGGTCTCGGGCACCACGCCGTCGAAGAGGTCGGCGACGGTGGCGAGGCAGACGCCGTGGGAGGTCGGCGTCCCGTCGGCCTTGCGCAGGTAGCGGCCGGCGTCGGCGGCGGACGCCGAGGCGGGCGCCTGCCAGGCGTACCAGAGCAGCTTGAAGCCGTCCGGCCGCTGCGCGAGGCCGCGGGTGATCGCCCAGTGCAGCAGTCCCGGGTACACCAGGGCGGCCGCCGCGGGGCTGGCCGAGTAGCCGATCTCGGTCTGCCAGATCGGCAGCGACGTCCCCAGCGCGGCCACGCAGGCGACCCGCAGCGACTCCAGGTCGGACGGCTTGTAGTAGTGCACGTCGAGCACGTCGATGCTGGACCAGGCGCTCGTCTCGGTCAGCAGGGCGGTGAAGCGGGCGATCGCCGCCACCGAGGGCCAGCCGCCGTAGACGACCTTGCCGCCGTGGCCGCGGATCACCGCCGAGGCGGGCTTGTGGATCTGGTCGACGTACTCGTACGGGCTGCCGTACCAGAATCCCGCCGACCAGTACGCCTCGTTCCACACCTGGAAGTACTCGACCCCGTAGGTGCCGCGCAGGATCCCCACGACGTGCTCGACGAACGCGCTCCACCTCGCCGGGTCCGCCGGCGGCGTCCTGTCCTTGGGCAGCGCGACGACCTCGTCCTGGAGGACCTCGCCGGTGCTGATCCGGGTCCTGGTCACCCGGCGCGACCAGCCCGCGCCGGTGTTCGCCTGGGCGGCGCCGACCTCGTACCGCACGTCCCAGTGCGTCCAGCCGTACGCGGTCGTCCGGGCGGCCCACGGGGCGGAGTAGGCCAGGACCGGGAGCAGGGTGACGCCGTTCGGCGCGGCGGCGGCGAACCGGGCGCCGAAGGCGTGGACGGCGGTGTCGTCGTAGGTCCCCTGGGTCGGTTCGACGGCGGCCCACAGGACGTCGGCGCGATCCCACGACATCCCGGCCAGGGCGCCGATGCCGGGACCGGCCCCGGCGGCGTGGTTGGTGCCGAGCAGCGCCCCCAGCGGCACGGGCGGCACGGCGGCGCTCGCCGGCCCGGGGAGCCCGAGCACGGCGGCGGCCGTGCCGAGACCCGCGCCCGCGAGGACGGCACGGCGGGAGAGTGCACGAGGAACGTCGGGCGGATCTGCTGCGGTCACGGGTTCTCCTTCGCGAACGGCGACTAAATCCATCCCCCGGATTAAGTGGAGACTAGAGATCCGGACCACCTCCCGTCAACGGACGCGTACGAGCGGCCCGTACGCCTTCAGGTTGACGCGTTAACACGTTACGATCACCGCCATGAGCGGCGTCCTGCTGATGACCTTCGACGACTTCTTCGTCTCCGAGTGGAGCGCGATGCGCGGCCTGTTCAGGGAGTACGGCGCGCGGGTGACGTTCTTCGTCAGCGAGCCGTACAGGATCGACGACGACGGCTGGAAACGGCTGCGCGAGCTGGCCGACGACGGGCACACCGTGGGGGCGCACGGCTACCGGCACCTGTGGGCGCCCGACCGGATCGCGGCCCTCGGCGGCGACGGCTACCTGGCCGAGGACGTCACCCCGTGCCTGGCGGCGCTGCGCGCGCACGGGTTCGAGGCCGCCTGCTTCGCCTATCCGGTGAGCCGCCGCGACGACCGGTCGGACGCGGTGCTGGGCGGGGTGTTCCCCCGGTTGCGCGGCGGCGCCCGCCACCCGGCAGAGGGCGGCCTGGACACCGTGGAGGAGATCTTCACCCCGGTCGCCGAGCTCGCCGGGCGCCGCGTGCTGATCGGGGCCGGGATCGACACGGGCAAGCTGTTCGAGCCCGCCGGGGTCGACGACGCCTCGGTGCGTTCGGCCCTGGTGCGCGCGGCCGGGCGGCGGGAGGCGGTGACGTTCTACGCGCACGCGGTCGCCGACTCGCACGAGTGCAACCACGTGTCACCGGCGCGGCTGGAGACGGTGCTGGCCCAGGCCGCCGAGCTGGGACTCGACGTCCTGGGCTTCGACGACCTGGACCGGCCCGCTCAGACGAGCTGGGCGGAGCGGAACAGCGCCGGGTTCTTGGGCGCGCTGCCGACGCCGCTCCCCCATTCGAGGTAGCCGTCGCGGGCGTCGCCGCCCGTTCCGCCGTCGGCGTCGTTGACGAGGAACGAGATCCCGATCACGCCGGTCGGCGGCTGGTCGTAGCCGAGCGACGCCCACGGCACGGCCAGCCGGTACGTGGTGGTCCTGGCCGTCTCGTCCCTGGTGATGGCGACGTCGGCGCCCGGGGTCGGCCCGGCCGGGCCGGTCCAGGTGTAGGCGGCGGGCCCCGACGGCAGCAGGGCCGCGCCGATCTCGACGCGGTCGCCGGTGAGCTCGCCGGGGAAGGCCGAGTAGAGGCTGAACTGCACGGAGTCGACCTGCCAGGTCAGCGACGGGTCGGTGCGGGCGGCGTTGTGCACGTCGTCCTTGATGACCGCGTCCAGGATCAGCGCGTCCGGGCTGTGCGTGAACCGGATGGTCCCGGACAGGTCGTCGGGGCCGGTCCGGGTGCCGCCGCGCAGGCCCACCCAGCGGCCCAGGCCGTTCAGGTCGATCGGGTCCAGGGTGGTCGCCCCGGCCTTCTCGATCGGGCTGAAGCTGAGCGACCCGGTGTCGCTCGCGTTCCCGGCCGTGACCGCGTAGCTGTAGTTCACGTACGGCAGGGCGTCCGGCACCGGCACCTCCATCGAGGCCGAGCCCAGCGCGGGCACCTCGGCCGGATCGGCGACCACCCCGCGCCACGAGCCCACCTGCCAGCCGACGGAGCTCAGCCTGACCGGCGTGGACGGGCTGTTGTTGGTCACGGTGAGCCGGAGCTTCCTCCCGTCGACGACCGGCCGCCCGTTGACCGTGTACGGCCTGACCACCTGGGTTCCCGAGCGCAGCCGGGCGATGGGGCCGCGGTCGTCGGCGGCCGTCGCGGTGACCGGCCTGCGGCCTGTCGCCGGAGTGGCGGGCAGCTCCAGCGTGACCGACGTCTTCCTGCCCTTGCGGGTGACCAGGTCGGCCTGGACGCCGCCGGCGGCCACGGCCAGCCTGCCCGGCAGCTTCGCGCCGCCGGTGCGGTCGGCGGTGACGGTCACGGCCAGCTTCTCGCCGGTGACCGACTGCCCGGGGGCGCTGACCGACAGCGGCGAGGCGCCGGCCTTGACCGAGGAGACGGGGCCGGAGACGAAGACGGGGCTGCCGTCCAGGTCGAGCCGCACCTTGCCGGCCTGCGGCCGGAGCGTGCTGACCGCGCCGAACTGGTCGGTCAGCGTGACGTCGCCGAGCGCGGTGAGCGTGACCGAGCGGGGCTGGACCGCCCACAGCAGCCGGGTGCCGCCGCTGATCGGGTAGGAGTGGACGTCGGCGTCGCCGGTGTCCTGGCGGGCGCCGAGCGTGCGGCCGGCGAGCTTGCGGATCAGCACGGCCTGGGAGATCGCGGCCGGCTTGGGCGAGGGGGCGGCGACGCCGGGGGCCGGGCGGCGGAACAGGCCGAAGCGGTGCTCGCGCTCGCCGGCGTTGTCGCCGTCGTCGATGAGGTCGTACCAGAAGTACTTGTCCGCGCCCGCGCTCCTGGCCAGCGTCTGCGCCCTGATCAGGTAGTCGGCCTGCTGGGCTTCGGTGGAGCCGGCGGTGTGGGTGGGCCAGCCGTTCTCGCTGATCCAGATCGGCATGTTCTTCCTGGCCTTGACCTTCGCCACGAGCTGCGGGAACTCGGTCGTCAGCACGGTCCGCTCGGGCGGCGTGCCGGCCCCGGCGTCGGCGTAGCCGTAGAAGTTGACGCTCAGCGTGTCGAGGTAGTCCAGGCCGCCGAGGGCGAGGAACTGGTCGTGCCAGGCGAGCTGGGTGCCGGCCGAGGTCGGTCCGACCACGTTGGCCGTGGGCACGGCTTGGTGGATGGCCGGGTAGAGGGCCTTGACGACGTCGAGGTAGCACTGCGGGGTGATGCCGCAGGCGCCGTCGTTGAAACCGGTGGAGTTGTACTCGTTGTAGACCGAGACGTCCTTGGTGAAGGAGGCGTAGTTGGCCGCCACGGCCGCGCCGAAGCGGCCGAACGCGGCCAGTCCGGCGGGGGTGCTGGGCGTCTTGCCGCCGTCGTACAGCGGGTTGCGGTAGCCGAGGATGGGCATCGTGGTGATGCCGTTCTCATGCGCCTTGCGCAGGCCGGCGTCGAGGGCGCCGGTGAAGTCGTAGACGCCCGCCTGCTTCTCGATGCCCGACCAGTTGGCGTCGGAGCGCACCTCGGTCCACCCGATCTGCGCGGCCGTCCTGAGCAGCTGCTCCTCGATGCCCGGCTGCCAGCCGTAGTGGATGGCGGCGGCGAAGTACGGATCCTTCGTGGCGAACGGGGTGACGACCCCGAACGAGGTGGAACGGGTGGTGACCCCGGTCGAGACGGTCAGCCGGTAGTAACCCGGGCCGAGATCGGAAATGTCGATCTTCGTGGTGCCCCCGGTCACCGCCCGCGTGCCCGACCGCAGCGGGACCCCGTTCGGGTCGCCGATCGTCCACTCGACCTGGTCGGCCGCCGCGGCGACGTCGATCGTGTTCGTCCCCTGGGTGAAGACCAGCGACGGGTTGGTGATCGTGAGCTGCGACGGGTCGGTGAAGTGCACCTCGACCCTGCTGAAGCAGACGGCGGGCATCGAGGCGGCGTCGGCCTTGACGTTGAGCCGGAGGTCGGCGCCGTTGGCCCGGTTCCTGAAGTTGATGTCGCTGAGCCCGATGACCGAGCTCTTCCACGTGCCGGTGCCGGTCAGCGCCACGTTGGCGGTGCCGGTGAAGGCGCCCGCCTTGCCGTCGTAGTGCACGTCGAGGCCGACCGGTCCGGCGTCGAAGTAGCGGACCACGACCCAGGCGCGGGTCGCCCCCGCCGGGATCGCGGCGTCGGCCACGTCCACGTAGACGTAGCGGTTGTACGGCGTGCCGGACATCTGCCAGCACGACTCGCCGCCGCGCTCGCCGACGGCGTGGGCCGGGTCCTTGTCCCCGTCGCCCGGCCACGCCTTGACGACGCCGGTGTAGACGGGGTCGGCGCCGAGCACGGCCGTGGCCGCCGCGGCGGCGCTCGCGCTCTGCGCGGGCACGGCCGTCAGCAGGGCGGCCGTCAGGGTGGCCGCGCAGGCGGCGGCCACCGTCCGTAAGGTGATCTTCATCAGCGGGATTCTCCTTGCCGTCCGTAGTGCTCTGCGGCCGCGCCGGTCATCTCGTCCAGGTCGCGGATCGCGCCGTCGGTGATGGTGCCGACGCAGCCCAGCGCGCGGTGCGCGCCGCTGTTGACCTCGCCCCAGAACGAGCCGACGGTCCTGGGCTTGTCGAGGTCCTGCACGACGACGATCTTCGGCCCGTCGACCGAGGCCACGTAGCGCCGGTGGTCGCGCGATTCCTCCTGGTGGAAGGCGATGTCGCGCTGGGTGGTCTGTTCCCAGCCGTTGTGGACGGCAGGGGTGTTCCAGCGGTTCAGCCGATGCATGCCACTCCTAGGTGACGCTCGTGGTCGGGCCCGCGCGAAGGTCGGTGCGGGTCCCGGCGGGCAGGGTGAGGTGCGGGGCGAGGGGGTTTCGGCTACTGCCCGATGAAGCGGGCGGGGCGGAAGAGGGCGGGGTTCTTGGTCCCGGCGATGCCGGAACCCCATTCGATCCAGCCCTCGCGGCCGGTCCCGTCGTTGTCGTTGGCGACGACGGACAGGCTGAACAGGCCGTCCTGCGGGGTGAGCGGGGCGAGCGCCGCCCAGGGCAGCGACAGCTCGTAGACGGTCTCCCCGGCGGTCTCGTCCCGGGTGACGGCGACCTCGGCGTCGGGTTCCGGTCCGTCGCCGAGCCAGCGGTGGAACTGCGGGCCCTGGGCGGTCAGCGCGAGACCCAGTTCTGACCAGGTGCGCGTCTCGCCGGGCAGTCCAGCGGCGACGGCGAACTGCAGGGAGTCGCCCTGCCAGATGTCGGCTCCGGTGCTGGTCTGGGTGTGGACGTCGTCGTGGATCCTGGCGCTGAGGTAGAAGCGGTCGGCGTCCCAGGTGACGTGGAGGGTGCCGCTGAGGTCGTCCGGCCCGCCGTACGAGGGGATCTTGACGGTGCCGTCGGCGAGGTCGACGGCCGGGCGGCCGGCCAGGTCGTCGGGCACGCCGTCGACGGTGATCGTGGCGCGGCCGGCCCGCGCGAGCGCGCCGTCGGCGACGCGGGCCACCCGGCCGGTGAAGCCGACGCCCGCGACGGCGTCCAGCCGCAGCTCGTACGGCCCGGCGGGCAGGTCGGCCAGCGGAAGACGCTCGGTGCGCGAGCCGCCCGCGGGCACGGTCCCGGCGATCGGCAGCGTGCCGGTGCGAGCGCCGAAGGTCCACCCGAGGTCGCCGGGGGCGAGTTCCCTGGCCGACAGGTTGCGCACGGTGATCGCCAGGTCGTCCGGCAGCACGTGCCTGGCGGTGACCGCGAACGGCTGCGTCACCTCGACCCGCGAGCCGAGCCTGGCGACCGGCCTCCCGTGCACCTTCAGGCGGCCGACCAGGTCGAGCGGCCCGGTGCGGGTCACGGCGGGCAGCGACACCGGGATCTCGGCACTGCGCCCGCCGCGCACCGACACCGGCACCTCGACGTCGCCGACGGCGAAGCTGCCGCGTACGGCGGGGCCGTGCGTGGCGTCCACGGTCAGCTTCAGCTCGATCCCCTCGCCGGCCACGGCGCCGCCGCCGGTGATCGTGTAGCGGGCGGCGTCCTCCAGCACGGCGTCGCCGCGCACGTAGATCGGGTCGCCGGACAGCGAGAGCGTGACCCGGCCGCCGAGCGGGCGCAGCACCTCGCTCGCGCCGGTCAGGTCGGTGACGGTGAGCGGGGCGTCGGTGCGCAGCGAGACGGTCGCGGGCCGGGCCGACCACAGGACGCGCAGGTCGTGGCCGTCCTTGCGGAAGAGGTGACGGCCCTCGGCCTCCTGCCTGACATGGGTGGCCCCGGTGAGCTGCCTGGTCATGGCGGCGTAGGCGACGTAGCCGGGTTTGGGCGTCCACCGGCCGGAGGCGTCGGCGGTGTTGCGCACCAGGCCGAAGTTGTCCTCGTTGAGCGCCGGGTCGGTGCCGTCGTTCATGAAGTCGTACCAGAAGAACCGCTGCACGCCCTTGGCCAGCGCCGTCACGTGGGTGCGGACCACGTAGGCGGCCTGGGCGGCCTCGCTGACGCCGCGCGCGTCGGTGTGGGTGGGCCAGCCCTGCTCGGTGATCCAGATGGGCTTGGACCGGCCGTTGTTGTACTTCCTGACCAGCGCGTCGAGGTCGTCGATGCTCTTGGCGGCCGACTCGGGGGTGCCCGGGTAGACGTAGGGGTGGATGGAGACGGCGTCGAGGTAGTTCAGGGCGCCGAGCTTGAACAGCTCCTCCAGCCAGGCGAGCGGCACCCCGGCGGAGGCCGGGCCGACGACCGTGACCTGCGGGTGGTCGGCCTTGACCTGCTCGTAGGTGGCCTTCAGCAGCGGGAAGTAGTAGTCGGCGCGCGAGTCGGCCGGGCCGTTGCCGCGGTCGCCGAAGCCGATGTTGAACTCGTTGTAGACCTCGATCCACGGCAGGTCGTACCTGTCGATCAGCGCCGAGGCGTAGGCGGCGTACGCGGCGCGGCCGGCGTCGGTGTACGGCGTGGCGTTCCCGTCGTGGTGGGGGTTGGTGTACGCGGCGATCGCCAGCCAGCGCATGTCCTTGGCGCCGAGCGTGGCGTGCAGCGGGTCGTAGCGGCCGTACTCGTAGACGCCCTCGGTCTGCTCGATCGACTCCCAGAACGCGTCGTCGCGCACAGTGCGCACCCCGGCCTCGGCGGCCAGTTCCAGCAGGTCGCCGCCGGGGGCGCCCCAGTCGGCCCGGGTGAAGTGCCCGGCCACGCCGAACGGGGAGTCGCCCGTCGCGGTGAAGGGCGTGAGCACGGCGAACGCGGTCTCCTTGGTGGCGATCGCCGTCCCGGCCGCGGTCGCGGTCACGCTGAGCCGGTAGTGCCCCGGCCTGGTGACCGGTACGGCCAGCGTCCCGGGAGTTCCACCGCCCGCGGCCACCTGCACGCCGGACAGGTCGCGTACGGTCCAGGTCAGCGCGTCGCCCCGGCTCGTCACGTCGAACGAGGGCTGGGCGGGCTGCACGAACACGTTGCCCACGGCCCGCTGCCCCAGGGCGAGGTCGGGGGCGGGGGCGGTGATCGTGACCCCGTCGAGCCTGAGCTGCCCGGTGCGCTCGACGAGGAACGCCACCCGTTTGGCCGGCCCGTGCCAGACGCCGTCGCCGGCCCCGCCGAAGTGCTGGTAGGACTGCCCGGCGGTGAAGGAGGTGACGGTGAGCCGCTGCCAGCCGCCGCCCGCGGCCAGCGGCAGCCGCTGCTGGTGGGTCTGTCCGGTGCTGTCCACCAGCCGGAGCGTCACCGTGGGCAGCGCGGGCGAGCGTGCCCAGAGCGACAGCGCCGTCAGGTCGGCGGTCGTGGCGTACCCGGCCTCGACGTACTTGCCGCCGGCGGTGAGGTCGGCGGTCAGCAGGGCCGAGCGCGCTCCGGTCCTCGCGTCGGCCGCGTCGCTGGTGAGGGCGCCCTTGGCGCCGGGGAACTCCGGGCCGAGCCCCAGGGCCCAGCCCTGGGTGCCGTACTCGAAGTCGCCGACGACCTGGTCGACGTCGGTGGCCGCGTGGGACGGCACGGCCAGGAACGGGACGATCAGTAGGGAGGTGATGACGGTTCGTAACCAGAGATGGATGCGGGATCTCATGGGGGGTGGATCCTCTCCGTTCGTCAGAGCCGGTACAGGTGCTCCGCCTCGAAGCCGAGGACTCGGCGGGCCTTGGTCACGTCGATCGGCACGGCCCGGCCGGGCAGGGCCGCGCGCAGCGGGGAACGGGGCAGGAAGTGGTGGACGAGTTCCTCGGTGGGCAGCGGGACGATGGTGTCGGGGGCGGCCACGAACAGCACGTGGGAGCCGTCGATCGGCCGGGTGACGCCGAGCCAGCAGGCGGTGGCGGCGTCCCGGGAGTCCAGGTAGGCCCACAGGTCGGCGACTCCCCTGACCGGCTCGGCGGCGAACTCGGCGGCCCGCTCGGGCAGCCGGTCCTCGGGGCCGCCGACGAACGGGAAGCGCAGCGCCACCACCGTCATGCCGTGCAGCCGGTGGATCATGCGCGCGGTGGACTCGTCGGCCTCCTTCGACAGCGCGTACGGGTCGGCGGCCAGCAGCGGGTGCGCCTCGTCGACGGGCAGGTAGGCCGGTTCCAGGCGGTGCGGGGAGAACGGCATGCCGAGCACGCTGAGGCTGCTGGCGATGACCGCCCGGCGCACCCCGGCCCGGCCCGCCTCGTCGAGCACCGCGAACGTGGCGCCGGTGTTGTTGAGGTAGACCTCCTGCGGGGGGTGGTCGTTGGGGCTGGGGATGGCCGCCAGGTGGATCACGGCGTCGACGCCGTCCAGCGCCCGCCGTACGACCTCGGGGTCGCCCGCGTCGCCCACGACGACGCGGTCGGCCTTGAGGTCGCCCGGATCCTCCAGGACCAGTGCGGTCACCGGCACGCCCTCGGCCGCGCAGCGCGCGAGGACGGCCCGGCCGATCAGCCCGGCGGCGCCGGTGACGAGCACTCTGCTGAGCATCAACCCTTGACCCCCGTGAACCCCACGCCGCGCACGATGTACTTCTGGAAGACGATGAAGACGAGCACGGGCGGCATCAACGCCATGAACATGCCGGCGATGACCATGTTCTCCTCGGCGAACTCCGCCAGCCTGGGCAGCGCCACCGAGATCGGGTGCAGCTCTCCGTCGGAGATGGCCACCATGGGCCACAGGAAGTCCTTCCAGGCGCCCATGATCGTCAGCAGCGACGTCACGGCCAGGACGGGCTTCGACATGGGCAGCACGATGTACCAGAACATCCGCCACGGCCCGGCGCCGTCGACCTGGGCCGCGCCGAACAGCTCGCGCGGGATCCCGTCGAAGAACCGTTTCATCAGCAGGACGGTGAAGGCGTGCGCGGCGTGCGGCAGCCACACCGCCCACATGGTGTCGGCGATGCCCACGTCGAGCACCGTCAGGTAGAGCGCGACGAGCGACACGCTGCCCGGCAGGAACAGCGTCGCCAGGATCGCGCCGTAGACGTATTTGCCGTAGCGCGGCCGGAGCACCGACAGCGCGTACGCGCCCATGACCGACACGACGATCTGCGCCAGCCACGACCCGCCGGCCAGGACGACCGTGTTGAGCATGAAGTGGCCGATGCGCAGCCTGCTCCAGGCCTCGGCGAGCAGCGACCAGTCGGGGGCGGCCGGGTAGAGGCGCAGCGGGTCGGTGAGCAGTTCCCGCGTCGGGGAGATCGCCCCCTTCACCGTCCACAGGATCGGGCCGAGCCCGGCGACGAGCACGCCGAGGAAGACGGCGAACTGGGTCGAGCCGAGCACCGCCCGTACGCCGCGCTTCTTGCGGTCGGAATCGGAGATCAGTCCGCTCATGTCGTGCTCCAAGCCTTCGTCATGCGCAGGTACACCGCCGACAGCAGGCCGAGCACGACCGCCAGCAGCACCGACAGCGCGCCGGCCATGCCGTAGTCGCCGTAGACGAAGGCGTACCGGTAGATGAGCAGCAGGACGGTCACCGTCGCGTCCTCGGGGCCGCCGTCGGTCATGACGAACGGCTCGGTGAAGACCTGGAAGGTGCCGATGACCTGCAGCAGCAGCATGAGCAGCAGCACGCCGCGCAGCTGGGGCAGCGTGATGTGCCACACGCGCCGCCGGATCGACGCGCCGTCGCTCTCGGCCGCCTCGTACAGCTCCCTGGGGACGCTGGTCAGCGCCGCGATGTAGATCAGCACGGTGCCGCCCGCGCCCGCCCAGGTCGCCTCCAGCACCAGCGACGGCATCGCCCACCGCGTGTCCTGCAGCCACGGGAACGGGCCCAGGCCGACGAGCCCGAGCAGGCCGTTGACCAGGCCGTAGTCGCTGTTGTAGAAGAACTTCCACATCATGATCGCCACCACCGGGGGCACCGCCACCGGCAGGTAGACCAGCACGCGGAACAGGCCGCCGCCCTTGCGCAGCTCCGACATGACCACCGCGAGGAAGACCGGCACCGGGAAGCCGAGGACCAGGGCGAGGACGGTGAACCAGAGCGTGTTCAGCGCGGCCTTGCCGAGCAGCGGATCGGCGAACAGGTTGGCGAAGTTCTGCCAGCCGACCCAGCTCGCCGCCTCGACCAGGTTGGTGCGCTGGAAGGCGAGCATGGCGCTCTGCAGGATCGGCCACCAGGAGAACACGGCGAACACGAGCACCAGCGGCGCGAGGAACAACACCGAGGCCACCGCGTAGGGGTGCCGGGCCCGGCGCCGCCTGGGCGGGCGCGGCGTGGTGACCGCCGCGTCCGCCTGCTCGGCCAGCGCCGTCACTGCTGCGACCTGTCCAGGATCGGCTTCACCTTCTCGACGGCCTTGGTGATCTCGGCCGCCGGGTCGGCGTCCTGGCGGGTCAGCACCGCCTGGACGACCGTGTCGAGCGCGGCGTAGAGCTCCTGGCCGGCGACGGGCGGCTCGGAGATGAACTCCTGCGCCTTCACGCCCTCGTTGTAGGTGGCGAAGTGCTCCCAGTCGACGTTGGAGACGGCCTTCTCCGCGGCCATCACCGGGTCGGAGACCGCGGGGGCGAAGAACGGCAGCTGCGGCACGGCGGCCACAAGACCGTCGGCCTTCTTCTTCTCGGCCCGCTCGGTGGCCAGGGCCGGGTCGTACTTGGGCCGCAGGTAGACGGCGTCGATCCACTTGACCGCCGCCCGGCGCTGCTCGGGCGTGGCCTTCGGGCTGACGACGGCGACCGTGCCGCCCAGCAGCGTGCCCTTGCCCGACCCGGACGGCAGCGTGGTCTGGCCGTACACCTCGGGCTTGCCGTTGAACTTGGCGACGTAACTGCCGTAGAGGTTGGGCGCGCCCATCATCATCGCGACCTTGCCGGCGGCGAAGTCGCGCAGCAGGTCGTCCTGGTTGCGCAGGTGCTGGGTGCCCATCGAGCGGTCGTCCCAGCGCATCGCCTTGAGCAGCGCGAGAGCCTGCTTGGTGGGGGCGTCGTCGAAGGCGGGGACGACCTTGCCGCCCTCCTCCTTCTCCATCCGGCCGCCGTAGGAGTAGGTCATGGTCGTGAGCATCCAGCCGCCGGTGTTGGCGGTGGCGTGCATGCCGAAGCCGGGCACCCCGGTCTCATCACTGATCGTCTTGGCGGCGGCCCGCACCTCGTCCCAGGTGGCGGGGGGCTTGTCGGGATCGAGCCCGGCCTTGGTGAACAGCTCACGGTTGTAGACGAGGCCGGCGGCGTACGCCTCGGTGGGCAGGCCGTAGATCTTGCCGTCCGGGGTGCTGCTCGGGGCCAGGATGCGCTTGTCGAAGTCGGACTTGGCGAGCAGCTTCAGGTCCGCGGTGAGGTCGGCGACCTGGCCGCGCCTGATCATGGCCTGCGGGTCGGTCAGCGGGACGCGGAAGACCGTCTCCAGCCGGCCCGCGGCCAGGCGCGCGGCGAACGTCTTGACGTCGTACTGCGTCTCGGTCGGCTTGACCTTGATGGTCGGGTTGGCCTTCTCGAACTCGGCGACCTGGGCCAGGAAGTTCTTCTGGCTCTCCGGCTGGGTGCTGGGCGGCATGCCGGAGACGGTGATCTCGATCTTGCCGCCGGACGTGCCGTCCTGCCCGCCGCCGCACGCCGCGACCGCGGCCAGGAGCAGCAGACCCGCGGCTCCTCTAGCCATGTACGTGTTCATCGGGACTCCAAGTTCATGCCGGGGGGCGAGTCGAGTCGAACGCTATATATGACGCGTTAACGTGTAAAGCACGGGATGGTAACGCGCACGAAATGCAACGGGTTAACGCGTCAACTAGGGTGGCTCAATGCCGCCGTCGGGGCGGCGGACCCGCGCGGCCCACCGCTCGTGCAGGTGCGTGACCGGCGGGTACGCGGCGGCCAGCTTCTCGTCCAGCTCGATCCCCCACCCGGGCAGGTCGGCGGGACGCAGGTGGCCGCGGACGGGATTGAGCGTGCCGGGGAACACCTCGCACACGCTGTCGGGGTAGACGTGGCCCTCCTGGATGCCGAACGCGGGCGTGGTGACGTCCAGCGCCAGGTTCGCCGCCACGCCGACGGGCGAGACGTCGCCCGGGGCGTGCCAGGCCGTGCGCACCCCGGTCAGCTCGCAGAGCGCGGCAAGCTTGCGCGCCGGGGTCAGCCCGCCGACGGCCGAGACGTGGCAGCGCAGCAGGTCCACGCCGCCGCCCAGGACCAGCCTGGCCGCGTCGGGCACTGAGACGAGCAGCTCGCCGACCGCGATCGGCACGGGCGAGGCCGCCCGCACCTCGGGCAGCCGGTCGTAGTGCTCGGGCGCGACCACGTCCTCCAGGAAGAACAGCCGGTACGGCTCCAGCGACCTGGCC
The DNA here is from genome assembly GCF_040298265.1 of Nonomuraea sp. NPDC001636. NCBI lineage: Bacteria > Bacillati > Actinomycetota > Actinomycetes > Streptosporangiales > Streptosporangiaceae > Nonomuraea > Nonomuraea sp. NPDC001636. The sequence goes on from NZ_JBEOZT010000009.1 coordinate 190,847, forward strand.
AGCACGACCGCCTCCTTCGGCGCGAGCCGGCTGTGCACGTCGTGCAGCAGCTCGACGTCCTCGCCCAGGACCTCGCGGGCCCGGTCGAACAGGGCGGGGGTGGTGCGCAGGTAGTGCCTGACGTCCCAGCCGTCGGGATGCGGCGCGTCCGGGTAGGCGTTCGCCCTGCCGGGCGCGCCGTAGCCGCCCAGCCCCGGCTGCCCGGTCTGCAGCCGGACGTGGCGATAGCCGGCGGCCATGAGCCGCTGGGCGTGCTCCAGCGTGCCCTCGACGGTGGCGCCCTCGGCGTGCAGGTAGACGGGCGCCGCCGCGCGCACCCGGCCGCCGAGCAGCTCGTACACGGGCATGCCGGCGCGTTTGCCCGCGATGTCCCACAGCGCCATGTCGACGCCGGACAGCGCGTTGTTCAGCACCGGCCCGCCGCGCCAGTAGGACGACAGGTGGATCATGCGGGTGATGTCCTCGATGTCGGCCGGGTGGCGGCCGATCAGCATCGGGCCCACGTGCTCGTCCACGGTCGCGGCGACGGCGTGGAAGCGCTGGGTGAAGGTGGCGCAGCCGAGGCCGTGCAGGCCGTCGTCGGAGGTGTCGATCCGCACCACGACCAGCGGGACGCCTTCGGGCGCCGTGACGACGGCACGCACCCGCGTGATCGTCAGCCCGTCCCTGGACGGCCAGGGGGCCTGAGTTTCCTGCATGCGGGGACGCGCCTTTCAGAAGCGGGTGGGACGGGCGGGCACGGCGACCTCCAGGCCGCCCCACGACCAGCGGACCTCCTCCTCCCCCACGGCGCCGATCAGCGCCTGCGCGGTGGGTTCCGCGCCGTCCGCGAGCAGTTCCAGGGCGAACCCGGCGCGCAGCACCGCGTGGTGGAAGTCGACCGGCCGGCGCGGCCCGCTGTAGAGCACCGCCTCGACGGCGACCTCGTGCTCGCCGGTCGTCAGGGCCCAGGTGGCGGGCTCGCCGAGGAAGGCGGCCGCGCCCGTGTGCACGACCGCCCGGCGCGTTCCGGCGGCGAGCTCGAAGACGCCGTCGCCCAGCTCGCGGCCCCGCACGCCCCGGCCGCGCAGCGTGACGCGCAGCCGCAGGTCGCCCATGTCGAAGACGCTGCCTTCTGGCTTGTCCAGGTTCGGGTGGAAGTCGCCGGAGTCGTAGGTGAGCCACCATCCGGCCAGCGCCCTGGGCCCGTCCTGCGCCTGACGGCACCACGCGGCGGTCAGGTCGTGGCCGTTGTGCATGATCCGGGCGCGCAGCACCACGGCCGGGTCCTCGGGCGTGCGCCAGTAGCCGAGCAGCGGCCTGCGCTGCACCCAGGCGAACTCCTCGTTGACCGTGCCCAGCGTGGCGTCCTCGCTGAGCCAGGTGGTGCCGGTGGTCCGGCCGTCGAAGACGGTCCTGACCTGCACCTCGGGCTCGGGCAGCCGGGCGAAGCGCCCGGCCAGGCGCGGCGGGCAGGGCAGCGTGGGCACCAGGCGCGGGGTGTCGTCACGGATCCCGACGCCGGGGCGCGGCTCGATCGGCGCTCCCGTCTGGGCGGCGAGATAACACGTCAACTCCTCGCTGAGCCAGTCGGTGTACGCGCGGGCGTGCGGCCCGGCGAGCTGCCCGGTGCCCGGATGGAAGCGCTCGGCCAGCGCCGCCCAGACGCGTTCGCGCATGACCTCGATCTGCTCCAGGAACCCCTGGTCTCGGACCACCACGTGGGCGCGTTCGCAGATCTCCAGCAGGAACGGGCTGTAGGCGGGCGAGTTGTACTCGGCGAAGGCGTCGCGTTCCAGCATCGCGGTGAGCTTGCGCCTGCCGTAGGCGAGGAACTCGGGCGTGCCGAGCAGCTCGCCGGCGCTCGCGCAGGTGACGGAGCCGAGCAGGGCGATGTTGGTGTAGCGCGGGCCGACATTGCGCCGGAAGATGGACAGGGCCGCGTGGCGCAGCGCCTCGGCGATCCGGCCGTCGAGGACGTCCCCGTGCGCGGCCAGCACCTGGGCCAGCCGTACGCCGATGAAGTCGGCCCAGTTCCAGTCGGCGGGCGCCATGGCCTGGGGCGGCTCCTCCATGAAGTAGCCCCAGATGCCGTAGTGGTCGTCGAGCGGGTCGCGCTCCTGCAGGTCGGCGATCGCGCCGAGCACGTCCTTGGCCCGGTCGAGGCGGCCTGCCTGCAACAACGCGATCGCGTAGTCGGTGGAGGCGCGGATGTCGTGCACGCGGGTGCCGGCCGGGATCGTCGTGTGGTATCCGTTGCTGCGTGACAGCTGCCACGGCAGCCGGTGTTCGGGGTCGTAGCGCTCGTCCTGAGCCTTCAGGTACTCCTCGGGTGTCACCGCTGGGTGTCCTTTCGCCGAATGCGGCCCGACGTTAGTCTTAGCGTGTTAACGTGTCAACGATCACGAATAGGACAGATGGGGGCAGGATGAACGAATCGTCCGACAGCCAGGAGCCGCTCTACCAGCAGGTCAAGCGGGATCTGGTCGCGGCGATCTCGCGCGGTGAGTACGTGCAGGACGAGCCGTTCATCAGCCAGCGCGAGGTCTGCGAGCGGTTCGGAGTGAGCACCACCACCGCGGTGCGCGCGCTCAACGAGCTGGTCACCGAGGGTTACCTGGTACGCCGGCGCGGACGCGGCACGTTCGTGGCCGACCGGCCCGTCCCCGCCGAGTCGGCGCGGGAGCGCTCCATCGCCTACATCATGCACGGGCACGGGCCGCACAACTCCGACGTGATCGACGGCATCGAGTCGGTCTGCGCCGAACTCGGCTACCGGATGTTCCTGTCCAACACCAAGGGCTCACCGGCCGCCCAGGAGAAGGCGCTGCGTCAGGCGCTCGACACCCAGGCCAGCGGCGTCGCGCTGTACTCGGTCGACGCCCACCACGACTCCCCCGCCCTGGCCGAGCTGCGGCGGCGGCGCGTCCCGCTGGTCATGGTCGACCGCTACCACCCCGAGTCCCCGACCGACGCGGTGCTCTTCGACAACTTCGCCATCGGCTACCGGCTGACCGAGTACCTCGTCGGGCAGGGGCACCGGCGCATCACCGCGCTGTGGGACGCCACCGACTGCACCTCCGTGCAGGAGCGCCTCACCGGGCACGTGCAGTCGCTGCGCGAGCACGGGCTGCCGGTCTCGCCGGAGCTGACCGCGCTCAAGACCTACCTGCGGCTGCCGGAGGACCGGCGGCGGGAGATGCTGGCCGGGCTGCTCGACCGGCGCGAGCCGCCGACGGTGCTGCTGTGCGCCAACGGGTTCGTGCTGGCGCACGCGGCCTCCGACCTCACCGCGATGGGCGTCGAGGTGCCCGGCCAGGTCGAGCTGGCCGGCATGGACGACGCGGGGCCGTTCGACCTGCTGCCGCTGACGGTCGCCGCCGCCCGCCTGCCGTCGCGGGAGATGGGCGAGCGGGCGATGCGGCTGCTGGCCGAGCGCATCGACCATCCCGAGACGGCGTCGGAGGTCGAGCACGTGGTGCTGCCGATCGAGATCCGCACCCGCGAGTCGGCCGCCGCCTATCTGCGCGTGGTCTCCGCCCAAACCGCCTGAACCCCCGAGGTACCCCCATGCCTTCCCCTCTTCGCGTCGTCCTGGTGGGCGGCGGTCAGATCGCCGACTCCACCCACATGCCGACTTTTCGCGAAATGTCAGCTGATATCGAGGTTGTGGCGGTCGTCGACGCCACCGTCGAGGCGGCCCGGTCGTTCGCCGGCCGGTGGGCCGTGCCGCATGCCTCGGACGACCTCGCCGCGACGCTCCGGGACCTGCGCCCCGACCTCGTCGACATCGCCAGCCCGCCCGCGCTCCACCGCGACCAGGTGGTCGCCGCGCTGCGCGCGGGCGCGTGGGCCTGGTGCGAGAAGCCGCCGTGCCTGTCGCTGGCGGAGTACGACGAGATCACCGCGGCCGAGCGGGACGGCGGCCCGTACGCCGCGGTCGTCTACCAGCAGCGTTTCGGCTCGGCCGCGCAGCACGCCCGCGCGCTGATCTCCGGCGGCGCACTCGGCCGGCCGTACGTCGCGCACTGCCAGACCACCTGGTTCCGCGACCCCGGCTACTACGCGGTCCCGTGGCGCGGCCGGTGGGAGACCGAGGGCGGCGGCCCCGCCATGGGCCTCGGCATCCACCAGATCGACCTCATGCTCGAACTGCTCGGCGACTGGAGCGAGGTGCGCGGCATGGCCGCCAGGCTTGCCCGCGACGTGCGGACCGACGACGTGACGACCGCACTGGTCCGCTTCGACTCCGGCGCGCTGGCCACGGTCGTCAGCACGTCGCTGGCCCCGCGCCAGGTCAGCCACCTGCGGGTCGACCTCGCCGCCGCCACCCTGGAGCTCACCCACCTGTACGGCTACGCCAACGAGAACTGGACGATCACCCCCGCCCCCGGCGTGACCGGTCTCGACTGGCCGCCGCCCGACGACGTGCCCAGCTCCCACCTGGCCCAGCTCCGGGGCCTGATCGCCGACCTGCGGGCCGGACGGCGGCCACGCGGCAGCGGCCAGGACGGCCGCAGGGCGCTGGAGCTGATCACGGCGATGTACAAGTCGGCGCTCACCGGGCAGCCGGTGCGTTCCGGCGAGATCGGTCCGGGCGACCCGTTCCACCGGAACCTGCACGGCGACAACCCCGAGGTGTTCCGGTGAAGATCATCGGCTTCGAGCTCTTCGTCGTCACCCCGCGCTGGCTGTTCCTGCGCGTCGACACCGACGAGGGCGTCAGCGGCTGGGGCGAGCCCATCGTCGAGGGCCGCGCCGAGACGGTCGCCGCCTGCGTGAACACGCTGATGGAGGCGCTGGCCGGCGCCGACCCCGGCCGCATCGAGGACCACTGGCAGGTGATGTCGAAGGGCGGCTTCTACCGGGGCGGCCCGGTGCTGTCCAGCGCGGTCGCCGGGATCGACCAGGCGTTGTGGGACATCAAGGGCAAGGCTCTCGGCGTGCCGGTCTACGACCTGCTCGGCGGCCCGGTGCGCGATCGGGCCAGGGTCTACACGTGGGCGCACGGCGACACGGACGCGGAACTGGCCGAGAACGCCGTGGCCAGGGTGGAGGCGGGCTTCGACACGCTGAAGTTCGCCGCCTGGGAGGGCCGGCTGCCGCCGATCCCGTCACCGGCCCTCACCAGCCGGATCGTGGCCCGCTTCGCGGCGGTGCGGGACGCGGTGGGCGACGGCGTCGATCTGGCCGTCGACCTGCACGGCCGCTTCACGTCGGCGGCCTCGCGCAAGGTGCTGCCGCTGCTCGAGCCGCTGTCCCCCTTGTTCGCCGAAGAGCCGGTGCTTCCCGAGTTCTCCCGCGACCTGCGACGAGTGGTGGAGTCCACCACGATTCCCGTCGCGACCGGCGAGCGCCTGTTCTCGCGCTGGGACTTCCGCGACGTGCTCCCGACGGGCGTGGCGGTGATCCAGCCGGACCTGTCGCACGCCGGAGGCATCTCGGAGGTCCGCCGGATCGCCGCGATGGCCGAGACCTGGGACGTCACCCTCGCTCCCCACTGCCCCCTCGGCCCGATCGCTCTGGCCGCCTGCCTGCAGATCGACTTCGCGACCCCGAACTTCCTCATCCAGGAGCAGTCGCTGGGCATCGGCTACCACGACGGCGGCGAACTCCTCGACTACCTGGTGGACCGCTCGGTCTTCACCTTCACCGACGGCCACCTCGACCGCCCGACGGGTTCCGGCCTGGGCATCGAGGTCGACGAGAAGGCGGTGCGCCAGGCGTCGTCGCACGCCTGGCGCAACCCGGTCTGGCGGCACCGGGACGGCTCGTTCGCCGAGTGGTAGCCGTCAATGGAGCGCGGCCGAGCGCACGGCCGCGCCTGCGGGAGATCGTCATGGGTACCGGCTTCGGTTCCCCGGCATCGCCCTGACCGTCGCGCGGCCGCCGGTCGTCATCGACGGCCGCCGAACTCCCAGTCGTGCACCTCGATCCCGGCGTAGCGGTCGGCGGTGAGGACCGCGCGGGCCGCGTCCGCGTCCGGCGCGCGGACCAGCAGCGCGGTGCCGACCCAGGTGGCGCCGTCGTCGGACAGCAGCGGCCCGTACGCGATCAGCTCGTCGCCGTCGGCCGGCGGGACGAGGTCGGCGGGCTGCCCGGAGCCGAGGCCCAGCACCAGGTACCGGTTGCCGCCCCGCCGGCCGCCGGGGAACTCCCACATGGTGCGCCCGAGCACGTTGCGCCAGCGGCGGAGCAGCACGTCGCGGTAGACCCCGGCCTGATAGTTGGGCTCGTCGAAGGCGAACGCCCGCGCGGCGGCGGGGTCGGGCAGGTCGACGATGTGCACGCTGCCGGTGGCCGCGTCGGTGTCGCGGTCGAAGGTCGGGCCGCGGGCGATCAGCTCCGCTTCGTACCGGTCCATGTAGGACCAGTGCGCCTCCCCCAGCTCTCCGCGCAGGGGGCCAGATCCGGGACGGTCACGGTGGTAGCAGAAGAACTCCATGCCGAGAGTACCTACCACGTGATCTTCACCCGGTCACGACCGTCGCGCGGCCCGGCGGCTCAGCCGAGCATCTGCTCGACGAGGTCGGCGGCGCGGGTGGTGCCGCCCTCGGCCCGCGCCTCGGCCTGCAGGCGCGTCAGGCGGCGGGCCACCTCGGGGTCGCCGGTCAGCTCGGCCAGCGCGGCGCGCAGGGCCTCGGCCGTGGCGTCGGCGGTGTCGATGCGGCGGGCCACGCCCAGCTCCACGAGCCGGTCGGCGTTGGCGAACTGCTCGGCGCCCTGCGGGACGGCGATCATCGGCACGCCCGCCAGCAGCCCTTCGCAGCAGCCGCCCATGCCCGCGTGGGTGACGAACGCGTCGGCCTGGTCGAGGATCGCCCGCTGCGGCACCCACGGGTGCACCTCGACGTTGGACGGGATCTCGCCCAGCTCCCCCACGTCGGTGTACTTGCCGATCTGCAGCACGACGTGCCAGCCGGGCAGGTCGCCGAAGGCCGCCAGGCACCGGCGGTAGAACTCCGGCTGACGGGTGTAGGCCGACCCCAGGGAGATCAGCAGGACGTTCGCGGCGTCGTCCGGACGGGTCCAGCCGCCCTGCCCGCGCAGGTCGTGGCAGGGGCCGACGAAGGTCACGGTGGCGGTGTCGACCTGGTCGGCGTGCGGCTGCATGGCCCGCGGGATCAGGGCCAGCGCGCGGGGCGGACGGCCGGAGAAGGCGTCGACGTCGGTGGTGGTGGCGCCGGACCCGGCGAGCCAGGCGGCGAACCTGGCCCGGTAGGCGTCGGCCCCCGGCAGCCGCCACAGCTGCGCCGCCACCTCCTCCTGGTAGCCCTTCCAGGCCACGAACGTCGGCGACAGCTGCAACAGGGGACGGCCCTGCGTCTCGGCCAGGGCCCGCGCGGCGTAGGCGCCGATGTCGTACAGGTAGAGGTCGGCGGGGTCGTCGTCGTAGGCGGCGCGCAGCTGCGGGAGGGCCTGGACGGCGTCGTCCAGGAAGAGGCTCATCGCCGCGATGGGGTCGTCGGGCCAGTCGTTGTCGGCGACCGGCAGCGTCGAGGTGCACGGGACCAGCTCGGCGCCGGTGCCCGTGACCAGGTCGGCGACCGCCGGGTCGTTGGCGTACGTCACCCGGTGGCCGCGGGCCACCAGCTCGCGGACGATCTCCAGGCTGGGCAGGACGTGGCTGACGGCGGGGATGCCGACCATGGCGATGTGGGCGCGGCGGGACATGGGCGAATCACTCATTTCGGGTTCTGCGCGGCGGGACGGGCTCTGGACGACGGTCAGGCGCGACGCGCGCCCGGCGCGGCGGCCTCCAGGTCGGCGACGCTGCCCGACATGATCGTGCGCACGTGCTCGGTGATGTGCTCGGCGGGCCAGTCCCACCAGGCCACCGCGAGCAGGCGGGCGACGTCGTCGGCCGGGTAGCGGGTGCGGATGAGGCGGGCCGGGTTGCCGCCGACGATCCCGTAGTCGGGCACGTCGGAGGTGACCACGGAACCGGCGCCGATGATCGCGCCGTGCCCGATGCGCACGCCGGGCAGCACCGTCGCGCCGTGGCCGAACCAGACGTCGTTGCCGACGACGGTGTCACCGCGGTTGGGCAGGCCGGTGAGCAGGTCGAAGTGGTCGGACCACGAGCCGCCCATGGTGGGGAAGGGGAAGGTCGAGGGGCCGTCCATGCGGTGGTTGGCGCCGTTCATGATGAACCGCACGCCGGTGCCCAGGGCGCAGAACCGGCCGATGACCAGCTTCTCCGGGCCGTAGTGGTAGAGCACGTTGCGGGTCTCGAACGCGGTCGGGTCGTCGGGGTCGTCGTAGTAGGAGAACTCCCCCACCTCGATCAGCGGGGACTTGACCAGCGGCCGCAGCAGCACCACCCGTGGCTGGGCGGGCATCGGGTGCAGGACGGTGGGGTCGGCGGGGCCGCGGGCATTCATGGATCTCTTCCTTCCGCCACTGCTAATGCGACAACTTGTACATTAAGATGGTGGCATGCCGACGTCCGCCTCGCAAACGGGTAAGGGAACGACGACGCCCGAGGGCCCGTCGTCCGGGCCGCGCCGCCGTCCGGGTGGCCGTACCGGTCGCATCCGCGCGCAGGTCCTCGACGCGGTCCGCGCCGAGCTGGCGGAACGCGGCTTCGACGGGCTGACCCTCGACGCCGTCGCGGCCCGCGCGGGCGTGCACCGCGCGACGGTCTACCGGCGCTGGCGGGACGTCGGCGGCCTGCTCGCCGACGTCCTGGAGACGACCGGCGACGACGACTGGCAGCCCCAGGACACCGGCTCCCTGCTGGGCGACCTGGCGGCGCTCAACCACGAGAACCAGGCGGCCATGACCGCGCAGCCGTCGATCGCCGCGGCCCTGATCGCCGCCTCGTTCCGCTCGGAGGAGGCCGCCCGCGGCGTGCGGCGGCTCTGGGAGGACCGGTACACCCGCTGCGAGGTCATCGTCAGGCGGGCGGTCGAGCGGGGCGAGCTGCCGGCCGGCACCGACGCGCGGCGGCTGCTCGTCGCCGCCACCGCGCCGCTCTACCACCACCTGGTGCTCCTCCGCACGCCCCCCGACCCGGACCTGCCGGAGCAGGCGGCGCGGACGGCCGTGCTCGCCGCCGCGGCCGGCGCCTTCGCCCCTCCGCCGGGGCGGTGAGGCGGGGGCCGCGCTCAGGAGGAGACGGCGACGGGCAGGCGGTAGGTCCGCGGGTCGTCGAGGTGGCCGACGACGAAGGCGGCCAGGTCGGCGCGGGACGTACGGGCGCCCAGGCGTTCGCTCGCGCCGATCGAGACGCGGGAGGTCATGAGCGGGCCATCTTCCGTGGTGCGGGGCGGTGAGGGTCTCAGGCGTGGGCGGCAGGCTTGCTGGCGGGCTGGAACGTGAAGGAGATGGCCTCCATGAGGGCCTGGTGCTTGGTGTTCTGGAAGGCGGCGATCTTCCAGTCGCCGTCCGGCTGCCGGACCATCGTGTAGGTCTGGATCTTGTGCAGCTTGCCGGGCCTGCCCTTGTAGGTGTCGCCGCGGGTGATGACGAGCGCGGTGCCGGGGCCGGCGAGGCGGATGCCGACGGTCTCGCTGGCCAGCCTGGTGCCCTTGACGAAGCTGTCGAACAGCGCCTGGTGGGCCTCGCCGATCTCACGGGCGCCGGTGTAGAGGGTGCCGACGTAGGTGATGTAGGTGGCGTCCTCGGTGAACAGGTCGCCGTACGCGCCGCCGTCGGCCCGGTTCCAGGCGTCGGCGAGCCGGTCGAGCACGGAGGTGATGGCGGCGGCGTCGGCGGCGGTGAGGGTGTTGCTCATGGTCGTTGCCCTTCCCCAGGTAGCTTCTCGAAAGCATTTGCTTCTTCAAAGATTTATCTTCTCTAAAGATGAGATTAGGAGAGGGGTAGGCCACTGTCAACACGGGACGCCGGCAGTCGCCGGGCCGCCTGACGGGGCATGATCCAGGGCGGCGGGCTCACGTATGCTTGCGGTCCCATGGATGAGCAGTTGACGATCGGCGAGCTGGCCGAACGCACCGGGGTCGCCACCTCCGCGCTGCGCTACTGGGAGGAGCTCGGGCTGATCCCGGCGCCCGAGCGTGTCTCGGGGCAGCGGCGGTATCCGCCGTCGGCGGCCGAGCGGGTCGCGGTGATCCTGCTGCTGCGCGAGGTCGGCCTCGCGTTGCGCGAGGTCAGGACGTTCATCGCGGCCCGGTCCGAGCCGGGCGACGGGTGGCGGGAGCTGTACCGGCGCAAACTCGCCGAGCTGGACGAGCGCATCGCCCGCGCCCAGGTGGCGCGCACCGCCATCGCGCACGGCATGGCCTGTCCGCACGAGAACGTCTTCGAGTGCCCCGCCTTCACCGGGGCGGTCAGGGCCCGGCTGGCGGGGGCGTCCCTGGAAGAGGCGCACCAGCACTGAACGGCGGCCCGGCGGGCGCGGACGCCCCGGCCGCCGCATGCACCGGTGCGGTGCTCGCGGCGGCCGGGGCGCGCGTCAGCGGGAAAGGCGGTCAGGGGCAGGCGGTCAGGGGGCCGACCGTCAGGGGGTCGGGTCGGGGGTGCGGCGGGGCAGGGTGAGGGTGACCAGGAGGCCGGCGATCATCACCGCCGCCGTGAGCAGGACGACCAGGTACTCGCCGTCCGCCGTGGCCGCGCGCAGCGCATGGCCGGTCCTGCCCGCGGTGCCGAGGTCGGCGATGACGGTGAAGACGGCCAGGCCGATGGCGTTGCCGATGTTGAGCGCGGTGGAGGCGATGCCGTTGGCGACGCCCTGCTCGTGGGCGGGGGTGCCGGTGGCGGCGGCGATCCACATGGCGGTCCAGACGACGCCCTGACCCAGGCCGGAGACGACGAGACCGGGGATCAGCAGGCCGTACCCGGCGTCGGCGTCGAAGCCGAGGGCCAGGACGGCGGTCCCGGCGACGCCGACGGCGAAGCCGATCAGCAGCGTGGCACGGGTGCCGATCCGGGTGGCCAGGCGTTCGCCGCCCTGGGTGCCGGCGGCGATGGCCAGCGACGGGACGAGGAAGGCCAGCCCGCTCTGCAGGGCGCTGTAGCCGTGGACGCTCTGCAGCAGCACGGTGAGGAAGTACGGCAGGACGCCGAACGTGGCCATGTAGACGAAGGTGACCAGCATGCCGACGGTCAGGCTGCGGTTGCGGAACAGCCGGAACGGCATGAGCGGGTCCGCGCTGCGGGCCTCGACCAGCGCGAAGATCACCAGCAGCACGGCGGCCACCGCGAAGGCGCCCGCGACCAGGGGGCTGCCCCAGCCCAGCTCGGGCCCCTCGACCAGGGCGAAGACCAGCAGCGTGGCCCCGCCGGTCACGGTGAGCGCCCCCGGCATGTCGAACTTGCGTCGTTCCCGCCTGGCCGGGTCACGCGGGACGACGGCCAGGGCGGCCACCGCGACCAGCCCGGCCAGGGGGACGTTGACGAAGAAGACGGCGGGCCAGCCGAAGTTCTCGGTGAGGACGCCGCCGAGCAGCGCGCCGATCGTCAGCCCGCTGGCGCCCGCGCCGCCCCAGACGGCCAGCGCCCGGTTGCGCGGCCGCCCCTCGGCGAACAGGCTGTTGAGCAGCGCCAATGTCGAGGGCAGCAGCAGCGCCCCGCCGACGCCCTGCACCGCGCGGGCGACGATGATGACGACGGGGCCCGCGGCCAGCCCGCCCGCCAGCGAGGACAGCGCGTAGAGGGCCAGGGCGAGCACGAAGACGCGGCGGCGGCCGAGCAGGTCGGCCGCCCGTCCGCCGAACAGCAGGAAGCCGCCGGCGAAGACGACGTACGCGCTGACCACGAGCTGCTGGGTCTGGCCGGGGAAGCCGAGGTCGGCGCCGATCCGCGGGAGCGCGACGAAGACGATGTTGAGGTCGAGCGCGTAGATGAGCTGGGCCAGGGCGAGCAGCGCCAGGGTCCAGCCGAGCCGGGGCTTGACGCCGTCCGCGACGGACGCGGGCAGCGTGGATGGTGTGGACATGGAACGCCCTTCGGTGGGAGCCGGTGAGCGGGCACGCGGAAGCCCGCCGCACGAAACGATCGTACGATGATTTACGTACGGTCGTACTATGCCAGACCAGGGGGGACTGTTCGACAGTCGCGGTACAGTTGGACCATGGCCTTCCGTCATCCCGACCGTGATCAGATCCGGGTCGAAGACGTGCTGTCCGCGCTGGGGAACGGCGTGCGGCTGTCCGTCGTCCGCATCCTCGACGCCGGGGGTGAGCACAACTGCACCAGCGTGCTGAACACGCTGGGGATCACCGCGAAGTCGACCATGACCCACCATTGGCGGGTGTTGCGCGACAGCGGGGTGATCTGGCAGCAGCCGTCGGGCCGGGAGAACCTGCTCGTCCTGCGGCGCGAAGACCTGGACGCCCGCTACCCCGGCCTGCTCGACGCCATCCTGTCCGGCGCCCGCACCGACGCCGCCGCCCACCGGCACGACGGCACCGGACAGCCCTCCCGGTGAAGCAGTGCTCCCGGAAGGGCGGTCCGACCGGCTTACGGCGCGTACATTGCTGTCATGTTGCTGCGCGTCGGCCGGGTGGTCGCGGGCGTGGTCGCGCTGGTGCTGGCGGCTGCCGCCGCCTTTCCGCTGAACGCCCTGGGCCCGCGGCTCGGAGCCGATGGCTGCCCGATCTCGACCGCCGGCGGGTGGGAGCGCGGTGACCGGCCCGGGGAGCTGGTGCCCGCCGACGGCGCGGTGTCGGTGACGATGTGCGAGCTGCCCCTGCCGTCGTCGCAAGGGCTGGCGACGGTGCCGGTCAGGAGGCTCACCGCCGGGGTCGGCGCGATGGTCTCCGAGCTCAACAGCCTGCCCACGCGCGACGCGCTGGAGGCCGAGCTGCGCCGGCGCGAGTCGGCCAAGGGCCGCGTCCTGGGCGACGACCTCCGCCTCGGCGAGATCTGCAACGCGGTCGGCTACGGCACGAGCCTGTCCTTCGTCGTGCACTACGGGGACGTGCGCCGGCCCGCCGTCGTGCTGGTCGATCGCAACTGCGGGACCGCCCGGTACGCGGGCCGGACGCGGTTCGGCGATCCGAGCGAGGGCTTCCTCCGCCGTTACCGGGCGCAGCTGGAGGCGCGGCCGGCGCCCGTGGCGCTTCCCGGGTGCGCGGCCGCGCTGCCGGTCGCCGACATCGACCTGACCCGCCCGCGCGGTCGGCCGCGCGACGACGTCGCCGCCAACCGCGGCTTCCGGTGGCGCGCCCTCCTGCCCAGCCCGCTGTCGGCCGCCGCCGCCTGCCGGTACCGGCTCGACGGGGACGTGCTGCGGTTACGGGCCCAGGCCCACGTCCCGGATGATCTCGAATCCGTGCGGTCGCTGCTCAACGTCTCGACGGCCGTGGACACGGTGACCGACCGTGGCGGAACGGAGAGCGTCATCAATGCCACCGACTGCGGGCTCGGCAGGTTCACCCGCCCGGCCGCCCTCGACGTGGTGTGGGTGGGCGACTTCACCGGCGCCGTCGCCGAGGTGCGGGTCTGGCGCGCGCCCTGCCGGGCCGTGCACGCCGGATCGACGGGCGGCAGGATCCCGACAGCGCAGCTGCTGGCCCGTCTGGACGCCTGGCTGGGACGCTGAGAGACCCCGGGCGGGCGGTCAGGCGGCCCTGACGGCGGAGACGTCGAACTCCAGGGCGATCCGGTCGGAGATCATCACGCCGCCGGTCTCCAGCGCGGCGTTGTACGTCATGCCGAAGTCCTTGCGGTTGATCGCCGTGCCGCCCTCGAAGCCGACCCTGGTCACGCCCTGGGCGTCGACGGCGGTACCGGTGTAGTCGAGCGGGACGGTGACCTGCCGGGTCACCCCCCGGATCGTCAGGTCGCCGGTCACCTCGAAGCTGTCGCCGCCCGCGTGCTTGACGGACGTGGACTCGAAGACGATGTGCGGGTGGGCGGCGGCGTCGAGGAAGTCGCCGGTGCGCAGGTGGCCGTCGCGCATCTGGTTGCCGGTCTGGATGCCGGCCACGTCGAGCACCACGCGGACGGCGGAGGCCGCCGGGTTCGCCGCGTCCAGGCGGGCGGTGGCCTCAAGGACGGGGATGCTGCCGCGCACCTTGGTCACCATGGCGTGGCGGGCGACGAACCCGAACCGGCTGTGGGCCGGGTCGAAGGTGTAGTCGCCGCTCAGCTCGCTGGGGTACATGTCGCGCTCCAATTAGTTCAGTACTGGAAGATTCGGCACGACAGTACATAGATTTATTTCAGCACGCAACCTTCCAGTACGATCGGGGCATGACCCGCTGGCTCAACGACGACGAACAGCAGGCGTGGCGCAGGTTCGGGCTGGCCACCCGCCTGCTGACCGACCGCCTGGAACGCGACCTGATGGCGGCCGCCGACATGCCGCCCACCTACTACGAGCTGCTCGTCCTGCTGTCGGAGGCCCCCGGGCGCACGATGCGCATGAGCGAGCTGGCGCAGTGGACCAACTCCAAGCCGAGCCGCATCTCGCACGCGGTCAACAAGCTGGAGCAGAAGGGGTGGGTGCGCCGGGAGCACTACGCCGGCGACCGGCGCGGGTGGCTGGCGGTGCTCACCGACGACGGGCACGCCGCGCTCCGGGCGGCCGCCCCGAAGCACGTGGCCAGCGTCCGTGAGCACCTGGTCGACCTGCTCACCGCGGAACAGCTGCGGCAACTCGCCGACATCAGCCAGGTCCTGCTCGACCACCTCACCGAGCAGGAGTGACGACGTCCGGTCAGCCCACGCCCGGCCGGCTCACCCGGCGGGGGTGACGCGGACGGGCGGGTCGGTGGTGAAGGCCGCCAGCGCGTCCGGGTCCGGCGTGACGCCGACGCCGGGGCCGTCGGGCACCGCGATGGAGTCGCCGGTCAGCTCGATCGGCGCGGTGATGTCACGCTCGTAGTAGCGGGCGGTCGCCGAGATGTCGCCCGGCAGCGTGAAGCCGGGCAGGCTGGCCAGCGCGAGGTTCGCCGTCCGGCCGAGCCCGGTCTCCAGCATCCCGCCGCACCACACCGGCACGTCCGCGGCCAGGGCCAGGTCGTGGATCCGGCGGGCCTCCAGGTAGCCGCCGACCCGGCCGGGCTTGATGTTGATGATCGAGCAGGCGCGCGCCCTGATCGCGGCGGTCGCGGATCGGGCCGAGGTGATCGACTCGTCCAGGCAGATCGGGGTGTCCATGCGGGCGGCGAGCCGGGCGTGGCCGTCCAGGTCGTCCGGGGCGAAGGGCTGCTCCAGCAGGGTCAGGCCGTAGGCGTCCAGGCGGGCCAGGTGGCGGGCGTCGGCGGGGGTGTAGGCGGTGTTGGCGTCGGCGGTGAGCATCAGGCCCGGGCCGAACGTCTCGCGCACCAGCCGCACCGGCTCCAGGTCCCAGCCGGGCTCGATCTTGAGCTTGATCCGGGCGTACCCGGCGCCGACGTGCCGGTCCACGGTGTCGAGCAGGTCGTCGAGGGTGTCCGCGATGCCGACGGACACGCCGACGCGCACGCTGGACCGCACCCCTCCCAGGTGGGCGGCCAGCGACAGGCCGCGCGCCCTGAGCACGGCGTCCAGGACGGCCGTCTCGACGGCGGCCTTGGCCATCGGATGGCCGCGCAGGTGCGCCAGCGCGGGCGCGACGCCGGCCGGTTCGAGGCGCGGCACCGCGAACAGGGCGGGCAGCAGGAAACGGCGGATGAGGTCGGCCGCGCCCTCCAGGTACTCGGGGCTGTAGGTGGGCTCGTCCTCGGCCACGCACTCGCTCCAGCCCTCCTCCCCCTCGGCGCCGCGCACCCGCACCAGCAGCGCCCGGCGCACGGTCTGCGTGCCGAGCGAGGTGCGGAACGGGGTGATCAGGGGCAGCGCGACCGTGCGCAGCTCGGCTTCGGCGATCCTCATGCCGCGCGCTCCAGCACGTACCAGCCGTCCATGGTGAAGGCGGCGATCCGGTAGCCGCGGGCGAGCGCGCCGCCCAGGGCGGCCCGCTGGGCGGCCCGCCACCGCGCGGCCTCCGCGGGCTGCTCGCGCCGCAGCCGCTCGGCGTCGGCGGGCGTGGCGCAGCGCAGCACGGCCGCGCCGCCCGGCTCGCGCGGCGCCCCGGTCTCGTCGAGGATCACCTCGGCCTTCCCGGTCCCGCCCGGGACCGACCGCTCCGGAGAAGGGGCCGGGTCGACGGGCCAGTGGGCGAACAGGCGGTCGGTGACGTCGCCGCCGTTGATGCCGTCGTTCATCGGCCCGTAGAAGTCGGGCACGTACCGTTCGGCCCGCGCGCCGAGCCGGGTGAGGTTGAAGAAGGCGTTGCGGCGCACGAGCGGGTCGAAGGTCCAGGAGATGGAGTTCAGGCCGCGTTCGGCGGCCCACGCGCGCTGGTGCGCCTTGATCGCCTGGCCGATCCCCCGGCCCCGCGCCTCGGCGGCCACGCCCACGACGTGGGAGTGCAGGCTGCCCCCCTCGGCGAGGAACCCGGAGGCGGCCGCGACGAGCGAGCCGTCGAGGAAGGCGCCGCCGACGTAGCCGCCGGTGTGCTCAAGGGCGCACATGAGGTCGACGGCCACCGGCGGGTCGTCGCCCGCCCTGGTGTTCCAGACGCGGCGCAGCAGCCGGTCGGCGGCCTGGAACTCGGAGGTCCCGTGGAGGATGCGGATTTCGAGCATGGCACCAGCATTCCGCCGGACCGCCGCCGGATCGTTGGCGCGCAAGCCCAACTTCAGCCGCCGCTGTTTGTGCCGGACGCCGGGCTCTGACCGCCGCCCGTGCCGGACGCCCCGATCTCGGCCAGCCGCAGCTGAAGGCCCAGCACGAGCCGGACGTCCGGCTCGTCGAGCGCGATCAGCTCGCCGATGCGGCGCAGCCGGTACCTGAGCGTGTTGGGGTGCAGCGACAACGCCTCGGCCGCCCTGGGCACGTCGTAGTGGGCGGCCAGCCAGGCCCGCAGGCTGCGGACGTAGTCGGTGCCGTGCCCGGCGTCGTGCTCGGCCACCAGGGACAGCGGCTCGCCCGTCAGCGCCGGGCCGGACCGCATCGAGGCGGCCGCGTCCAGCAGGAACAGCGCGGCGGCCAGCTCCTCGTGCAGGCCCACCTCGCCGCCCGCGAACGGGCCGCCCATCGCGCGCAGGGCCTCGTCGGCCTGCCGGGCGGCGGCGGGGACCTGCGCGAGCGAGGCCGTGACCCGTCCGACGCCCGCCCGCCAGTGCCCGCCGAGCCGGTCGGTGATGCGGCCGAGCGTCTCGGCGGTGACGCGGCGCAGCAGCGCGGTCCCGGCGCCGGCCGCCACGATCGCGTACGTCCGGCCGTCCACGGCGCCGACGGCGGCCCTGATCCGGTAGACGGCGTAGGCGGTGCGCAGCAGGTCGGCGGCGTGCGTGGCGGCGAAGACGTCGGTCCGCCCGGCCGGGTCCCCGGCGGCCACGACCCTGACCGGCTCGTCCGGGCGCAGGCCGAAGGAGGCGGCCAGCTCACCGGCCGGGCCCGCGCCGCGCAGCAGCCGGCCCACCCACTCGTCCCTGGTCCGGCGGGCCTCGTCGGCGGCCAGGCTGAGGCGGGCCAGGTGCGGGGCGGCGGTCCTGGCGGCCTCGGCCAGCACGGCGGCGGCATCGGGCGCGAGCGGCTCGTCCGCCTGGATGGCCCAGATCGTGCCGAGCGCCTCGCCCCTGGCGCGGACCGCGATGGCCAGCCGGGGCAGGTACTCGCGCGGCTCGTGGCTCCACACGGCCTCCTCGCAGCGCAGGACGGCGGCGTACTCCTCGGCGTTCGTCGGGTGCTCGGGCACGCGCCGGCCGAGGATGCCCTCCCTGCGCAGGTCGTCGATCGGCTGGCCGATCGTGGAGTAGGCCAGGACGCGCATGGCCAGGTCCTCGATGGCCACCGCGCCGCCGACGCGGGCGGCGACCTGGTTGGCCAGCGCGAACAGGTCGCCCGCCTGGCCGCCGCCCAGGTCCGCGGCCGGGGCGACGAGCGCGAGCAGGGCGTCCACCAGGGCGTAGAGCTGGCCCCAGGCCAGGCCGGGGGCGGCGGCCAGCAGCGCCACGCCCGCGCCGCGGGCCGCCTCGGTGAGCGCGGCGGCGTCGCCGATCCCGGCCCGGACGACGACCGCGCTCACGCCCGCCCCGGCCGCGCTCTCCAGCAGGGACGGCTCCGGCCTGCCGGTGGCCAGCAGCAGCGCCCCGGCGTAGGCGGCCATCGGCTCGTCGGAGCCGTGGATGACCGGCGCGCCCACCATCGCCTGGCGGCCGGCCGGCAGGCACAGCGCGCTCACCGTCTCCGCGCCGAGGCTGTCGAGCAGCACGCCGAGCGTCACCCGGCCCTGGCCGCTCACGCCCGGCCCCCGCGCACGTCCACCACGCGGGCGGCCCGGCCGAGGTCGCGGCCGGTCGCGGTGACGCGGCCGACGGCGACGGCCACGTCCGCGGTGCGGCCGGGCGAGCCGAACCCGTCGTGCAGGGTGCCGCCGCGCAGGATGAGGTCGTGCATGCGGGTATTACCTTTCCCGGGTACGAGATTCGTCGGTCATGTCAGGGGACGGCCGCCACCAGGCGCCTGGTGTAGTCGTGGGCGGGGGCGTCCAGGACGGCCGCGGTCGTCCCCTCCTCCACGACCGCGCCCTTCAGCAGCACCACGGTCCTGGCGGCGACCTGGCGGACGACCGCCAGGTCGTGGGTGATGAACAACATCCCGGTGCCCAGCTCCCGGCCGATGCCGCGCAGCAGTTCGAGCACGTGCGCCTGGACCGACACGTCCAGGGAGGCGACCGGCTCGTCGCAGATCAGCAGCGCGGGCCGGACGGCCAGGGCCCGGGCGATGGCGACGCGCTGGCGTTCGCCGCCGGACAGTGCCTTGGGGCGGCGGGCGGCGTACGCGGCGGGCAGGCCGGCCAGCTCCAGCAGCTCGCCCACGCCGATCCGGTCGGCGGGCGCGGCCCTGGCGATCGCCTCGGCCAGCGTCGCGCCGACGGTCATGGCGGGGTTGAGCGAGGTGGAGGGGTCCTGGAAGACGCACTGGACGAGCCGGTGCACGCGGGCGCGCTCGCGCGGGTCCAGGGCGGCGCGGTCGGTGACGTCGAGGCCGGCGAGCCTGATCCGGCCGCCGTCGGGGGTGATCAGGCCGAGCACCGACCGGGCCAGCGTGGTCTTCCCCGAGCCCGACTCCCCCACCAGGCCGACGGTCTCGCCGGGGTTCACGTGCAGGCTGACGCCGCCGAGCGCGGTGTGGGCGCCGTACCGTTTGCGCAGGTCCTCGATGTGCAGCAGCGGGTCGCCGGCGGCCGGGGCGGCGGGGGGCGCGGCCTCGCGCAGCGCCGGGCGGGCGGCTCCGGCGGTGTCGTGCACGCAGGCGGTCAGCCGGTCGGGGCCGATCGGGCGCAGCGGCGGCCTGGCCGCGGTGCAGGCGTCGGCGGCCCGGTCGCAGCGGGTGGCGAACGCGCAGACGTCGGCCACCGCGTCCGCCCGCGGCACGGCGCCCGGGATGCCCACCAGGCGCTCCAGCGTGCGTTCCGCCGAGGGCAGCGCGGCCAGCAGGCCCGCGGTGTACGGGTGCGCGGGCGTCGCGGCCAGCTCCGGGCCCGGCCCCTGCTCGACGACGCGCCCGGCGTACATCACGGCGACCCGGTCGCAGACGGCGAACGCCACGCGCAGGTCGTGGGTGATGAGCAGCACGCCCATGCCGCGCGCCTCCTGGACGCGGCGCAGCAGCGCCAGGATCTCGTGCTGGGTGGTGGCGTCGAGCGCGGTGGTGGGCTCGTCGGCGACGAGCAGCTCGGGGTCGCCGGCCAGCGCGGCGGCCAGGGCGACGCGCTGGCGCATGCCGCCCGAGAGCTGGAACGGGTAGCGCCCGGCCACGGCGGGGTCGTCGATGCCGACCTCGGCCAGCCTGCGCGCGATCTCCTGCCGCGACGTGCGGCCGCGCAGGGTCTCGGCGATGTGCGCGCCGGCCGCGCACAGCGGGTTGAGCATGGCGAAGGGGTCCTGCATGAGCAGCGAGATCCGCCGTCCGCGCACGCCGCGCAGCAGCCGCTCGGACGCGCCGACGAGCTGCGCGCCGCCGACCTCGACCGACCCCTCGGCGCGCAGGCCGCGCGGGAGCAGGCCGACGAGGGCGCGGGCGGTCAGGGACTTGCCGCTGCCGGACTCGCCGACCAGCCCGACGGTCTCGCCCGCGGCGACCGTCAGGTCCACGCCGTCCACGAGCACCCGGTCGCCGACGACCCGCAGGCCGCGTGTCTCAAGCATCGGAGAGCCTCTCGAAGAGCTGGTCGCCCAGCAGGGTGGCGGCGGTGGCGGCGACGGTGACCAGCGCGGCGGGCACCACCGCGGCCCACGGGTTGAGGTCGAGCAGGCCGCGGTTCTCCTCGATCATCAGCCCCCAGTCGGGCGTGCCGGCGGGCAGGCCGATGCCCAGGAAGGACAGGCCGGACAGCGCGACCAGCGCGGCGACGAAGCTGAGCAGCGCGCCGGCCACGACCGTGGGCGCGATGTTGGGCAGCAGGTGCCTGAACATGATCCGGCCGCGGCTGAGCCCGAGCGTGCGGGCCGCCTCGGCGTAGGCCAGCTCGCGCTGGGCCATGGTGAGGCTGCGCACCACCCGGATGTCGCCGGGCGTGAACAGCACCGCCATCGCCAGCACCGCCCAGCCGATGCCGCCGCCCAGCACGCCCACCAGGACGATCAGCATGAGCAGCCCCGGCATCGCGATGAGCAGGTCGACCACCCGCATCATGACGGCGTCGATCCAGCCGCGGCGGTAGCCGGCCAGCAGCCCGAGCGAGGTGCTCATCGCGCACGTGCCCAGCGCGACGACGAGCGGCCACAGCAGCGCGGAGCGGGCTCCGGCCAGGCAGCGCGACAACACGTCCCGGCCCAGCTCGTCGGTGCCCGCCCAGTGGGCCCAGCTCGGCATCGTCGCGCCGAGCGCGAGGTCCTGCGCGGCCGGGTCGTAGGGCGCGATCCACGTGCCGAACAGGGCGGCGAACGCCATCAGGGCGAGGATCCCGCCCGACAGCAGCGTCAGCGGCCCCGGCCTGGCCCGGCGCAGCCGCCGCGCCCTCCCGCCGAGGCGCACGGTCCCCGTCACGACGCTCACGCGGCCACCGCCCCGTGCCGCACCCGCGGGTCCACCGCGAGGTAGGCCAGGTCGATCAGCAGGTTGACGGCGACCACCACGGCGCCTCCCATCAGGACGAGCGCCTGGACGACGGGCAGGTCCTTCTGCCCGACGGCGCTGACGAGCAGCTCGCCGACGCCGTGCAGCCCGAAGGCCCGCTCGACGAACAGCGCGCCGGTGAGGTTGGCGGCCAGCAGCAGCCCGCCGACCGTGAGGACGGGCAGCGCGGTGTTGCGCAGCGCGTACCCGATCCAGTAGCGGGCCCGGCCGACGCCGCGCGCCCGGGCGAAGGTCATGAAGTCCTGCCCGGCCAGGTCGAGCGCGGCCGCCCGCATCTGCCTGACGACGACCGCCGCCTGCCCGGTGGCCAGCGCGATCGCGGGCAGCGTCAGGTGGGCGACCCGCTCGGCGAACGTCTCGCCCGCGCCGAAGACGGGGAACCAGCCGAGGGTG
This sequence comes from Nonomuraea sp. NPDC001636, assembly GCF_040298265.1. Taxonomy (NCBI): domain Bacteria; kingdom Bacillati; phylum Actinomycetota; class Actinomycetes; order Streptosporangiales; family Streptosporangiaceae; genus Nonomuraea; species Nonomuraea sp. NPDC001636. Next base: position 212,240 of record NZ_JBEOZT010000009.1, read on the forward strand.
ACGGCGAAGCCGTACAGCAGCAGGATGCTCATCGCGAACGGCGGGATCGCGAGGCCGACCAGCGCGGAGAGCGTGATGCCCCGGTCCAGCGGGCCGCCCCTGCGCATGGCGGCGGCCAGCCCGGCGGGCAGGCCGACGGCGAGGGTGAGGAGGATCGCGTAGGCGGCCAGGCCGGCGGTGACGGGCAGCCGGTCGGCGATGACGCTGGTGACGGGTTCGCGGCTGTAGAGGGACGCCCCGAAGTCGCCGCGCACGGCGTCGCCGAGCCAGGTGGCGTAGCGGACGGGCAGCGGGTCGTCGAGGTGGTACTGCGCGCGGACGGCGGCGCGCGACTCCGCGGTGGAGGGCCGCGGCCCGAGCAGCACCTGCTCCGGATCCCCCGGGGCGAGCGCCAGCAGCGCGTAGGTGAGCACGGACAGCACGCCGAGCAGGAGCAGCGCGGCGGCCAGGCGGCGGGCGACGAAGGCCATCAGACACCGGCCGCCGGGCGGATGGTGCTGAAGACGTTCATGGTCCAGGTGCCGAACTGGCCGGTGAACCGCTTGCGCAGCGCGACGGCGGCCTCCTTGGTGTAGAGCGGCACGTACGGCACCTGGTCGGCGATCTCGGCCAGCACCTCGGTGACCGCGGCGGCACGGTCCGCTCCCTCGAGCTTGCCGAGGTCGTCGAGCCGGGCGTCCGTCTCGGGCGAGCCGTAGCCGCTGAAGTTGAAGCCCTGGGGCCCGGCCGAGGCGCGGCTGACCAGGTCGGGCAGCACCTCGCCCGGGTCGGGGGTGCCGTAGAGCAGGTCGACGAGCTGCAGCGGGGTGTCCTGGTGGCTGAACATGCGCTGCCGGTACTGCTCGGTGGGCAGCGGCTGGAGGTCGAGCTTGACGCCGATCACCGCCAGGTCGGCGGCGATGGCCTGGAGCGCCTTGACGTCGTCGCTGCCGCTGTCGTACGGCGCGGCCAGGGTGAAGCCCTCGGGGTGGGCCGACCTGGCCAGCTCGGCCTTGGCGGCGTTCACGTCGTGGGGGTAGGCGGGCAGCTTCGGCGGCGTGCCGCCGTACAGGGCGGCGAGCTGCGGCTTGGGCAGCATCAGGTCGGCGATGCCGCCGTGGCCGCTGGTCATGAGCGTGGCCAGCGCGTCCCGGTCGAGGGCGTGGGCGATGGCGCGGCGCACGTGCACGTCCTTGAGCGGGCCCTCGCGGACGCCGAGTGACAGGTAGGCGATGTTGTTGGCCGGGTAGAAGGAGGTCGTGACGCCGGACAGGGCGCTCCACTTGCGCGTCTCGCTGACCTGGATGTCGTTGGTGCCGTCCACCTCGCCGGAGGAGACGGCCAGGCGCAGCGTCTCGGCGTCGCCGATCGCCTTGATCTCGATTTTGCGCAGCTCCGGCTTGGGGCCCCAGTACAGGTCGTTGCGTTCCAGCGTCACCCCGGAGGTGAGCGAGAACTTCGTGACCTTGAAGGGGCCGGAGCCGAGGGTGCCGACCTCGGGCGAGCCGAGGTCCTTCGGGTGCGCGGCGGCCAGCTTCTTCGGCACGATCTGCCAGGCCAGCGCGGCGGTGGCCAGGAAGCTGGCGCTGGGCTTGCTCAGGGTGACCTTCACCGTGCGCGGGCCGGTGGCCTCGGCCTCCTTGACCTGCGTGACGTAGCTGGCGGCCTGGGAGGTCACGGCGGGGTCGAGGTGGCGGGTCAGGGAGTAGGCGGCGTCCTCGGCGGTGACGGGCGTGCCGTCGCTGAATCTCGGGCCCTCGCGCAGGGTGAAGACGTACGTGCGCGGGTCGGGATGGGTCCAGGAGGCGGCGATGCTCGGGATGACCCTGCCGTCCGGGCCGAGGGTCACCATCGTGTCGAGGACGGCGAACTGCACGGTCGTGGAGGCGTCGTTGAAGCCGTGGGCGATGTCGAGGCTGTTGGGGGCCGTCCCCGTCGCCCAGCGGAGCGTGTCGGGGGCCGCGCCGGAGCTCGCGGCTCCGGCACAGCCGGCCACCAGCACGAGCAGAGCGCCCGTGGCGAGCCTGGCGAGTGCGGTCGCGGATGTCATGGAACCACCTCGGGGAGTGAGCGGGGGGAATAGTCGGACGCTAGAAGCCCGGCCCCCCTCGTTCACTGACCCGGCAGCCAAACTCTGCGTGCCCCGGCTCGTGCTGCAGGCCAACACGCCCCTAGACCAGGCCAGGGGGGACGCCGACGGGCGCGGTGCCCTCGGGCTGGGCGGCGAAGCGCAGGCCGAGCAGGCCGAAGCCGCTGAGCAGCAGGTCGCCGTCCCCGTCGAGGCGCAGGGTGAACGGGCCGGCCCGCCACGTCCCGGCGGGCGCGGGGACGACCGGGGCCTGGAAGGTCAGGCCGACGCGCAGCGTCCCCTCGTCGATGACGGCGAGCACGCCCGTCTCGTCGTTGAGCCAGGCGCCCTGCGGGGCGGGCTGCTCCCCCGGCGGGTCACACGGCTCGTACACGTGCGGCCAGCGGATCGAGCCGTCGTGGCCGAACAGCAGCCGCCCGTCCTCCGGCACGATCCAGATCCGGCCGGCCGGGACCTGCGCGTACCAGCGGCCGTCGTCGTCGAGGGCGAGTTCGAGGTCGGTGGCGCCGGTCAGGGAGATCTTGCCGCCGTGGTCGTCGCCGTGGTCGTCGCCGTGGTCGTCGGCGGCGGGTTCGAGCGTGAGCGTGGCGTCGGTCTCCGGGTCGTGCCAGTGGCCGAGCAGGGCGGGCCGCGCCGCCTCGGCGGCGGCCCGGGAGGCGGGGGCGGGGCGGGGGGCCGGGTCCTGGCCGGTGAGGGCGCGGGCCAGGCCCAGGCTGAGGCCGACGGGGTCCAGGCCGCTGTGGTTGGTCAGGACGGCCACGCCGAGGCCGGGCTCCGGCAGGTGGAGCAGGTTGCCGACGTAGCCGTGCATGCCGCCGGCGTGACCGTACCCGGCCAGCTCGCCGACGGTCAGGTGGCAGATGCCGCGGGCGTACCGCAGGACGGCGCCGTCGGCGAGCGTGGTGCGCTCCAGCAGCGCGCCGCGCACGTCGGCGCCCAGCACCCGGCCGTCGGCCAGGAAGCCGAGCCAGGGGGCGAGGTCGGCGACGCCGGTCACCAGGCCGCCGTCGCCGACCGCGCTCTCCTGCGTGTCGGCCCGCGCGCCGGCGCCGTCGTAGCCGTAGGCCATCCGCGGCAGCGGGACGGAGGCGTCGTCGCGGAAGACGGTGTCGTCCATGCCGAGCGGCTCGAAGAGCCGTTCGCGGGCGAAGTCGGCCAGCGACCGGCCGGTGAGCCGCCGGACCACGACGGCGGCCAGGACGTAGCCGGTGTTGGAGTAGGAGAAGCGGGTGCCGGGCTCGAACGTGGTCCGGCGCATGCCCGCCACGAGCTTCATCAGCCGTTCCTCGTCCATCAGGGTGAACGGGACGCCGGTGACGGCCTGCAGGCCGTACCACTCCGGCAGGCCGCCGGTGTGCCGCAGGCACTGGTCGAGCGTGACGGGCACACCGAGCCGCAGCTCGGGGACGTGCTCGCGGACGTCGTCCGACAGGCTGAGCCTGCCGTCGCGGGCCAGCAGCAGCAGGCACGCGGCGGTGAACTGCTTGCTGATGGAGGCGATGTCGAAGCGGGTGCGGGAGTCGATCGGGACGCCGAACTCGACGGAGGCCACGCCCCTCGCCGCGGTGTGCAGCACCTTGCCGTCGGCGTAGACCCCGACCGCCAGTCCCGGCCCGCCGGGGCGGAGGCCGGGAAGGGCGTCGAGCGCGCGTTCTACCTGCTCAAAATCCATCGTTCAAGTATCTGGATGTCCGGGTTCGAAACGCTTGTCCGGAGCGGCAAACCTGGGGGCTACCTGGTTGGTCTGCCGTACAGGGCCATCCTGGCGATCATGGCGTCCGCCGCCAGGTGGTAGCAGGTCGTCACGCATCCGAGCACCTCCCTCGGGGTGGTGAAGGTGGCCGCGAGCGTCTTGTCGGCGATCCGGCGCACGCCCGGCACCAGCTCGCCCAGCTCGGCGGCGGGCGTGGTGGGCATGTCGATCTCCAGCTCCAGCACGCCGGGCAGCTCGACCGGCCGCAGCTCCCCGGCCGAGCGCACGGTCTCCGCGGCCGCCTCCTTGATCAGCCGCCGCGCCTCGGACGGCGAGAGGCTGTCGGCCGCGGTGTGCCCGTGAGCGATCTTGACGGCGACCGTGCGCACCCCGGGGAACGCCTTGGCGGCGACGTCGCAGATGACGTCGTCGCCGGTGAGCAGCCCCACCGGCACGCCGACGGCGGCCGCCTGCAGGGCGTTGACCTCGGCCTCGGAGACGATCGCGCCGTTGAGCCGTACCTGGTAGAAGTGCGAGGAGAAGGTGTGGGCGAGCACGCCCGGCGAGCCGGCGGCGGCGTGGTAGCCGAGGAACATGGCCACGTCGTGCTCGGCCGAGACGCCCTCGGCCATGCAGTCGAGCTTGGGCGTGCCGAAGATCAGCCGGGCGCGCGGGTCGAGCTCCTCGTGCAGCAGGTTGTCCATGGTGCCGTGGCTGTCGTTGACCAGGACGCTGGCGGCCCCGGCCGCGAAGGCGCCCTCGGTGGCGGCGTTGGCCTCGGCGGTCATCAGGCGCTGGGCCCGCGGGTAGCCGTGGCCGGCGCGGGAGACCTGGTCCATGGTGGCGATGCCCGCCACGCCTTCCATGTCGATGGAGATGTAGACGTTCGTCATCGTCACAGGCTTTCACCGGGGCGGACGGACGGCTTCGTCGCCAGGGCAGAAACCACCTGCCCCGCTTGCGTCTTCCGCACAGTGGCCGGGATCACGAGGGCGGCGGCGACGGCCAGCAGGCCCAGCGCGGCCGACAGCAGGTACGTGTCGACGAAGCTCTGCTCGGTGGGCACCCCCGCGACGGCGCCGGAGGCCAGCACCATGGCGCCGAGCTGGGCCCCGAACGTGCCGCCGATGCTCTTGGCGACGAAGACCACGCCGCTGACCCCGGCCGCGCGCTCGCCCGGCACGTCGGCGGCCACGGCGTTGAGCCCGGCGGTGAGGCCGATGGAGGCGCCCAGCCCGATGACCGTCACCGCGGCCATGACCTGCCAGGGCGCGGAGTGCCACAGGGCCAGCCCGCCGGTCCCGGCGCAGACGAGCACGCTGCCCAGCACCAGCACCGCGCGCCGGCCCAGCAGCCTGGTCATGGGCCCGACCAGCGGCGCGATCACGGTGCCCGCGACGCCCATGGGGAACATGTAGATGCCGATCCACAGGGTGTCGGCGCCCTGGCCGTACCCGGTGCCGGCGGGCGCGGCCAGCATCATCGGCAGGGCGACGACCAGGCCGAAGGAGGCGAAGCCGAGCAGCACCCCCATGGCGGTCACCCCGGCCGGGGTGCGTCCGGCCAGCAGCCGCAGGTCCACGAGCGGGTCGGCGACGCGCAGCTCGACGACCACCCACGGGCCCAGCGTCAGCACGGCGGCGGCGAACAGGGCGAGGGTGGCCGGGGACGTCCAGCCCCAGCTGGAGACGGCGGTCAGGCCCAGCATGACCAGGGCCACGCCGCCGCCGAGCAGCAGCCCGCCCGCCCAGTCGACGCGACCGCCGGCCGCGCGCGGGGTGGACGGCACGGTGAACCAGGCCAGCAGGGCGGCCGCCGCCACGCCGGCCACGGCCAGCAGGAACAGCGACCGGTAGCCGAGGGCCGAGGTGATCGGCCCGGCCAGGATGAGACCGAGCGCGCTGGCCAGCGCGGCGACGCCGACGACCAGGCCGTTGCCGGTGGCGGCGCGCTCGGGGGTGAGGGTGTCGCGGAACAGCCCGACGGTCAGGGGCAGCACGCCCAGCCAGATGCCCTCGATCGCCATGCCGGTGATCAGCAGGGTGATGTTCGGCGCCAGGGCGGAGAGCAGGACCCCGGCGCCGCTGATCGCCATCAGCGCGAGCAGCACGCGCCGTTTGTCGTACATGTCGGCCAGGCGGCCGACGATGGGGGTGCTGATGGCCGAGCTGATCAGCGAGCCGGTGAAGATCCACGCGAGCGCGCCGGGCGAGGCCCCCAGGTCCTGCTGGACGAGCGGGAGCGCGGGCGAGAGCGTCATCTCCATGGTCTGGAGGACGCCGATGTACAACACCGGCGCGCCGATGACGCCGAAGCCGGATCTGGACATGGTTCTGCCTTTCGGGGTGGGGTGACGTGCGGCCGTGTGGTCCCCCCGAACCCCGGCCGTGATCTAGGCCGGTCCGAGCACCGTCGGCGTGATCAGCGCCAGGGCGGTCTCGACGAAGAACCGCTCGTCGGCCTCGTGGGCGCCGAGCACGACGTTCTGGCCGAGCCCGGACAGCAGCGCCTTCAGGGCGCGGGCCAGGCGCAGCGCCTGTTCCGCGGTGACGGCGGCCCCGCCGTGCTCGCGGCCGGTGAACAGCGCGGCGAGCTCGACCTCGGTCGACCTGATCGAGGTGGTGAGCCTGCGGCGCAGGTCGGGGTCGTTGAGCACGAGGTCGAGCACGCGCGTCTCGAACAACAGCCGGCCGGCCGCCTGCGGGTCGGCCGACATGCGCAGGAAGCGGCGGGCGATCTCGGCCACGACCTCCGCCAGCCGCGGGCCGAACCCCCCGGCCTCGGCCGTGCGCAGGTCGAGCGGGCCGACGTAGTCGTCGACCATGGCGGCCATCAGCCCGTTCTTGCCGCCGAACAGGGAGTAGACCGCGCCCGTGGTCAGGCCGGCCAGCTCGGTGATGTCCTCCAGCTTGGCCTTTGAGCCGTCCCTGCCGACGATCTCGCGGGCGGCCTCGATCAGCGCGCGCTTGTTGGCGGCCTTGCTTTCCGCCCTGTTCAGCCGCATGACATCTCCTGCATGCCGTAAAGATAATCTGATTTACTAGAATAATCCAGATTATCAGGAGGCCCGAAATGGACGTCGCCCCCCACCTGAGCCGCGTGCCCGACTTCACCGCGTTCCCGACGGTGGACCAGATGCACGCCGAGCTCGACGACCTCGCCGCCGCCCACCCCGACCTGGTGCGCCTGCGCCGCATCGGCACCTCCCGCCTCGGCGAGCCGCTGCGCGTGGCCACCATCGGCGCGGGCCCCCATGACGCCGTGATCATCGGCGGCCCCCACCCCAACGAGCCCATCGGCGCGCTCACCGTCAGCACGCTGCTGCGGCAGCTCGTCGAGGACGCCGCGCTGCGGGAGGACTTCGGCTTCCGCTGGCACCTCGTCCCCTGCGTCGACCCCGACGGCGCCCGGCTCAACGAGGGCTGGTACGCCCGCCCGAGCGACCGCCGCGCCTACGCCGAGCACTTCTACCGCCCGGCCGAGGCCGACCAGGTCGAATGGACCTTCCCGCTGACCGGCGAGGACTACTTCTTCGACCGCACGCTGCCGGAGACCGAGGCGCTGATGCGGCTGATGGACGAGGTCCGGCCCGCCCTCGTCTACTCCCTGCACAACGGCGAGCTCCAGGGTGCCTTCTACTACCTCAGCCGCAACGACCCCGCGCTCGCCGCCCGCCTGACCGCCATCGCCACGGCCGAGGGCCTGCCCCTGCACATGGGCCCGCCGGAGCTGCCGGGCGCCGTCCAGATCGCGCCGGCGGCCTACCTGACGCCGCGCGGCGCCGACATCGCCGCGACGTACGGCATCGGCGGCGGCAGCGTCGACTACGCCGAGCGCTTCGGCGCCCTGCACCTGATCGCCGAGCTGCCCTACTGGGCCGACCCCCGCGTCGCCGACCAGACCCCGACCGGCCAGAAGTACCACGAGACGATCCGCGACTGCCTGGCCGGGCAGCGCGAGCTGATCGGCGAGCTGGCCGCCTCGCTCGCCCGCGCCAAGGGCGACCTGACCGTGTCCTCCCCCTTCCGCCGGGCGCTGGAGGACTTCGTCGGCGCCCACGACGAGTTCATCAGCGAGTGGGAGGACCTGCCCGGCACCGACCGCCCGGCCACGGTGGCCGAGGCGGTCGGCGGCCGGCAGCTCGTGCACTCCATGCGGCTGCGGTACTGCGGCACCTACCTGCGCATGCTGGACGCCGAGCTGGCCGCGGGCAACGCGACGCCCGCCGTCCGGGCCGAGCGCGCCCGGCTCGGCGCGCGCTTCGACGAGTGGTTCGAGCAGGCCGAGGCCGACGCGCAGGGCACGCCGATCCCGCTGCGCTCGCTGGTCGCGGTGCAGCTCGGCGCGGCGCTGCTCGCGGCGGACGCCGTCAGGCGGGCAGGAGGGCGGTCAGCTCACGCCTGACCAGCGGCCAGGTACGGCTCTCCGGGTCGATGAGCACGAAGTGGCCCGCCCCCGGGACGCGCACCAGCGACGTCCCCGGGTGGGCCGCCAGGTACGACTCCGAGACCTGGACGGGGACCCGCTCGTCCGCCGTGCCGTGCACGATCACCAGCGGGCCCGTCCGGTCCGGCAGGCGTACCGGGTCCAGGCCGGGATGGTCGTCCGGCGGCCCGCCGAGGAAGTCGGCCACCGCGCCGTCGTCGAGGTCCAGCCGCGCGGCCAGCCGCAGGTCGGCGACCGGAGCCAGGGCCAGGACGGCGGTCCCGTCCGGCGCGGCGCACATGGCGAGATGACCGCCGGCCGAGTGGCCGACGACCACCGAGGGACGCAGCAGGCCGACCGCGGCCCGCAGGTCCGCGACCGCCGCCGCCGGATCTCCCGGCCTGCGGCGGTACTCGACGGCGGCCACGCCGCACCCCGCCCGGTGCAGCGCGTTGGCCATGGGCCGCAGGTGCGTCCGGTCGTACTCCGGGCGCCAGAACCCGCCGTGCACCAGCGCCACCAGGGGTCCCTCGCCCGGCCAGAGGTCGATCACCTGGTCGGCGTCGGCCCCGTACCGCAGGGTGCGGAGCGGGCCGGGCGCCGGGCGGGTCAGGACGGCACGGTTCTCCACCCTCACCTCCCGCCGGACCGGCGGGAGCCGAGCCGGGCGAGCCCGGCCGCGCCCGCCGCCAGCAGCGCGGCCCCGACCCCGGCGGCGGCCCCGGCCAGCAGCAGGTGCTGCCGCCGTACCCGCCGCCTGACCTGCGCGTACGGCACCGTGGAGAACGACACCAGCTCGTACCGCGAGACGTAGCGGCCGGGCAGCGCGCGTTCGAGGCGGTGCTCCACGCTCTTGGTCAGCCGGTGCACCGGGGAGGCGACCTTGTCGCGCATCTCGACGAAGTTGGCCAGCGCCATCTCGGCGATCGCGTCGGTGTCGTCCCTGCGCCGCAGCTCGAACAGCGGCAGCGCGCGGGACCAGTCGCCGCCGGTCTCCGTCAGGCACCGGTCGAGCACGGTCACGTCCTCGAAGCCGCTGTTGGCGCCCTGCCCGTAGAAGGGCACGATGGCGTGCGCGGCGTCGCCGATCAGGCCGACCCGGCCGTCCGTCTGCCACGGCGCGCAGCGGACGGTGCCGAGCCGGCCGACCGGGTTCTCCATGTACTCCCCCACCAGACCGGGCGCGAGGGGGGGCACGTCCGGGTAGTGGGTGCGGAAGTGGCGTTCGATCGCGGCCGGGCCGCTCAGCGAGGCGAAGCTCGACGTGCCCTCGGTCGGCCAGAACATCGTGCAGGTGAAGGAGCGGTCGGGGTTGGGCAGCGCGATCATCATCGAGGTGCCGCGCGGCCAGATGTGCAGGGCGCCGGGGTCGAAGGCGAACTCGCCGGCCACGGGCGGGATCGTCAGCTCCTTGTAGCCGTGGCCGAGGAAGTCCAGGCTCTCCCGGACGCCCCGGTGGGCCACCAGCTCGGCCCGGACGGCCGAGCCGGCCCCGTCGGCGCCGAGCACCACGCCGGCCGCCGCGCGCACCGGGCCGGCCGCGGTGTCGAACTCCATCGCGCCGGTCGCCGGGTCCAGCCCGGTCAGCCGGTGCCCGAAGAAGATCTTCACGCCGGGCGCCGACTCCGCGGCGTCCAGCAGCGTGTTGTTGAGCGCGCCGCGGCTGATGGAGTTGATCGAGCGCACCCCGTCGTGGCTGTACGGCTGAAAGTTCAGCGGCCCGTCCACCGGGTGGATCATCCGGCCGCGCATGGGCAGCGCGCCGGCCATGACCTGCTCCTCCAGGCCGATCCTGCGCAGCGCGTCCAGCCCGCGCTCGGAGATGGCCAGGTTGATCGACCGGCCGCGCTCGGCGAGCCCGGCGCGCGGGTCGGGCCGCCGTTCGTAGACGGTCACGTCGAGGCCGCGCCGGGCCAGGTAGCAGGCGAGCAGGCAGCCGGTCAGGCCCGCGCCGACCACGGTGACGTTCATCGCTCCTCCTCGACGCACTCGGCCAGCGCGACGGCGGCGCGCCAGCAGTCGTGGTAGGTCGAGTACAGGGGGGTCGGCGCCAGGCGGACGACGTCCGGCTCGCGGGCGTCGGCGATCACCCCGTGCTCGTGACGCAGCCGCCGGGTCAGCTCGGCCGCGCCGCCGCGCCCGACGCGCAGGGAGAGCTGGCAGCCCCGGCGGGCGGGGTCGCGCGGCGTGACCAGCGTGAGCGGCCTGGTGGGGGTGACCCGGTCGAGCAGGCTCTCCAGGTAGGCGGTGAGCCGTACGCTGCGGGCCCGCAGGGCGGTCATCCCGATCCGGTCGAAGACGCCGAGCGAGGTGCGCACCGGGCCCATCGCGTAGATCGGCGGGTTGGAGACCTGCCAGGCGTCGGCGCTGGCCGGCGGCCGGGAGACCGGCGCCATCTCGAACCGGGTCGCCTGCTCGGTGCTCCACCAGCCCTCCAGCCGCTGCAGCGCCGGGTCGCCCAGGTGCCGCTGGTGGACGAACACGCCGCCGAGGGCGCCGGGCCCGGAGTTGAGGTACTTGTAGGAGCACCAGGCGGCGAAGTCCGGCCCCCACGCGTGCAGCTCCAGCGGGACGTTCCCGGCGGCGTGCGCCAGGTCCCAGCCGACGGCCGCGCCGCTCGCCCGGCCGGCCGCCGTGATCGCCGGGATGTCCATCAGCTCGCCGGTCAGGTAGTTGACGCCGCCCAGCAGGACCAGCGCGACCGTGTCGCCCTCGCGGTCCAGGAAGTCCAGCACCTCCCGGCCGTCGCGCAGCCGGACCACCGTCTCGTCCGGGTCGAGGCCGTGCAGGCGGGCCTGGCTGCGCACGGCGTAGCTGTCGGAGGGGAACGCGGTGTCCTCGATGAGGATCCGGGTCCGCGTGCCGCGCGGCCGGTAGAACGAGACCATCAGCAGGTGCAGGTTGACCGTCAGCGAGTTCATCACCACGGTCTCCTCGGGCAGCGCGCCGACCAGCCGGGCGGCCGGGCCGGTGAGCCGCTCGTGGTAGGGCAGCCACGGACGGGCCCCCTCCAGATGTCCCTCCACGCCGAGCCGGGCCCATGCCGCAAGGTCCTCGGCCAGCTCCGCCGCGGTCGCCCGGGGCTGGAGCCCCAGGGAGTTGCCGGCGAAATAGGCGCACTCGGGGTGGCCGCCGCCGTCGGCGGGCGGGATCAGGAAAAGCTCGCGGTGGCCCGGGTCGTCGCGGTCGCGGCGCAGGGCGTCCTGCTCGGCGGGCTTCCAGTCGTCGATCACGTGTCGTCCGTCCTTCACATGTGGGTCCGGGCGGACCACAGCTCGGGGAAGACCACCCGCGCCATGCTGCGTTCCAGCCAGGCCAGGCCGTTGGAGCCGCCGCTGCCGGGCTTGGCGCCCATCGACCGGCGGACCGCCGTCACGTGCTGGTAGCGCCAGTCGCCGAACTGCTCGGCCACGTCGGTCAGCGCCTCGCCGAGCAGCCGCGGCGCGTTGCCGGGGCCGGTGTCGCGGTACACCTCGACCCAGGCCCGCTCGACGGCCGGGTGCGGCTCGTGCTCGACGGCGAAGTCGCGTTCCAGCAGCTCGCGGGGGAGGTCGTGGCCGAGGCGGGCCAGCAGGGCGATGGCGTCGTCCCACAGGCTCGGCGACTCCAGGGTGGTGAGCAGGTCGCGGTGGGTGCGGTCCTGGCGTCTGAACGGGCGCAGCAGGGCCGGGTTCTTCAGCCCCAGCAGGAACTCCACGTGCCGGTACATCGCCGACTGCAGGCCGCTGGCCTCGCCGAGCTCGTCCCGGAAGCGGTTGAAGTCGGCGGGGGTCATCCAGCGCAGGCCGCGCCAGCTCGCGTTCAGGCCCTCCAGGTGCAGCGCCGTACGGCGGAGCGGGTCCAGCGCGGCCCACACGTCGTCGGCCCGCAGCCGCTCCTGCGCGTTGCGCAGCTCGAAGGCAATGAGCTTGAAGTACAGCTCCATCACCTGAGTGATCATCAGGAACGACATCTCGCCCGCGTCGTCGCTCATCGGGTGCTGCAGCCCGTGCAGCACGTCGGTGCGGACGTAGGCGTCGTAGGGGGTGCGGGTCTCGAAGTCCAGGGTGGGGGCTCCGCCCGTCGCCCTGGCTCTTGCGGCGCGTTCCTCCGCCGTGGTCGGCCGCACTGCTGCTAACTGTCGCGTCGCGTCCACGCGCTTGCCCTTCTCTTAGCCTTGCTGTCCCCATGATGGCGTCGGGATGATGGAGAAGGAATGCCACATGGAAGGCTATATCGCCATATAGGCTTATGTTTCGGTATAAATCATGATTTGGGGCTTACGAACGGAAGGCGCGATCGTGGACGAGACCGACTGGGAGTTGCTGCGCGAACTCCAGGACAACGCCCGGCTCTCCCTCAAGGAGCTGTCCCGCCGGATCCACCTGTCCGCGCCCTCGGTGGCCGACCGCGTACGGAAGCTGGAGGAGTCGGGCGTCATCACCGGCTACCACGCGACGGTGGACCCGGTGCGGGCCGGCTGGCCGGTCTCGGCCTTCATCCGCATGTCCTGCTACGGCACCCGCTGCGTGCTGCGCGACCCCGAGGTGGCCGGCTGGCCGGAGGTCCGCGAGATCCACCGGGTCACCGGCGACGTGTGCAGCATCCTGCGGATCGTGGCCGTCTCCATGGTCGCCTTCGAGGACCTGATCGACCGGCTGGCGGTCTACGGCCCGCCCTCCAGCACCATGATCCTCTCCACCCCGCTCCCCGGCCACCCCCTCACCTCCCCCGACGGCCCGTGAACCAGCCACCTCAGCACCCGCTCACGAACCCCTCGGGCCAGGCGTCCGCGTCGAGCTCGACCTCGCCGTACCAGAAGCAGTCGGGCTCGTCGCGGAAGCCGGGCAGCGCCCGCGCCGACGCGATGCGCCGCCGGGCCCGCTCCTCGCTGGAGTAGACCCCCAGCAGCTTGACGTCGTCGCCCCGGTCCTCCTGGGCCGAGAAGTCGGCGCCGGGGAAATGCACGACGTTCCCGTTCTCGTCCTGTGCGACGTGGTGGACGTGCCACAGCATGTAGACGCGCGAAGCGGGCATTTCGAGACCTCCGTCAGTGAGCGGGCCGACCTCGGAGACGAGTCGTCGACGAGGTGATCCACGGGCCTGTGCCGTCGTGGCAGAAGTGGGCGAAGGTGGTGCTCATCGCGTGGGACAGGGCGTCCACCTGGGGGCCCGTGCCGGTCAGGGGTGTTCCGTGGGTGCCGAGGTAGAGGGGGACGTCCGCCAGGTGGCAGGCGCCCAGGGCGATGCCGGCGTGGCTCATGGGCGAGCGGTGCCCGCAGACGTGGTGCCCGGCGGGGCCGTGATGGGCGTCGGCGAGCTCCTGGGCGGGCCCGGCGAAGAGCTCGCCGGTGTCCAGGCCGTCCTGGCCGATCGCGGTGAACAGGCGGGTCTCCTCGGCCGTCGTCGTTATCAGCAGCGGGACGCGCGCGGCGGCCCCCGTCCGGACGGCCTCCACCGGGTGGACGGCCAGCAGCTCGCCGTCCACGACGGGCGCGGCGGGCAGCAGCCCCGCGGCCGGGGCGCAGGCGCGTACGGCGGCCTCCTCGGCAGCCAGCAGCCCGGCGAGCGGCACGGCGTACGGGTCGCCGTCCAGGGCGGCACGTGCCGCCGAGGTCCAGTCGGCGGCCTCGGCGGGCGTGCGGAACCCGTACGGGACGGGGCTCATCGCCGCAGCCCGGGCGAACAGGCCGGGCGCGCACGTCATCAGGGCCAGCACGCAGGTGCCGCCCGCCGAGTGCCCGGCCAGGGTGACGTTCGCCGGGTCGCCGCCGAAGGCCGCGATGTTGCCGCGCACCCACTCCAGGGCGGCGATCTGGTCGCGCAGCGCCAGGTTGGCCGGCACGCCGTCGCCGTGCCAGAAGCCCGGCAGGCCGAGCCGGTAGTTGACGGTCACCACGACCAGGCCGTGGTCGCGGGCGAGCGCGGTGCCGTCGTACATCGCCTGGGCGCCGGAGCCGAAGACGAACGCGCCGCCGTGCAGGAACACCAGCACCGGGCGGCGCCCCTCGGCGGAGGGCGTCCAGACGTTGAGGAACAGGCAGTCCTCGGCCGACGTGGCCGGGTCGATCTCCAGGCCCGGCACCCAGGCCATGCGGCCGGGCCGCTGCGGGGCGGGCGGGCCGGGGGTGCGGGCGTCCGCGACGCCCCGCCAGGGGCGCGCGGGCTCCGGCGCGGCCAGGCGGCGGGCGGGCGCGGCGTAGCGCACGCCCTTGAACGTGCTCACGCCGCCGGCCCGGACGCCGCGCAACGCCCCGAGCGGCGTCTCGGCGACCGTCATCCCCCGAGCCCCAGGAAGGCGGCGGCGTTGCCGCCCAGGACGGCGGCACGGCCCTGCTCGTCCAGCTCGGCGCAGGCGCGCACGACCGCGCCCGGCTCCTGCTCCCCCAGCGGGAACGGGAAGTCGGTGCCGAGCATGACGCGCTCGGCCCCCATCACCTCGACCAGCAGCCGCAGGGCGCGCGGGTCGAACACGGCGGAGTCCACGTAGAAGCGGTCGGTGTAGGCCGACGGCGGCCTGGGCGAGTGCTCGCGGACGATGTCGCGCTGGTGCCAGGCGTTGTCGGCCCGGCCCAGCAGGTAGGCGAAGCTGCCGCCGCCGTGGCAGAAGCACAGCCGCAGCGAGCCCGGCAGCCGCTCGAACGCCCCGGACAACATCAGCGACAGGATGCCGAGGTGGGTCTCGGCCGCCATGCCGACCAGCCACGGCAGCATGTGGCCGCGCATGCGGTCGGCGCCGAGCATGTCCCAGGGGTGGACGAGCACCGGCATGTCCTGCTCGGCGCAGTGCGCGAGGAAGGCGACGATGTCGGGGTCGTCCAGGTTGCGCGGGCCGACGTGGTTGCCGATGTGCACCCCGCGGTGACCGGCGGCCTTGGCCTCGGTGACGGTCTTCGCGGCCAGGGCGGCGTCCTGCAAGGGCACCTGGCACAGCGGCAGCAGCCGGTCGGGGGCCTGCGCGCAGTGGTCTAGCACGCGGTCGTTGACCATGGCGCACCAATCGGCGGCGCGGGCCGGGTCGGCCGCGTAGCCGAACAGCAGCGGGGTCGAGGAGACCGCCTGCACGGCCACCCCGGTGCGGTCCATGGCGGCCACGCGGGCGCCGGCGTCCCACAGCTCAGGCGTGACGGGGCGGTAGTCGTCCTCGCCGCTCATCATCATGCCGTCGCGCAGCCACGGCTCGCCGGCCCCGGCGAGCGTCCTGGCCTCCTCGCGGGAGATCCGCGGGAAGACGTGCGCGTGCACGTCGATCATGGTCACCGGACCACCGGCCGCAGATGGTCCGGCCAGTCCTTGCCGGGGTGCTCGGCGCCGCAGTGGGGGCAGGTGCGGTCGCCCTCGTGGAAGTCGCGGAAGACCGGCGGCAGGTCGTCCACGATCGACTGGAGCTGCACCTCGGCGCGGTGGACCAGGCGGTGGCAGTTGACGCAGTACCACTCGAAGGCGTCCAGCGCGCCCTGCGGGCGGGCGAACTCCACGACCAGGCCGATCGAGCCGGGCACCGGCCGCTGCGGCGAGTGCCGCACGTGCGGCGGCAGCAGGAAGACGTCGCCCTCGCCGATCTGCACGTCCACCGGCGGCTTGCCCTCCTCCTCCATGACCCGCAGCACCATGCCGCCCCGCAGCTGGTAGAAGAACTCCTCGATCGGGTCGTCGTGGAAGTCGGTGCGCTGGTTGGGGCCGCCCACGATCGTCACCATGAGGTCGGCGTCCTTCCAGATCTGCGCGTTGCCGACCGGCGGCTTGAGCAGGTCCTGGTGCTCGTCGATCCACTTGTTCAGGTTGAAGGGGGGGATCATGCCTGGCTCCTTTGCGGGACGAGGGCGATGCAGGAGATCTCGATCAGCAGGTGCGGGTGCGGGAGCTGGTGGACGGCGACCGTGGTGCGGGCGGGGCCGCTCTCGTCGAAGTACTCGCCGTAGACCTCGTTGTAGCCGCCGAAGTCGTTCATGCTGACCAGGTACGCGGTCACGTTCACGACGTCGTCCAGGCCGCCTCCGGCGGCGGCGAGCAGGTCGGCGATGTTCTCGATCACCGCCCTGGTCTGCTCGCGGATGTCGAGGCTGGTGGTGCCCAGCTCGTCCGCGCTCGCCCCGGCGAAGGAGCCGTCGGGGCGGCGGGAGCTGGTGCCCGACACGAACACGAAGTCGCCGGCCCGCTTGACGTGCGGGAACCGGCCGCGGGGCCGGGCCTTGCCCTCGACCAGCAGCGCGTCACTCATCGGGTGGTCACCTCCACGTGTCCGAGGCCGGCGGCGCCGACGCGTACGTGCGCCCCGGCGGGCAGCGGCACCGCCGCCGTGGCCGCGCCGGCCAGGACAATCCAGCCGGCCTCCATCTCGATCCCGGCGGCCCTGGTCAGCCGGGCGGCGGCGGTCAGCGCGCGCAGCGGGTGGCCGAGGATGGCCGCCGACGAGCCGCCGGCGACCTGGCGGCCGTCGATCTCCATGACCAGGCCGAGGTTGCCGATGTCGCCGGCGTCCCGCGGACGGCGCCAGGGGCCGACGCCGAAGCCGCTGGCCGAGGCGTTGTCGGCGATGACGTCGGGCAGGGTGAAGCTGAAGCCCTCGTAGCGGGAGTCGAGCACCTCGTACCCGACCGCGACGCCGCCGACGGCCGAGGCCACGTCGGCCGTGCCGCGCACCGGGCGGTCCAGCAGGAACGCGATCTCCGGCTCGATCCGCGGGTGGATCAGGCCGGAGGTGTCCAGCCGGGACTCCACCAGCATGGCGTCGGTGAGCAGGCCCCAGATGACGTCGTCCACGCCCATCTGGGCCATCTTGGCGCGGCTGGTGAAGCCCATCTTGACGCCGACGATCCGCTCGCCGCGGGCCAGCCGCCGCTCGATCAGGGCGCGCTGCACCTCGTAGGCGGCGGGCACGTCGAGGTCGGCCGTGTCGGTCAGGCGGGGGATGGCGCGGCCGGTCAGGGTGGCCTCGTCCAGGCGGTCGGCGAGCGCGTTCACCGCTCCTCCTTCTCGTCGTCGGCGGCGAAGGCGGCGCGGACGTCGCCCAGCCCGTCGATGCGGGCCTCCAGCACGTCGCCCGGACTCACCGGGACGACCGGGCCGAGCGCCCCGGTCAGCACGGTGTCGCCCGCCCGGAGCGGACGGCCGAGCGCGGCCAGCGTGTCGGCCAGCCAGACCGCGGCGTGCAGCGGGTGGCCCAGGCAGGCCGCGCCGACGCCGGTCGAGACCTGCTCGCCGCGCCGTTCGATGACCATCCCGGCCAGCCGCAGGTCCACGTCGCGCAGCGGGACCGGGCGGTTGCCGAGCACGTACAGGCCGGAGGAGGCGTTGTCGGCGACGGTGTCGGCCAGGGTGATGTCCCAGTCGCGGATGCGGCTGCCGACGACCTCGATCGCGGGCAGCGCGAACGCCGTCGCGGCGATCACGTCGGCGACCGTGTGGCGCTCGTGCGGCAGGTCGCGGTCGAGCACGAGCGCGACCTCGGCCTCGGCGCGCGGCTGGAGCACCGCGCCGGCCGGGATCTCCGCTCCGTCGGGCACCGCCATGTCGGCGAACAGCACGCCGAAGTCGGGCGAGCCGACGCCGAGCTGCCGCTGCACGGCCTCGCTGGTCAGCCCGACCTTCCGGCCGGTGATCCGCCTGCCCTCGCCGAGCCAGTGCTCGGTGAGCAGGCTCTGCACCGCGTAGGCCGCCTCCAGGCCGTCGACCAGGTCGCGGACCGGCTCGCACGGGCGGCCGGACGCGTACGCCTCCAGCAGCCGCGCGGCGGCGGCGCGATGGTTGTCTGTCACTTCTGTCCTCATATCTTGACGCACACGTTGACCGGCTCGGAGAAGAAGTCGAGCGAGTACTCGCCGCCCTCCCGCCCGATGCCGGAGGCCTTCACGCCGCCGAACGGGGTGCGCAGGTCGCGCAGGTTCCAGCAGTTGACCCAGACGATGCCGGCCTGGATCCGGGGTGCCACGCGGTGGGCGCGCGACAGGTCGGTGGTCCACACGGTGGCGGCCAGGCCGTACGGGCTGTCGTTGGCCAGCCGGACGGCCTCGTCCTCGTCGTCGAAGGGGGCGACGTGGCAGATGGGGCCGAAGACCTCCTCGCGCACGGTCCTGGCGTGCGGCGGCAGGCCGGTGATCACGGTGGGCTCGACGTGGAAGCCGCCGTCGCGGGCGTCGCCGAACTCCGGCACGCCTCCTCCGGCCAGCACCGTCGCGCCCTCCTCGACGGCGAGGCGGTAGTAGGACAGCACCTTGTCGCGGTGCTGGGCCGAGATCATCGGCCCGTAGCCGCGCAGGCCCCTGGCCCGCTCGGCCAGCGCCCGGGTGAACTCCTCGAAGATCGGGCGCTGGACGTAGACGCGCTCGGTGCACAGGCAGATCTGGCCGGAGTGGGTGAAGCTGGAGCGGATCGTGCCCTCGACGGCCTCCTCCAGGTCGGCGTCGGCGAAGACCAGGGCCGGGTTCTTGCCGCCGAGCTCGAAGGAGACCGGGGTGACGTGCGCGGCGGCGTTGCGCATGATGGCGCTGCCGGTGGCCGAGGCGCCGGTGAAGGCGATGGCGTCCACGCCGGGGTGCGCGGTCAGGTGCTCGCCGGCCGCCCCCGCGCCGTGGCCGTGGACCAGGTTGAACGCGCCGGCCGGCAGGCCCGCCGCGTCGATCACCTCGGCCAGCAGGGTGGCGGTGGAGGGGGTCTCCTCCGACGGCTTGGCCACGACGGCGTTGCCCGCGGCCAGGGCAGGCGCGACCTTCCAGGTGAGCAGCAGCAGCGGCAGGTTCCACGGCGAGATGACGGCGACCACGCCGAGCGGGCGGCGCACGGTGTAGTTGAGCGCCTGCCCGATGCCGCTCCAGGCCGGGACGCTGGTGTTGTAGGCCCGTTCGGGACGGCCGTAGGCGAGGTCGGCGTAGGCGCGGAAGTTGCCGGCGGCGCGCGGGATGTCCACCGTCGCGGCCAGCTCGCGCGGCTTGCCGGTGTCGGCGGCCTCGGCCTCGACGAACTCCTCGAACCTGGCCTCGATCCCGTCGGCGATCCGGCGCAGGTACGCGCACCGCTCCTCGGTGGAGGTGGCTCCCCAGGGGCCGTCGAGGGCGGCGCGGGCGGCCCGGACCGCCTCGTCGACGGTCTCGCGGGACGCCTCGGGGACGGCTCCGACGGTGCGGCCGTCGACGGGCGAGATGAGGGGGAAGTCCGTCCCCGCCGTCGTGAAGACGCCGTTGACGTAGTGCGCGGGCTTCATGGTCGACATTCTGCTGATCGCTCGACATAACAGTCCAATACCGAAATGTCGCCTGGCTATCCTTATTTCGTTATATGTCGGTTCTGCTATGCCTGCCGACCGAATCGGTATTCGTTCTGGCATACCACCAGCGTGCATCCTCTTCCGTACCCTCATTCGGAAGGCACAGAAAGATGGATACAGATCGCCGCCTGGCCGCCCGCCGCGTCTCGCGGGCCGCCTTCATCGGCACCGCCATCGAGTGGTACGACTTCTTCCTCTACGGCACCGCCGCGGCCCTCGTCTTCAACAAGCAGTTCTTCCCCGCCATGGACCCGGTCGCCGGCTCCATCGCCTCCTTCGGCACCATGACCGTGGGATTCCTGGCCCGCCCGCTCGGCGGCATCGTCTTCGGCCACTTCGGCGACCGGATCGGGCGGCGCAACACGCTCGTCGTCTCGCTGCTCATCATGGGGATCGGCACCACGCTGATCGGCGTGCTGCCGACGTACGACAGCCTGGGCGTGTGGGCGGCGGTGCTGCTCGTGGTGATGCGCATCGCCCAGGGCATCGGCCTGGGCGGCGAGCTCGGCGGCGCGGTGGTGCTGACGATGGAGCACGCGCCGAAGGGCCGGCGCGGCCTGTTCGGGGCGTTCCCCATGATGGGCACCCCGGCGGGCATGCTGTGCGCCAACGCCGTCTTCCTCGGCACGTCCTCGCTGCTGGGCGAGGAGAGCTTCATGGCCTGGGGCTGGCGGGTGCCGTTCCTGCTCAGCATCGTGCTGGTGGCGGTCGGCCTGTACCTGCGGCTGCGCATCGAGGAGAGCCCCGACTACGCCGACCTGGTCGAGCGGCGCAAGCCGGTCAAGCTGCCGATCGCGGTGGTGCTGCGCGACCACTGGCGCCAGGTGGTGCACACGATCGGCGTGATCATCGGCAACAGCGCGCTGGCCTACATCTTCATGGTCTACATCCTCGGCTACGGCGAGGCCGCGGCCGGCCTGTCGCGGACGTTCCTGCTGAGCTGCGTGATCGGCGGCGCCGCCGTGTGGCTGGTCACCGCGCCGCTGTGGGCCCACCTCGGCGACCGGCACGGCCTGCGTGCCGTCTTCACCTGGGGGTCGGTGGTGCTGCTGGCCGGCGCCCTGGCGATCCTGCCGGTCGTCAACACCGGCAACAAGCCGCTCATCGTGCTGTTCATGCTGGCGATGGGCGCGGTGCTGGCCATGACGCACGCGCCGCAGGGCACGCTGACCGCCAGCTTCTTCCCGGTCGCCATCCGGTACTCCGGCACGTCGGTGGCCTACCAGCTCGCCTCGCTGCTGGGCGGCGGCATCACGCCGCTGGTGGCCGCCTCGCTGTTCGCCTCGACCGGGACCTCGCTGTCGATCACCGTCTACCTGACCGTGGTGACGGTCATCAGCCTGGTCGCCGCCCTGGTGATCCCCCGCAACGACGCCGAGCGCCTGGGTGACCAGCCGGTTCCCGCCGACATAGCGAAATAGGGCAGGTACGCCCTGGTCATATGATGATTTCGTGATATCTCGTCCGCTGGACCTGCTGAGCGGCCGGCTCAAGCTGCGGCACCTCGTGCTCGTGACCACCATCGCCGAGCAGGGCGGCGTCCTGCGCGCCGCCGAGCACCTCCACCTGGCCCAGCCCGCCGTGACCCGGGGGCTGCGGGAGGTGGAGCAGATCCTCGGGGTGGAGCTGTTCACCCGCGGATCGCGCGGCGTCACCCCCACCCTCTTCGGCGAGGCGTTCATCGACCACGCCCGCGCCGTGCAGGCCGAGCTGCGCCGCGCGGGCGAGCGCATCGCCGGCCTGGCCGACGGCACGGCCGGCACGGTCACCGTCGGCACCCTCCTGGCCGCCACGAACGTGCTGCTCCCCCGCTCGATCGCGGCGCTCAAGGCCGAGCGTCCGGGCATCACCGTGATCGTCAAGGAGGGCACGTTCGACTCACTGGTCCCCCAGCTCACCGGCGGCGACCTCGACCTGATCCTCGGCCGGCTCAACCCGATCGAGGACCGCCCGGACCTGCGCCAGATCCCGCTCTACAACGAGCCCGTGCTGCTGGTCGCCCGCGCCGGGCACCCGGCGGCGCACGCCCGCGCGCTGGCCGGCCTGCTGGACTACCCGTGGATCCTGCCGCTGGAGCAGACCTCGCTGCGGCGGGAGCTGGAGCAGGTGTTCCACCGCAACGGGCTGCCGCTGCCGCCCGACCGCACCGAATGCAGCTCCATCCTGACGATCCGCTCCCTGCTGCTCGGCACGGACATGATCGCCGCGCTGCCCGCGCTCTTCGTCAGGACCGATCCCCAGCTCCTCGAACTCCAGGTGCCGCTGCCGTCGGTGCGCCGCTCGGTGGGCGCCACCCTGCCCGGGGCCCGCGCCCTGACGCCCGCGGGCAAGGTCATGCTCGCCCACCTCCAGCAGCAGGCGCGCCGCCTCGACACGGGGGACGCGGACAGCCCGTCCGGCCCGGCGCCGGTGGGAGACTGAGGGCATGGTGGCAGGAGCCGGGTTCGAGCCCGAGTCCGTACGCGTCATCCGGCGGCTGCGCGACGACATCCTCGACGGCGTCCGCCCGCCGGGCAGCAAGCTCGTCGAGCGCGACCTGGCCACCGAGCTCGGCGTGAGCCGGGTGCCGGTGCGCGACGCCCTGGCCACCCTGGCCGCCGAGGGGCTGGTGACGTTGCGGCCCCGCACCTGGGCCGTGGTGCGCGAGTTCACCGCCCGCGACGTCGCCGACCTGGTGGAGGTGCGTTCGGCGTTCGAGGCCGTCACCTTCCAGCTCGCCGCCCGGCGGCACGACGCGCAGGGCCTGCGGCGGCTGCGCGCCGACCTCGACGCGGAGCTGCGGGCGGCGCGCGCCGGCGACGCGATCCGCGCCCGGCGGGCCGCCGCCGACTTCCACGAGACGGCCACCGCCATCGCGGGCAACGACCTGCTGGTCGAGGTGGGGCAGGTCCTGCGCAGCCGGATGCGCTGGCTGCTCGGCCGGCACGACGACCTCCAGGTGGTCGCCGACGAGCACCGCGAGCTCTACGAGGCGATCGCCGCCCGCGACGTCACCCGCGTCGGCGAGCTGGTCGCCCGGCACGTGGCGACCAGCGGCCGGCTCATCGGCGAGCACGCCGACCGCCTGCGCTCCGGCGGCCCCTGACCCCGCGCGGGCGTCAGGCGAGCCCGCATGGGGTCAGGCGACACCAGCGTGGGTGTCAGGCGTCCAGGAGCACGTCGCCGTCGCGGGCGACCACCCGGCCGCCGGCGACCACGAGCGCCCGCGGCGGCACCCGCACGAGCGCGTCCGGCACGTTCTCGGCGTCCACGAGCACGACGTCGGCCCGCGCGCCCGCGACGAGGTCGTGCCGGTCGCGGTGCACGAACGGCGCCGCCTTGGTGGTGGCCAGCTCCACGGCGGCGGTGAGCTCGTCGTCGGAGCGCAGCCCGTGCAGCCGGGCGAAGCCGAGGGCGATGCGCAGCAGGTCGCCGTCGCCGAACGGCGACCACAGGTCCCTGATCCCGTCGGTGCCGAGGCCGAGGCCGATGCCGCGCTCGGCCATGCCCCGCCACGGGAGGGGCGCGGTGCGCACCGGCGCGACCGTCGCCCAGGAGATGCCCGCCGCGGCGAGGTCGTCGAGCAGGCCGCGCTGGCGGTCGGGGGCCAGGTCGCCGAGGGCGAAGCCGTGGGAGACGGTGACCTTGCTCTGCAGGCCGGTCCTGAGCGTGCGGTCGATGATCAGCTCGTACTGGAACGCGCCCAGTTCGCCGCCGTCGTGCAGGTGGATGTCCAGGCCGACGCCGCGGCGCTCGGCGATCTCGAACAGGCCGTCGAGCTGGGCGACCGGGTCCCGGTCGATGGTCGCGGGGTCGATGCCGCCGATGCTGGTGGCGCCCGCCCGCGCGGCCTGGTCGAGCAGGTCGAGCACGCCGGGCCGGCGGACGACGCCGTCCTGCGGGAAGGCCACGATCTCGACCTCGATCGCCCCGTCGAGCCGTGCCGCGGCCTCACGGACGGCCTCGATGCCGCGCAGCCCGACCCCGAGGTCGACGTCGACGTGGGTGCGGGTGGCCGTGGTGCCGTGCCGCAGGAACTCGCGCAGCACCGCCACCGTGCCGTCGACGCCCGGGATGCCGTACTTGTCGCGTTCGGCGCGCTCGTGCTCGATGCGGCCCTGCGTGGTCGCCACGCCGCCGTACGACACCCAGGGCCGGCCCCACCAGCTCTTGTCGACGTGAGCGTGGGCGTTGACGAATCCGGGCAGGGCCAGCAGGCCGCGGCCGTCGATGTGCTCGCCGGCGGGCGGGGTGGTCCCGGCCGGGAGCACGGCGGCGATCCGGGTACCGTCGATGGTCAGGTCCACGGGCGCGCCGCCCCAGGGGCGCACGTTGGAGATCGTCCAGGAAGTCACCCGAAAAATGGTATACCAAAAGCGGATCGTCCCTGGCAGAGGGCCCTGTGCCGTCGTCGGCCGGCCGTTGTCGTAGCCGTTTGGGAAAATCGGCAGGGGCCACGGCAGGCGCGGTCCCACCGACCGGAAAAGAGGTGGTCCGATGGGCCCAGAGGTCTTCGACAGCCGTGACATCGGCCAGACGGAGGAGTTCCTCAGCAAGGCATACGCGAAGATGCGCATCGGCTCCGACGTGAAGAACCCCCGCACCCAGATCTCCCGCCAGGTCATGGGCTCGGTCAGCATCGACCGGCTCAACCTCGAATACGCGATGAGCTACGACGTCAACCCGCTCGGCAAGGTGTGCCTGTGCGTGGTCGAGACCGGCACCATCGCCCAGCAGGTCGCCGGCGGGCCGGACGAGCTCTTCGGCCCCGGCGACACCGTGCTGTTCGCCCCGCACGACCTGCCCTACACCGGCGAGATCCGCCGCTCGCGCTACGACATCATCATGTTCGACCCCGCGCTGCTGCAGCAGGTGGCCGGCACGCTGCCCGGCCGCCGGGCCGAGCCGGTCCGGCTGGTCGGGCACCGCCCGGTCTCCGCCGTCGCCGGCCGCCATCTGCGGCGCACGCTCGCCTACCTGCGCGACGACGTCCTGGCCGCCCCCGAGCTGGCCGCCGAGCCGCTCGTCGTCTCCACCGCCGGGCAGCTCCTGGCCGCCAGCGTGCTCACCGCCCTGCCCACCGACGCCGCCGACGCCGTCCCCGGCTCCGCCCGTCCCGAGGCGTTGCGCCGGGCGACGGCCTTCATCGACGACCACGCCGACCTGCCCATCGGCATCGACGAGATCGCCACCGCCGCCCGGGTCAGCGCCCGCGCCCTCCAGTACGCCTTCCGCCGGCACCTCGGCACCACCCCGCTGGGCTACCTGCGCCAGGCCCGGCTGGCCCGCGCGCACGCCGAGCTGAAGGCCGGCGACCCCGACACCACGGTGACGGCCGTCGCCGCCCGCTGGGGCTTCTTCCACCCGGGGCGCTTCGCCCAGCTCCACCGGGCCGCCTTCGGCTGCTCGCCCGGCGACACCCTCCGCTCGGTGGCCGAGCCCCGCCACGACTGATCCATTGATGCCCGTTTCGTTCCGTGGACAGGTGTGAGCCGGATTCTTCGTCTGATGTGCTGACCCGCCACCGCCGAAGGCTCAAGGGTTGGAGGCGAGCACCGATCGCCGCGGCACGGAGGAGATGATCGCGATTGAGTCCCGGCCGTAGCGGCGACATGGCGCGTCCGCGGCGAGGGCGTAGCCGCAGGCCAGGCGATCGAGAGGCAGCACAGTCGGGGCGGCCGCGCCGTCCGGGCGACCGCGCCGGTCAGGTGACCCAGCCGATCCCGCCGCCGGCCTGTGATGCCTGACCTCCTTCGTCCGCCGTCACACCCGTCCGTCCTGCCTTCCGGCCGGACGGGCCTTCGTGCTGCCCGGCCTCCGGTGACGGCGTGACCCCTCTGAGCCTGAGCTGCCGCGACCTGCCCGGCGGCGTGCTGGTGACCGTGGTCGGCGAGCTCGACGCCTCCAACTCGACGCGGCTGGAGTCCGACACCGAGCGGCACCTGCGGCCCGGGGCGGGCATGGTGCTCGACCTGGGCGGGCTGAGCTTCATGGACAGCCGCGGCCTGCACGTGTTGTTACGCCTCAACGCCACGGTGCTCGAACACGGAGGCGTCCTGCGCCTGGCCGGCGTGCAGGAGCTGCCCGCGCGCGTCCTCCAGGTCACCGGCGTGTGGTCCTCGCTGACCGTCCACGCCGACGTGGACGACGCCGTGGCCGCGATGGGCGCGCAGCGCCCCGACGACCTCCGCGAGTCGTCGTGAGCGGCCCGCGCCGCACCTCGGCGTTCGGGGCTGAAGATCACGATTACCGGCTCTAGAATCCGGATGACCACCAACCACGACTGTTCCGTCGATGACCTCGATCATGGCCTCCTGATCAGGGATGTTCGCGAGGTCACCGGCAGGGCAGTCCCGACAACGTCGTAGGACAACGAGGGTGACATGAGCGAAGCGATGACCGGTGGCTCCCGTTCCGCGTCCGGGGGCGCCGAGGTCGGCGAGCTTCGGCTGCGTCAGCTGCTCGGCGGGCTGACGGCGGTCCGGGACGGCGATTTCCGCACCCGGCTGCCCGAGGACGCCGACGGGTTGCTGGGCGAGATCGCCTCGGTGTTCAACGGCATGGTCGACCAGCTGTCGTTGTTCACCTCCGAGGTGACCCGGGTGGCCCGCGAGGTGGGCACGGACGGGCGGCTGGGCGGTCAGGCCGATGTGCCGGCGGTGTCGGGCACGTGGAAGGACCTGACCGAGTCGGTGAACGCGATGGCGGGCAACCTGACCGACCAGGTGCGCAGCATCGCGCAGGTGACGACGGCGGTGGCGCGGGGCGACCTGTCGCAGAAGATCACCGTGCACGCGCGCGGGGAGATCCTGGAGCTGAAGAACACCGTCAACACGATGGTCGACCAGCTGTCGTCGTTCGCCGACGAGGTCACCCGGGTGGCCCGTGAGGTCGGCACCGAGGGCCAGCTCGGCGGTCAGGCCGAGGTCGAGGGGGTGGCGGGCACCTGGCGCGACCTGACCGACTCGGTGAACTTCATGGCGGGCAACCTGACCGACCAGGTGCGCAACATCTCGCAGGTGGCCACGGCGGTGGCGCGGGGTGACCTGTCCCAGCGCATCACGGTGTCGGCTCGCGGGGAGATCCTGGAGCTGAAGAACACCCTCAACACGATGGTCGACCAGCTGTCGTCGTTCGCCGACGAGGTCACCCGGGTGGCGCGCGAGGTGGGCACGGACGGGCGGCTGGGGGGCCAGGCCGACGTCAAGGGCGTGTCGGGCACGTGGAAGGCGTTGACGGAGTCGGTCAACGTGATGGCCGACAATCTGACGGCGCAGGTGCGCAGCATCGCCGAGGTGACCACGGCGGTGGCCAAGGGCGACCTGACGCAGAAGATCCGGGTCGACGCCCGGGGCGAGATCCTGGAGCTGAAGGAGACCATCAACACGATGGTCGACCAGCTGTCGGCCTTCGCCGACGAGGTGACCCGGGTGGCCCGCGAGGTGGGCACCGAGGGCAACCTGGGCGGCCAGGCCACGGTCCGGGGCGTGTCGGGCACCTGGAAGGACCTCACCGACAACGTCAACGTCATGGCGTCGAACCTGACGAGCCAGGTGCGCAGCATCGCCCAGGTGGCCACCGCCGTCGCCCGCGGCGACCTGTCGCAGAAGATCACCGTCGAGGCCAAGGGCGAGGTGGCGGCGCTCGCCCAGACGATCAACACCATGGTCGACACGCTGAGCGCGTTCGCCGACGAGGTCACCCGCGTGGCCCGCGAGGTCGGCACCGAGGGCCAGCTCGGCGGCCAGGCCCGCGTCCCGAACGTGGCCGGCACCTGGAAGGACCTCACCGACAACGTCAACTCGATGGCCGACAACCTGACCAACCAGGTGCGCAGCATCGCCCAGGTCACCACGGCGGTGGCCAGGGGCGACCTGACCAGGAAGATCGACGTCGACGCCCGCGGCGAGATCCTGGAGCTCAAGACCACCATCAACACGATGGTCGACCAGCTGTCCTCGTTCGCCGCCGAGGTCACCCGCGTGGCCCGCGAGGTCGGCAGCGAGGGACGGCTCGGCGGCCAGGCCGAGGTCGAGGGCGTCTCCGGCACCTGGAAGCGGCTGACGGAGAACGTCAACGAGCTGGCCGCCAACCTGACCCGGCAGGTGCGCGCCATCGCCGAGGTCACCAGCGCGGTCACCTCCGGCGACCTGACCCGCTCGATCACGGTCGACGCCGAGGGCGAGCTGGCCGACCTGAAGGACAACATCAACTCGATGGTCAAGTCGCTGCGCGAGACCACGACCGCCAACGAGCAGCAGGACTGGCTCAAGTCCAACCTCGCCCGCATGTCCGGGCTCATGCAGGGCCACCGCGACCTGGCGGCCGTCGCCGAACTGGTGATGAACGAGCTGGCCCCGCTGGTCAGCGCCCAGTACGGCGCGTTCTTCCTGGCCGAGGAGAACGAGCTCCAGCTCATCAGCGCCTACGGCTACCCGGCCGACCCCGGCAGGCCCACGAGGTTCCGGCTCGGGGAGGCGCTGGTCGGCCAGGCCGCCCGCAGCCGCCGGGTCATCGCCGTCGAGGACGTGCCCTCCGGCTCCGTCCGGATCTCGACCGGCCTCGGCACGATCGAGCCCGCCTCGGTGGTGGTGCTGCCGATCGTGGTCGAGGAGCAGGTGCTCGGCGTGATCGAGCTGGCCTCGGTGCAGGCGTTCACGCCGGTCCACCGGGCCTTCCTCGACCAGCTCATGGAGACGATCGGCGTCAACCTCAACACGATCGTGGCCAACGCCCGCACCGACGAGCTGCTGGCCGAGTCCCAGCGGCTCGCGGCCGAGCTGCAGGCCCGGTCGGAGGAGCTGCAGCAGCAGCAGGAGGAGCTGCAGCGCTCCAACGCCGAGCTGGAGGAGAAGGCCACGCTGCTGGCCCGCCAGAACCAGGACATCGAGACCAAGAACCTGGAGATCGAGCAGGCCAGGCAGGAGCTGGAGGACCGCGCCCACCAGCTCACGCTCGCCTCGACGTACAAGAGCGAGTTCCTGGCGAACATGAGCCACGAGCTGCGCACCCCGCTCAACTCGCTGCTCATCCTGGCCCAGCTGCTGGCCCAGAACCACACGCGCAACCTGACGCCCAAGCAGGTGGAGTACGCCGAGATCATCCACTCGGCCGGCTCCGACCTGCTCCAGCTGATCAACGACATCCTCGACCTGTCCAAGGTCGAGGCGGGCAAGATGGACATCAACCCGGAACGTGTGCCGTTGCGCCAGCTCCTGGACTACGTCGAGGCCACGTTCCGGCCGATGACGTCGCAGAAGAGCCTCGACTTCACGATCACCAACGCCCCCGGCGTCCCGGTGGAGGTCGTGACCGACGACTCGCGCCTGCGCCAGGTCCTGCGCAACCTGCTGTCGAACGCGGTCAAGTTCACCGAGACCGGCAGCGTCGAGCTGCGCATCGAACCGGCGGCCCAGGACGAGCTGCCCGCCTCGGTGCGCCAGCACGGCGCGGCCGTCGCCCTGCGGGTGGTCGACACCGGCATCGGCATCGCCGCCCAGCAGCTCGAAGCCATCTTCGGCGCGTTCCAGCAGGCCGACGGCACCACCAGCCGCAAGTACGGCGGCACCGGCCTCGGCCTGTCCATCAGCCGCGAGATCGCCCACCTGCTCGGCGGCGCGATCAACGCGCAGAGCACGCCGGGCCAGGGCAGCGTGTTCACCCTCTACCTGCCGATCGCCCGGCCGGACTTCATCGGGCTCTCCCCGAAGAAGGCCCTGGCCGACCCCTCGGTGATCGTCGAGGCCGCCCGCGTCACCACGCCCGAGCAGGAGGCGGCGGCGCCGGCCAGGTCCCACCAGCCGCAGCCGCGCCGGCTGCTGGTGATCGAGGAACGGCCGCAGGGCCTGCTCTCGCACGTGGCCGAGAGCGTGGTGACGGAGCTGGCGCCGAGCAAGGACGAGACGATCGAGATCGTCACGGCCGCCGGGGCGCAGGAGGCCGCGGCCACGCTCGCCGCCGACCCCTGCCACTGCATCGTGCTCGACCTCGACCTGCCCGACCAGAGCGCCTACCGCCTGCTGGAGGCCATGGACGGCGACCAGGCCCTGAACTCGGTGCCGGTCCTGGCCTACAACAACTGGCGGGCCAGCTCCCAGCAGGCGGTGCCGTTGCAGGCGCGCGAGGGCGGCCAGCCGCTGGAGCTGCTGTCCAGCCTCGACGAGCTGCGCGAGCGCATCGCCCTGCACCTGACCGCCGACCAGCCCGGCGACGTGCTGCCGCTGATCCGGGCCGGGAACGTCAACCAGCTCGCCGGGGCCGAGATCGACACCTCGCTGACGGGCCGGACGGTGCTGATCGTCGACGACGACGCCCGCAACCTGTTCGCGCTGACCAGCATGCTGGAGGTGCACGGCATCGACGTGCTGCACGCCGAGGACGGCCGCAAGGGCATCGACACGCTCGTCGCCCACCCGCAGATCGACCTGGTGCTGATGGACGTGATGATGCCCGAGATGGACGGCTACACCGCCACCGCCCGCATCCGCGCGATGGCCCAGTACGCCGACCTGCCCATCATCGCGGTCACGGCCAAGGCCATGCCGGGCGACCAGGAGAAGGCGCTGGCGGCCGGCGCGAGCGACTACGTGACCAAGCCCGTCGAGGCCGACCATCTGGTCGAACGCATCCGTCACTGGCTCGGCGCCTGACCCGTCCCCCTCAAGGAGCAACGCAGTGCACCACCCGCACGATCCGGCGGCCGCCGTGCCGCCGGAGCGTACCGAGCCGCCCAATCTCGGCCGCCTGGCCGCGACGGTCGACCGCCTGCACAACCAGATCCTGGAGGCCCAGCGGGCCGCCGAGGGCCGCGCCCTGGTCGAGGTGGCCAAGGGCGTGCTGGTCGAGCGCCTGCAGTGCAGCCTGGCCACCGCCGCCAGGCAGCTCGCCACCCTGGCCGACCAGGCGGGGGTGACGCAGCTCGAACTGGCCGCCGACATCATCAACCAGGCCGCCCACGACCGCATCAGCGAGGCCGCCCGCGACTTCCTGAGCTCGGCCCGCGCCGAGGAGTCGGCGGAGGTGGCGGTGCGGCTGCGCACCGCCGAGAACGGGGCGCTGACCGCCACCGACGCCCAGGCCGTGGCGCAGTCGCTGCTGGAGCAGGCCCTGTCCGCGCTCGGCGCGACGACGGTGGCCATCTGGGAGGCCGGGCCGGACGCGTCGCTCACCCTGGCCGGGTACGCGGGGCTGGCCGACGAGGAGGCCAGGCGCTGGCGTTACGTGCCGCCGGGCGTGGCCACGCCGGCCCGCCGCGCGCTGCTGGCCCGCGGCACGGTGTGGCTGGACGACCTGGCCGCCGTCGGCCTGCCCTCGATCGGGCAGCGCCAGACCCCCGGCGCGCGGGCGACCGCCCCGGCCGGGACGGGCGGCCGGATCCTGGGCGTGCTGGAGATCGGCTGGCCGCACGCGATGCCGCAGCCCGGCGCGCGGATCGTCAAGCAGATCGAGGTGCTGGCCGACCTGTGCGCCCACACCTTCGACACCACCGGCCAGGCCGTCCACGAGCCGCAGGTGCTGCCCGAGCTGATCGACCTGGCCGACGCGCTGCCGGACGCGGCGCTGGTGCTGCGCCCGCAGCTGGGCACCGAGGGCCGGCTGACCGACTTCCGTATCGTGCACGCCAACCCGCGCTTCCTCGACCCCGCCGGGCGGCCGCGCGGCGAGGTCGTCGGCAGCCTGTTCCTGGAGGCGTACCCGCTGGCGGCCGAGGAGGGCGCGCTGCTGGCCAGGATCGAGCACGTGCACGCCACGGGCGAGACCTTCAGGGCCGAGAAGATGACGATCACGGCCCTGGTGGACCAGATCCCGCTGCACACCGTCGCGGGCATCGCGATCATCCGGCTCGGCGACGGCGTGCTGCTCATCTGGCGGCTCCAGGACCAGGACGCCCAGCTCGCCAACCTGCTCCAGCACGCCCAGCGCCTGGGCCGCATCGGCGGCTTCGAGGAGAACCTGCTCACCGGCGAGATCGTCTGGAGCGCCCAGCTGCACGACCTGTACGGCATGTCCCCCGACGAGCCGCCCATCCCGCTGGAACGCCTGGCCACGCACGCCCACCCCGACGACGCCGTGGCCATCGGCCGGTTCGTCCGGGCCGTGCTGCACCACCGCCGTCCGGCCTCCACCGCCTACCGGCTGCAGCGGTCCGACGGCACCGTACGGCACATCAGGGTGGTCGCCGAGCCCGTCTTCGACGACAGCGGCCTGCTGCTGTCCATCCGGGGCGCCTACCAGGACATCTCCTCCCAGCACTGGACAGAGGTGGCGCTGGCCGCCACCCGCGACCAGCTCGCCCACACCGAGCAGCAGGCCGCCGAGCGCAACCGGCTGGCCCTGCAGCTCCAGCAGGCGATCATGCCGCCGAGCCGGGAGCCGCTGGAGGCGTTCGACCTGCAGATCGCCGTGCGCTACCGGCCGGCCGAGAAGGAACACCTGGTCGGCGGCGACTGGTACGACGCGGTCGTGCTGCCCACCAAGCAGATCCTGCTGTCGGTCGGCGACGTCGCCGGGCACGGCATCGAGGCGGCCACCGGCATGGTCGTGCTGCGCAACGCGCTGCGCGGCCTGGCCGCCACCGGCGCCGGGCCGGCCCAGCTGCTGACCTGGCTCAACCTGGTCGCCCACCACCTGACCGCGAACGTCACGGCCACCGCGATCTGCGGGCTGTTCGACCCCCGCACCCGCGTGCTGCGCTACGCCAGGGCCGGGCACCTGCCGCCCATCCTGGTCCGCGACGGCCAGGCCAGGGAGCTCGACCTGACCAAGGGCCTGCTGCTCGGGGCGGTCGCCGAGGCCGAGTACGAGGAGACGCACGTGCAGCTGGCCTCCGACGACATCCTGCTCATGTACACCGACGGCCTGATCGAGCGGCGGGACGTCAACCTGCACGAGTCCCAGCAGCGGCTCCTGGACCTCGCCCGGCACCCCGCGGCCACCCTGGAGCAGCGCCTCGACCACCTCCTGACGCACAGCAACGCCGACACCGACGACGACACGTGCATCATCGGCGCCCGCCTCCAGTAGCCGTCCGCGCCGCGGCCGGGCGGCACGGGCGTTTGCCGGGCCTGCGTCTGGTAAGCAACCAGATCCGGGTCCCCCGCCACGCCACACCCAGGCAGGACTGATCAGACCATGGGCATGGAACCGGAGCTACGCTGTCCCATCAGCACCGATCTCGACGCCATCCGCCGCCTGGTGCGCGACCACGCCGGCCGCGGCGGGCTGTCCGGTGAGCGCCTGGACAACTTCGTGCTGGCGGTCAACGAGGCGGTCACCAACGTCCTCGACCACGGCGGCGGCACCGGCACCGTGCTGGCCCGCACCGACTCCGGCGGCGTCACGGTGGAGATCGCGGACGAGGCCGGCCGGCTCAGCGCCGCCCACCTGGCCGCGGCCGAGCACGGCCGCGCCCACTCGGCGGGGTTCGGCTTCGGCCTGTGGCTGATCCAGCACCTGTGCGACCGCGTCGAGCTCGACCAGAGCCCGCTGGGCTCCCGGTTACGCCTGCACATGAGCGTGCGGACCGCCGCCGACCGGCCGCCCGGCACCCTCGTCCCGCAGGGCTGCGACCCGGCCGAGGCCGCCCTGCCACCGGCCGATCCGGGGCTGCAGGGCCCGGCCGGATTTCCCGGAACCCTAGGATGAGGCAGGTGAAATACATGCTGCTCATCTACAGCAACCCCGCCGCCCAGCAGGCCGTCGCCGACGGGTTCGACCAGGTCATGGCCGAGGTCGACGCGCTCATGGCCGAGCTGGAGGCCAACGGGGAGCTGGCCGGGGGCCAGGCGCTGGGCGACCCCGCCTCCTCCAGGACCGTGAAGGTGCGCGACGGCGTGCCCGCCGTCACCGACGGCCCCTTCCTGGAGGCCAAGGAGTACCTGGCGGGTTATCTGATCGTCGACTGCGCGAGCGTCGAGCGGGCCACCGAGATCGCCGCGCGCTGGCCGGACGCGCGTCTGTGCGCCATGGAGGTGCGGCCCGTCATCGACGAGGTGGCGGAGTGATCGAAGGGCTGCTGCGCGAGCTGGCGCCGCAGGTGCTCGGCGTGCTCGTCCGCCGTTACGAGCAGTTCGACGCCTGCGAGGACGCCGTCCAGGAGGCCCTGCTCGACGCCGCCGTGCAGTGGCCCGGCCAGGGCGTGCCGGACAACCCGCGAGCCTGGCTGATCACGGTCGCCTCCCGCCGGGTCATCGACCACTTCCGCAGCGAGAGCGCGCGCCGGCGGCGGGAGGAGAGCGCGGCGGTCGCCGTCCCGGCCGACGAGTTCGTCGAGCCGGCGCCGGGCGAGGAGCGCACGCCGTCCGGCGACGACACGCTGACGTTGCTGTTCCTGTGCTGCCACCCGTCACTCTCGGAGCCCTCGCAGCTCGCGCTCACGCTGCGGGCCGTGGGCGGCCTGACCACGGCGCAGATCGCGGCGGCGTTCCTGGTGCCGGAGGCGACGATGGCCCAGCGCATCAGCCGGGCCAAGCAGCGCATCAGGTCCACGGGGGTGCCGTTCGGGCCGCCGCCGGAGCCGGAGCGGGCCGAGCGGCTGCGCGTGGTGCTGCACGTGCTCTACCTGATCTTCAACGAGGGTTACACCGCCACCTCCGGGCCCGACCTCCAGCGGCCCGAGCTGACCGGCGAGGCGATCCGGCTGGCCCGGCTCGTCCACCGGCTGCTGCCCGGCGACGGCGAGGTCGCCGGGCTGCTGGCGCTCATGCTGCTGACCGAGGCGCGGCGGGCGGCGCGCACCGGGCCGGGCGGCTCGCTGGTGCCGCTGGCCGAGCAGGACCGCTCGTCGTGGGACCGGCGGCTGATCGAGGAGGGCGTCGAGCTGGTCAGCAAGGCGCTGGCCACCAGCGCGCTGGGCCCGTACCAGTTGCAGGCGGCGATCGCGGCCGTGCACGACGAGGCGCCCACCGCCGCCGAGACCGACTGGCCGCAGATCCTGGCGCTCTACGGCGTGCTGGCCGGGCTGGAGGACAACCCGGTGGTCCGGCTCAACCAGGCCGTGGCCGCCGCCATGGTGCACGGCCCGCGGGCCGGGCTCGACCTGCTCGACGGCCTGGCCGCCGACGACCGGCTGGCGGGCCACCACCGGCTGGCCGCGGTCCGCGCCCACCTGCTGGAGATGGAGGGCGACGCGGAGGGGGCGGCGCTGGCCTTCCGCGACGCGGCCCGGCGGACGCTCAGTCTTCCTGAGCAGCGCTATCTGGAGGGAAAGGCCGCCAGGTTGGCTTGACAACGTTTTTTTTCGGTGCGATCGTTCAAGCATGCATGAAGTGGCAGTGATCGAAGACGCGGCGGCCGCCGAGGCGTCGCTCGACCCGATGCGGTCGAAGTTGCTGGCGGAGCTGGTCGAGCCGGGCTCTGCCACGTCCCTGGCCGCCAAGGTGGGCCTGGCCAGGCAGAAGGTCAACTACCACCTGCGCACCCTCGAACGCCACGGGCTGGTCGAGCTGGTCGAGGAGCGCAGGAAGGGCAACGTCACCGAGCGCGTCATGCAGGCCGCGGCCGCCTCCTTCGTGATCTCCCCCACGGCTCTGGCCGCCGTGCAGCCCGATCCCGCCCGGTCCCCCGACCGGCTGTCGGCGCGCTGGCTGCTGGCCCTTGCGGCGCAGCTCGTCCGC
Source organism: Nonomuraea sp. NPDC001636 (assembly GCF_040298265.1). NCBI lineage: Bacteria > Bacillati > Actinomycetota > Actinomycetes > Streptosporangiales > Streptosporangiaceae > Nonomuraea > Nonomuraea sp. NPDC001636. Next base: position 247,261 of record NZ_JBEOZT010000009.1, read on the forward strand.
GACGTCGGCACGCTGATCACCGGCGCGGCCAAGGCGCAGAAGAAGGTGGCCACGTTCGCCATCGACGGCGAGGTGCGCTTCGCCTCGGCCGCCGACCGGGCCGCGTTCGCCGAGGAGCTGACGCAATGCGTGACGTCGCTGGTCAGCAAATATCATGACGAGTCCGCGGAGGGCGGCCGGGATCATCGTCTGATCGTCGCCGTGCACCCGTCCGTGAAGAAGGGTTCCTGAGGTGGGGCACGAGTTCGAGATCCCCCTCGAGTCCATGGTCGAGGCGACGCCCGAGCAGGTGTGGGAGGCCATCACCACCGGGCCGGGCATCGACTCGTGGTTCATGGGCCACAACGAGGTCGAGGGCGGCGCGATCCGCACCGCCTTCGCCGGGGCCGAGCTGCCCGAGTCCAGGGTGACCGCCGAAGACCCGCTCAAGCGTTTCGCCCACTCCGGCGTCCCGGGCCCCGACGGCCGGTTCGTGGCCTACGAGTTCCTGCTGGAGGGCCGTGGCCAGGGCAGCACCCTGCTCCGCATGGTCACCAGTGGCTTCCTGCCCGGCGACGACTGGGAGCAGGAGTACGAGGCGATGTCCACGGGCCTGGCCCTGTTCTTCGCGACGCTGACGGAGTACCTCGGCCACTTCGCCGGGCGTACCGCGACCCCGCTCACCGAGTCGGGGCCGCCGGTGAGCGACTGGCCGCGCGCCTGGCGGGCCCTGTACGCCGCCCTCGGCGGCCGCCCCGAGCCCGGCGACACGGTCCGGCTCGCGCCGCCCGGCCTGCCCCCGGTCCAGGGCGTGGTCTACGTCCGCAACGCCCAGGCCGTCGGCGTCCGCACCCCCGACGCCCTCTACCGGTTCGTCCAGGGCATGGGCGGCGGCATGCTCGCCATGCACCTGCTGTTCGGCGACCCCGCGGGGCAGGCTCCGGCCTGGCGCGCCTGGCTGGAGGATCTGCGGGCATGACGTCCGGATGAACGTGGTGGCACTGTCCGACACCCACGCGCCCCGGCGGTGGCGCGCCTGCCCGCCCCGGGTGGCCGAGCACCTGCGCGGGGCGGACGTCATCCTGCACGCCGGCGACGTCTGCGTGCGCTCGGTGCTCGACGAGCTGGCCGCCTACGCCCCGGTGCACGTGGTGAAGGGCAACAACGACGGCCCCGACGTGGTGGCGCCGGAGACGCTGGAGCTGACCCTGGAGGGCCTGCGGATCGGGATGATCCACGACAGCGGGCCCGCCAAGGGCCGCCTGGCCCGCCTGCGCCGCCGCTTCCCCGGGGCCGCCCTGGTGGTCTTCGGCCACTCGCACATCCCGCTCGACGAGTCGGGCGAAGGGCTGCGCATCTTCAACCCGGGCTCCCCCACCGACCGCCGCCGCCAGCCGCACGGCACGATCGGGCTGCTGACCGTCGAGGACGGCGTCCTGACCCGCGCGGAGATCGTGCCCGTCACCTGAGCGGCTCGACGGTGACGGGCACGCCGTTGAGCGCCGCCGTGCCGGTGAGCTCGTCCAGCAGGCAGGGGTCGGTGAGGTCGTTGGCGCTGGCGCCTCCCAGCGTGGCCGCGACCGACAGCAGCACGCCCGGCCGGTCGTGGCCGTAGCCGTGGGGCAGGCTGACCACGCCGGGCATGACGTCCTCGCTCGCGCTGACCTCCACCGTCACCTCGCCGCTGCGGGAGCGCACCAGGACCGGCGCGCCGTCGGTGAGCCCGCGGGCGCGCAGGTCGCCGGGGTGCATGAGCAGGTGGTGCCGGGGGCGGCCCTTGGCCAGCCGGGCGGAGTTGTGCAGCCAGGAGTTGTCGTCGCGCAGGTGCCGGCGGCCGATCAGCAGCAGCCCGGCGGGGGCGGGGGCCAGCAGCTCGGCGCGGGCGCGGGCGAGCCCGTCGAGCAGGACGGGCGGCGCGGCCTGGACGCGGCGGCCCGGCGTGCGCAGCCGGCCCGGCAGGCTCGGCTTGAGCGGCCCCAGGTCCAGCCCGTGCGGGTGACGGCGCAGCCGCGCCACGCTCAGCCGGTACGGCCCCGCCCGCAGCCCGAGGTCCACGATCCGCTCCGGCGAGAGCCGCAGCATGAGCCGGTCGGACAGCGACCCGGCCCGGACCAGGCGGCGGTATCGCCGGGCCAGCTCGCGAAGGATCTCCCAGTCGTGCCGGGCGCCGGGCGTCCTGGGCAGCACGGCCGGGGTGTAGCGGGCGTGGTCGCGGACCGCGACCAGGTTGAAGACGAGGTCGTAGTGGTCGCGTTCGAGCAGGTCGGTGGGCGGCAGGATGACGTCGGCGTGCCGGGTGGTCTCGTTGACGTAGAAGTCGAGGCTGACCATGAAGTCGAGTCCGGAAAGGGCCCGCGACAGCTCGTGCCCGCCGGGGGCCGAGCGCACCGGGTTGCCGGCGATGGTCACCAGCGCCCGCACCTGCCCCGCGCCGGGCGTGTGGATCTCCTCGGCGAGCGCCGCGGCGGGCAGCTCGCCGCCGAACTCCGGCAGGCCGCGCACCCGGCTGCGCCACCTGCCCTCGTGGCCGGGGTCGATCAGGCGGTTGCGCACCGGGTCGACGGCCGGCCTGCTCAGCAGCGTGCCGCCGGGCCGGTCGAGGTTGCCGGTGACCAGGTTCAGCAGCTGGATCCCCCACTGGCACAGGGTGCCGAACCGCTGGGTGGACACGCCGATCCGGCCGTAGGCGGCGGCGCCGGGGGCGGCGGCGAACTCGGCCGCGATCCGGGTGATCACCTCGGCCGGCACGCCGGTGACGGCCGCGGCCCGCTCCGGCGTGAACGCCTCCAGCGCCGGGGCCAGCCGGTCGAGCCCGTCCACGTAGGGCGCGGGACGGGCGGCGCCGCCGGTGACGATCAGGCCGACCATGGCCAGGATGAGCGCGGCGTCGGTGCCGGGTCGGACGAAGTGGTGCTCGTCGGCGAGCCGGGCGGTCTCCGTGCGGCGCGGGTCGAACAGCACCATCCGGCCGCCGCGGGCGCGCAGGTCGCGGATGCGCCGGACGACGCCGGGCGCGCTCATCACGCTGCCGTTGGAGACGGCCGGGTTGGCGCCGAAGGCCAGGAAGTAGGCGGTGCGGTCGATGTCGGGCACGGGGAGCAGCCACTGGCTGCCGTACAGGTGGCGTGCGACGTACTGGTGCGGGAGCTGGTCGAGGGAGGCGGCGGAGTAGCGGTTGCGGGTGCCCAGCAGGCGGGCGAACGGCGGCGCGTGCGTCAGCGCGCCCAGGCTGTGGACCACCGGGTTGCCGAGGTAGACGGCCACGGCGTCGGGGCCGTGCACGATGCGCGTCCCGGCCAGCCGGGCGGCGACCCGGTCGAACGCGTCCGCCCAGGAGACCTCGCGCCAGCCGTCCGGGGTGCGGACCACGGGACGGCGCAGCCGGTCGGGGTCCTCGCGCACGTCCTGCAGGGCCACCGCCTTGGGGCACAGGTGCCCGGCCGACAGCGGGTCGTCCTCGTCGCCGCGGATGCCGGTGATCCGGTCGCCGTCCAGGTCGACGCGCAGGCCGCACATGGCCTCGCACAGGTTGCAGGTCGCGAGCCGGGTCACCATGCGACCAGGCTATGAGCGGACGCGCCGCTCCCCGAGCCGCCACCCCGGCGACCGTCCGACCAGGTCGGCGCGGGGTGCGCGGCTCGGGGCCGGTCAGGCGCCGCGGTCGCGGGTCAGGGCGCCGCCCGCCATCGGCGGCAGGGGCCGGTCGTGCAGCCACGCGGTCAGCAGCGCGCCGGCCGGGACGTGCCGCTCGGCGTGCGCGGCGAACTCCCGGGTGGTGACGCTGCCGTACCGGCGGCTGTCGGCCCAGGAGCGCAGGAGCGTGAAGAACGCCTGGTCGCCGGCCGCCCGGCGCAGGGCGTGCAGGGTCAGCGCGCCGCGTTTGTAGACGCGGTCGTCGAACAGCGCGGCCGGGCCGGGGTCGGCCAGCGTGAAGTCCTGCGGCAGCGCGGCGAGCCTGCGGTGCCAGCGCAGCGCGTGCTCGTCCGCGGGCGGGCCGCCCGAGCGCTCCGACCACAGCCACTCCGCGTACGTGGCGAACCCCTCCTGCAGCCAGATGTCGGCCCAGCCCGCCACGGTGAGGCTGTTGCCGAACCACTGGTGGGCCAGCTCGTGCGCGACCAGCCGCTCGCAGCCGCGCGCGCCGTCGACGTGGTTCCTGCCGAAGATCGACATGCCCTGCGCCTCGACCGGGATGTCCAGGTCGTCGTCGGCCACGACGACGGTGTAGCCGCGGAACGGGTAGGGCCCGAACAGCTCGCCGAACAGCGCCATCATCTCGCCCTGGCGGCCGAAGTCGTGCCGGGCGCGGGCGGCCAGCCGCGCGGGGTGGGCCAGGCGCGTGCCGCCCGCCTCCGACAGCTGGTAGCGCCCGATCTGCACGCTGGCCAGGTACGTCGCCATCGGCTCGGCCTGCTCGTAGACCCACGTCGTGGTCCCGGACGCCCGCCGCCGGGCGGTGAGCACGCCGTTGGCGATCACCTGGTACGCCGGCGCCGTCGTCACCGAGATCCGGTAGGACGCCTTGTCGTCCGGCCGGTCGTTGCACGGGAACCAGGAGGGCGCGCCGATCGGCTGACCGGCCACCAGCGCGCCGTCGGTCAGCTCCTCCCAGCCGAGCCCGCCCCACGGGCTGCGCACCGGGACGGGCGTGCCCGCGTACCGCACCTCGACGACGGCCCGCTGCCCGGCGGACGGCGGGCCGGGCAGGGGGATGCGCAGCTTGCCCTGGCCGTGCGTGTGGCGGACGGCCCGGCCGTCCACCGTGACGCCCTGGACGCGGAAGTGGCCGAGGTCGAGGCCGAGGTCGGCGAGCGGCTCGGCGGCGCGGACCGTCAGCCGGGCGGTGCCGTCGAGCCGGTTGGCCGCGACCCGGTAGTGCAGCGCCAGGTCGTAGTGCTCGACCGCGTACCGGTGGTCGCCGTGCCCGGGGAAGTACGCCGTCATCGCCACGCCGAGACGGGGTTGCCGAACCACCGGCTGCCGCCGGGCAGCGCCTCGCCGCGCATGACCAGGGACGCCGGCCCGACCGTCGTGCCCGCGCCCACCCGCGCGGCGGGCAGGACGACGCCGTGCGGGCCGAGCGTCGCGCCGGCCTCCAGCGTCACCGTGTCGATGCTCATGACCCGGTCGTGGAACAGGTGCGTCTGCAGCACGCAGCCCCGGTTGACGCACGCGCCGTCGCCGAGCGTCACCAGATCCGCCTCCGGCAGCCAGTACGTCTCGCAGGTGACCCCACGTCCGATGCGTGCCCCGAGGGAGCGCAGCCACACGCTCAGCGGGGCGGTGCCCAGCCACGGCTGGGCGAACCAGGGCGCGGCCAGTACCTCGACGAAGTTGTCCGCCAGCTCGTTGCGCCACACGAACGAGCTCCACAGCGGCCTGTTCCCGGCCTTGATCCGGCCGACCAGCGCCCATTTGGCGGCCGTCGCGACCGCCGCGGCGAGCACCCCGGCGGCCAGCACGACCAGCCCGCCCAGCGCGGCGGCCACGGCGAAGCCGTAACCGGCGGCCAGCCACTCGAACGCGGCCACCGCCAGCACGGCCAGCGCGACCACGCCCATCGCGGGCACCACCCGGCACACCTCGACCAGCGCCCGCGCCGCCCGGTACCGCGCGGGCGGGTCGTAGGTCCTGCTGCGGTCGGCCTCCTCGGCCGTGCGGCGCAGCTCCATGGGCGGCATGCCCACGTACGAGGAGCCCGACTTGGCCTTCTTGGGCGTCGCCGACAGCACGCCGACCAGGCCGTCCTTGGGCACCTTGCGGCCGGGGGCGGTCATCCCGGAGTTGCCGAGGAAGGCGCGCTTGCCGATCCGCGCCGAGGCCAGGCGCATCCAGCCGCCGTCCAGCTCGTACGGGGCCACCATGGTGTCGTCGGCCAGGAAGGCGCCGTCGCCGACGGAGGTCATCGTGGGCAGCGCGAGCACCGTGGACAGCTCGGCGCCGCGGCCCACCTTCATGCCGAGCGCCCGCAGCCAGACGGGCGTCAGGACGCTGGCGTACAGCGGGAACAGCCACACCCGGGCCGAGGCCATCAGCCGGCCGGTCACCCACGCCTGCCAGGCCGGACGGCTGTGCACCGGGTGGTGACCGGGGTGCAGCCCGAGGCCGAGCAGCCGCACGCCGGCCAGCGTGACCAGCGCGAACGCGGCCATGCCGGCGACCGTGGCCACCGGCACGGCGGGCAGGGCGGCGGCCAGCGCGCCGCCGAGCGTGGCCTCGTCCCCCGCGAAGGCGGCCAGGACGGCGAGCGCGACACCGGCCGCGGCCACCGGGAGCAGGCTGAGCACGATCGCGCTCACCCCGTACAGCGCGACCCACGGGCGGGAGCGGGCGGCGCGCTCCGCCGGCCGGGAACGGCGCGGCTTGCCCTGGCGGAAGGCCGGGACGCCGGCCCAGCGCTCGCCCGACGGGACCGTCCCGGCCACCGCGGAACCGGGGGCGACCTGCGCGTTCTTGCCGACACGCGCGCCGGGCAGCAGGGTCGAGCGGGAGCCGACCGTGGCGCCCGTGCCGATGCGGATCTCGCCGACGCGCAGCAGGTCGCCGTCGTACCAGTGGCCGGCGAGATCGACCTCCTGCTCGACGGAGGCGCCCCGGCCGAGCTTGAGCAGGCCGGTGATCGGCGGGGGCGAGTGCAGGTCGGCGTCCGGGCCGACGGTGGCGCCGAGCAGCCGGGCGTACCAGGCCATCCACGGCGCGCCGGCCAGGTCGGGCACGCCGAGCCGTTCGGCGAACCGCTCGGCGAACCACAACCGCAGGTGCACGCCGCCGCCGCGCGGGTGGGCGCCGGGGCGCACGCCGCGCAGCAGCAGCCGGGCGACCGCCGCCGACAGGCCCATGCGTCCCATGGGGGTGACGAACGCCAGCGCGCCGAGCGTCACCCACCACCACGACAGCCGCGGCGCCCACGGCGGGGCGAGCACGTTGCCGAGCGCGGCCAGCGGCACGACCCAGCGCAGCGCGCCCACGGTGAGCAGCGGGATCATCAGCGCGGTCTGCGCCAGCGCGGCGCGTCCCGGCATGGGGGCGGCCGCGGCGTGCGCGGGGGCCTGCGTCCCGCCCCTGGCGGCCAGCAGCTCGGCCAGCCCGGCGAGGGTCGGACGGGCGTAGACGTCGCCGACGGCCACGTCGGGGTGGGTGGCCCGGAGCACGGAGACCAGGCGGGCGGCGGCCAGGCTGGTGCCGCCGTCGGCGAAGAAGTCCGACCCGGGCCCTTCCGGGCGCACGCCGAGGATCTCGGTCCACTGCGCGGCCAGCAGCGCCTCGGCCGGGGTCAGGCCGGGGTCCGCGGCGGCCGGGCCGTCCAGCGGCCACGGGAGCGCGTCCCGGTCGATCTTGCCGGAGGTTCTGGTGGGCAGGGCGTCCACGGGGGCCAGGCGGGGCACGAGCGCGGCGGGCAGGGAGCCGGCCAGCAGCTCGCGGGCCCGTCCGGCGTCGAAGCCGGGCCCGGTGACGACGTAGCCGACGAGCACCTGGTGGCCGCCGCCCGCGGTGCGGACGGCCGCGGCCGCGCCGGTGATGCCGGGCAGCGCGTTCAGTGCGGCGTCCACCTCGCCGAGCTCGATCCGGCGTCCGCCCAGTTTCACCTGGTCGTCGGCGCGGCCGGCGAAGACGAGACCCTCGGGCTCGGCGCGGACGAGGTCGCCGCTGCGGTAGGCGCGCTCCCAGCCCAGGGACGGCAGCGGCGCGTACTTCTCGGCGTCCTTGGCCGGGTCGAGGTAGCGGGCCAGGCCCACGCCGCCGATGATCAGCTCGCCGGTCCCGCCCATGGCGACCGGCTCGCCCGCGCCGTCCACGACCGCCAGGTCCCAGCCGTCCAGGGGCAGGCCGATGCGTACGGGCCCCTCCCCCGTCAGGCGGGCGGCCGAGGCCACCACGGTCGCCTCGGTGGGCCCGTAGGTGTTCCAGACCTCCCGGCCGGGCACGGCCAGCCGTTCGGCGAGCTCGGGCGGGCAGGCCTCGCCGCCGAAGATGAGCAGCCGGATGCCGTCGAGGTGCGCGGCGGGCCAGAGCGCCGCCAGCGTCGGCACGGTCGAGACGGCGGTGACGCCCTGCCCGGCCAGCCAGGGGGCCAGGTCCATGCCGGTGCGCACGAGCGCTCTGGGCGCGGGCACCAGGCAGGCGCCGTGCCGCCAGGCCAGCCACATCTCCTCGCAGGAGGCGTCGAAGGCCACCGACAGCCCGGCCAGCACCCGGTCACCCGGACCGAGCGGCCGGTCCTGCAGGAAGAGCCCGGCCTCGGCGTCGGCGAACGCGGCGGCCGACCGGTGCGTCACCGCCACGCCCTTGGGCCTGCCGGTGGAGCCGGAGGTGAAGATGATCCAGGCGTCGTCGTCCGGGGTGGGCCGCTCGGGCGTGGCCGCCCGGCGGACCCGGGTGGCCGGGCCGCCGTAGAGCACGGCGTCCACGGCGGCCTCGGCGAAGACGAGTTCGGCGCGTTCGTCCGGGTCGTCGGCGTCCACGGGGACGTAGGCGGCGCCGGCCGCGAGCACGGCGAGGATGGAGACGTACAGCTCGGCGGTGCCGGAGGCGATGCGCACGCCCACCCGGGAACCGCGCCCGACGCCGGCCGCGGCCAGCTCGGCGGCGACCCGGCCGACCTCGGCGCGCAGCGACCGGTAGTCCAGGCACACGGCGCCGTCGTCCAGCGCGGGCGCGCCGGGGTGACGGCGGGTGGTCTCGTCGAGGATGTCGATCAGGGTGCGGGGCGGCGCGGCCAGCACGCCCGCCGGGTAGACCGCCGACGCGGTCCTGAGTCCTAAGTCTGCCGAGTCGGTGCGCAAACGCTGCTCCTTCGGTCGGGCGGTCGGCCCCGGCCCGTCAAGGCCGCGGGCTGCCACTGGCGTGGCGTTCGCGCCACCTCCGTTCGCAACGGTCGCCGATTCGCCCACTATTCCACGATGTGACGGAGATCGCCGTGCCCGGTGGGGGCCTGGCCGGTCAGCGGAGCCAGGCGTCGACGGCGGCCAGCAGGTCCGCCTTGAGGGCGTCCGGGGCGAAGGAGGCCCTGATCGAGGCGCGGGCCAGCTCGGCCAGGACGTCGTCGCCGTACCCGAAGACCTCGCGCAGCCGCAGGTACTCCTCGGCCAGCGCCGTCTCGCCGTCGGTGTTGACCGTGACCGCGAGCCCCGCCTCGCGCAGGCGCGGCAGCGGGTGCTCGGCCAGCGACGGCACCAGCCCGAGCAGGACGTTCGACGTGGGGCAGACCTCCAGCGGGACGCCGCGCTCGCGCACCTCGGCCACCAGCGCCGGGTCGTCCAGCACCCGGATGCCGTGGCCGAGCCGCTCGGTGCGGCCGAGGTCCAGCGCCTCGCGGATGCTCGCCGGCCCGGCCGCCTCGCCCGCGTGGTGCACCAGGTGCAGGCCCGCGTCGCCGGCCGCGGCGAACACCTCGGCGAAGGGGGCCAGCGGATGGGCCTCGTCGCCCGCGAGCCCGAGGCCGATCACCTCGTCGTAGCGGGTGGCCAGCTCGTACGTCCGCCACAGCCGTTCCAGGGGCCGCCGCCTGGAGTGGTCGAGCAGCACCCGGGCCTCGATGCCGTACCGCCTGCCCTCGGCCAGGCCGTCGAGCACCGCCTCCAGCGGCATCTCCGGGGCGCCCAGCCGTTCCCCGTGGGCGGCGGCGGTGAAGGTGACCTCGACGTAGCGGGTGCCCTGGGCGGCCTCGTCCGCGCAGAACTCCAGGGCGACGCGCCGGAAGTGCTCGGGGGTGCGCAGCAGGCCGCGCACCTTGGCCCGCTGGTCGGCGAACTCGCGGAAGCCGGCGAACGGGCCCTCGGGCTCGGGCGGGCCGCCCAGCTCGCGCACGGTCGCGGGCCGTACGGTGCTCTCCAGATGGACGTGCAGGTGGGCCTTGGGCAGCAGGCGGAGGTCTCTCACGCTCCGGGAGGTTATCGCCGGGTGATGCGGATTTTCGACTGCTTATGTGGGCCCTGCTCCCAGTCGTCCATGAACGTCGCTTTCAGCCCGTACTGGCGGGCCAGTTCGACCAGCGTCTCGGTGCGGTAGTAGAAGTCCTCGCGCAGGACGTGGTGCTCCTCGCCCTCGGTCCGGTCGAAGGTGAAGTCGAACCAGCCGTCCGGTTTCATGACCCGGCCCACGTTGGCGAAGCACTCCTCGATGACCTCGATCGGCGAGTGCGAGAAGACGCTGTGGGCGTGGACGACGTCGAAGTACTCGTCCGGCAGGAAGGCCAGCCGCAGGTCGCGCACCGGCGCCAGGTACGGCAGCTTGTCCTGCAGGGCGTGCTTCTCGATCGTGTCCTGGGCGGCCAGCAGGATGTCGGGCGAGATGTCGATGCCGTAGTAGTTGCCGGTGAACAGGTAGCCGATGAACAGGCGGCCGGCGCGCAGGTTCCCGCAGCCGATCTCCAGCATCCGGCAGTCGGGCTTGAGCCCGTGCTCCACCAGGTAGTCGAACTGCATGCGTCCCAGGGCGAGCCAGCGCCGGTGCCGGTGCGACCCCACGGCGCCCTCGGGGTCGCGGGCCGTGTCGGACCTCATGACGGCGCGGTAGTAGGTGACGTGGTCGTGGGTGCGGAGCCGGAACCAGGTGTCGCGGGCCAGCCGGCGCAGGTGGGGGGCGATCCTGTGGGGGTGCCGGAACGCGTAGGCGGCCTGGTGGACGAGGCTCGTACGGGAGCGTTTCACGTTGGGCAGAGTAGGTCCGGCCCACCCGGCCCGCTCCGGGCTCCACACACTCCAGAGCGCCCTTTTACCCGCCCTTTCCCACCCCTGGACCGCTCTTCCTCGTGGGCGACGGGCGCGTCGCCGTGGCAGGCGGCGCGCGGCACGCGGGTGCTCGGGTGGCCGTCGCCGGGGTGGACGGAGGTCGTGCCTGTCGCTGGTCGCGCCGGCGTCTGCGGCGGCTGGTTCGGTCGACGAGGCGGTGACGCTCCACGTCCACACGGCGAGCCCTGCTCGGCGTGTCGCGTGCGGCCGTTCCCGGGCGTGAACGATCGGCTCAGGCGGCGTGCTGCCGCTCCCGGGACCGGGCGGTCAGCTCAGGTAGTCGCGCAGCGCCATGGCCCGGGAGGGGTGACGCAGCTTGGACATGGTCTTGGCCTCGATCTGCCGGATGCGCTCACGGGTGACGCCGTAGACGCGGCCGATCTCGTCGAGGGTGCGCGGCTTGCCGTCGGCCAGGCCGTAGCGCATCGTGATCACGCCCGCCTCACGCTCGGAGAGCTGGTCGAGCAGGCTGTGCAACTGCTGCTGCAGCAGCGTGAACGAGACCGCGTCGGCCGGGGAGACGGCTTCGGTGTCCTCGATCAGGTCGCCGAACTCGCTGTCGCCCTCCTCGCCGAGCGGCGTGCTCAGCGAGATCGGCTCCCGGCCGTAGCCCTGCACCTCCGACACCCGCTCGACGTCGAGATCGGTCTCGGCGGCGATCTCCTCGGGGGTCGGCTCGCGGCCCAGGTCGGACTGCAGGCGGCGCTGCACGCGGGCCACCTTGTTGATCAGCTCGACCATGTGCACGGGGATGCGGATCGTCCGGGCCTGGTCGGCCATGGCACGGGTGATGGCCTGCTTGATCCACCAGGTGGCGTAGGTGGAGAACTTGTAGCCGAGCCGGTAGTCGAACTTCTCGATCGTCCGGATCAGGCCGAGGTTCCCCTCCTGGATCAGGTCGAGGAAGAGCATGCCGCGGCCGGTGTAACGCTTGGCGATGGAGACGACGAGCCGGAGGTTGGCCTCCAGCATGCGGCGCTTGGCACGAAGGCCGTCGTCGGCGATCCACTCCAGGTCGGCACGCAGCTCGGAGGGCAGGCCGGGCTCGCTGTCGAGCCGTTCCCTGGCGAACAGGCCGGCCTCGATGCGCTTGGCCAGCTCGATCTCCTGCTCGGCGGTGAGCAGCGGGACGCGCCCGATCTCCTTCAGATAGGTCTTGACCGAGTCGGCGCCGACGGCCGTGCCACCGTCGGCGATGGTGTCGTCCAGTTCGAGAACCTCTGCTGCTTGGGACAAAATTCTCTCCTCGCTCGCGTTGGGTGGACGCTCAGTGACTGAGCCGGCCTGCGGGCAGGGCCGGCGGGGAAACGTAGCGGGCCGATAGGCGTCGGGACCTTCAGGGCATGAGGGAACGGAAGAAGCGGGGCCTGGCAGGGCCGTCTCTGACCAGGCTACCCAACACTTCCTCGAACGTGGCTTCGACGAACACCCGATCACCGCTGACCCGCCGCCTCCATCCACCCCCTGACCAGCCCCCCGACCCGGTCACCTCGCCCCCACCCCCGCCGGCCGACGGCACGCCAGAAGACGCCCGCCCCTGTTTCATGGCGACGGCCCCAACAGGCAACCAACCCGCACCAAACAGGCCCCTTTTAGCTTGACGGCAGGCAACCGCGAAAGCGCTTGGCGGGCCGTTTCACCGCCTTGGCTTGCGCAGGCGAGACAACGAGGAGATTTCATGCTGAGAAAGTTCGTCCCGGCCGCTGTCGCTGCCGTCTCTCTGGCCGGGCTGGCGTTCGCGTCGCCAGCGGGCGCGGAAACCCTTTCCTCTTACAAGGCGTACGGCTGCGCGTCCGGAGACTTCTGCGTGTATTCGACAGAGGTCATCTCCGAGGCGACGAAGATCAGCATCGGCCGGGGCGAGAACTGGGGGCCGGTCAGCGTGGGCAGCAGCCCGTACAAGGGCGTCCGGTCCTTCTTCAACAACGGCAAGATCGACACCTACGACCACGTCTGGGTCTCGTACTACTACGGGGACGGGACCAAGGCGAGCAAGTGCATTCACCGCGCCGAGGACGGCGACCTCTCGGCGGGACACGAGTGGCCCGATCGCCGAATGCCCGTGACCGTCGTCCAGATCCAGTGGAAGAAGGAGAACTGCGCCGATTAGTGCGCACCGCCGATGATCTGGCGGACCGACCTCCCGGGCTGTGCGCCCGGGAGCGGATGACTCCGGGATCCAATTAGCAGCGCCGAGAACCCCGCCCCTTGAACCTGCGATTGAGGGGCGGGGGTTTCGGGGCGGGCATGCGCGGCGAGAAGCACCATGGCCGGACGGACCGGCCGCCCGCCTCTGACCAGCCTCGTCAAGACGGTATGACTTATCGGCTCGGCAACCCCATAATCAGCTCAGTGGAAATCGGGGTGCTCGGGGCAGTAACGGTCGACGGCGCGACAATTCCGGCAGGCAAGCAACTGACCCTCTTGGCGGTGCTGGTGTGCCACGCCAACCGGCCGGTGTCGGGCGACGTCCTGGCGCAGGCGGCATGGCCGTCCGCGGCGCCTTCGCCCAGCACCTTCCGCTGGCACCTGCACCGGCTGCGCGCCACGGTCGGAGACAGGCTGGTGCGCCGCGGCGACGGCCACATGCTGCGCGTCGCCGATGACGAGCTGGACGCGGTCCGGTTCACGCGATGGGTCCAGCGCGCCGCCGCCGAGCCGGCCGAGCGCGCCTTGGACCTCCTGGATCAGGCCCTGGCCCTGTGGCGAGGCGCGCCGTACGGCGGGCTGGACGACATGGAGGACATCAGGGTCGAGGCCGCCGCGCTGCAGGAGGCGCGGCTGGGGGCGATCGAGGCACGGGCGAAGGCTCTGATGTCGTTGGGGCGTTTCGCCGAATGCGCCAGTGACATGGCCACCGCGGTGGCCGGACAACCGCTGCGTGAATCGTTCGTGGAGCTGTGGCTGCGTGCCCTGGCCGCCGCCGGGCGTCCCGCTGAGGCGCTCCGGCTGTACGGGCGGACCCGCGCCAGGCTGGTGGAGGAACTCGGCGTCGAGCCGAGTGGCCCGCTGCGTCGCCTCCACGAGGAACTGCTCCGCCACGAGCCGGCCCCCCGGCTGCTGCCCCCCGACGTGTACGCCTTCACCGGCCGTACGCAGGAGCTGGGCGTGCTGGATCGGCTCCTGCACGGCCCGGCGGACGTGGCCGTCATCAGCGGAGTCGGCGGCGTCGGCAAATCCGGGTTGGCGCTGCACTGGGCCCATCGTTCCCGCGACCATTTCCCCGATGGGCAGCTCTATGCCGACCTCGGGCAGCACACCGCGGCCGACGTGTTGCCCCGCTTCCTCGCCGTACTCGGGGTCATCCTCGTCCCCGAGGACCACGACGCCCGCATCGCGCTGTACCGCCAGGTCCTGGCCGAGCGCCGGATGCTCATCGTCCTCGACAACGCCTCCGGGTCCGTGGACGTGGAGCCGCTGCTGCCCGGGACGGCGGGCTGCGTGACGGTGGTCACCGGGCGCAGCAGGTTCGAGAGGCTGGTCACCGCCTGCGGGGCGTCGCTGATCCAGCTCGACGTGCTGCCTCCCGCCGACGCCGCGCTGCTGCTGAGCCGCATCGCCCGCATCGAGCCGGGGCACGCCGTCCCGCTGGTCGAGCTGTGCGCCAGGCTGCCGCTCGCCCTTCGCGTGGCCGGCGCCCGGCTGGTGACCCGGCCTGGCTGGACCCCGGAGACCTTGGCCGCCAGGCTCACCGAGGAGCGGCGGCTGGATGAGCTGCGTGCGGGAGAGCTGGACGTGCGCGCCAGTCTGGAGGCCGGCTATCAGGAGCTGCCCGACGCCGAGCGGGTCCTGTTCGAGCGGCTCGGTCTGCTGCCGGCGCCCACCTTCACCGCCTGGATGGCCGCCGCCCTGCTGACGGTGCCTGTCAGCACAGGCGGGGACCTGCTGGAACGGCTGGCCGAACGGCAACTGCTCCAGCCTGAGGGCTTCGACGTCGCCGGCCAGGAGCGCTATCGCTTCCACGATCTGATCCGGCTGCTGGCCCGCGAGCGCGCCGGTACCGGGCCGGCGCAGGACAGTGTTCGTGACCGCTTCCTGTCCTGCCTGCTGGCGCTGGTCAAGGACGCCTGTGAGCGGGAATACGCGGGCGGGTTCCGGCTGCTGGACAGCGGCGCCCCGCATTGGCGGCCGCGGGGTCGGGTGCTGCCCGACGAGCCGATGAGGTGGATGGCGGCCGAGCGTGAGACCCTGCTCGCCGGCATTCATCACGCCGCCGAACACGGACACGCCGCCATGTGCTGGGACCTGGCGCTGGCCGGCGTTCGCCTGTTCGAGATCCACGGCCAGTTCGTGGACTGGGAGCAGACCTCGCGGCTGGCCTTACGGGTCTGCCGCGACCACGACGAGCTGCGGGGCGCGGGGGCGATGCTCGCCTCGCTGTCCGCGGTCGAGGGATTCCAGTACCGGCGCGAGAAGTCTCTCGCCCTGGCCAAGGAGGCGCTGCCGTTGCTGGACGAGAGCTCCGTCCAAGCGCTGACGCTGGCCAACCTCAGCGCCGCCGAGCAGAGCCTGGGGGACGCGAAGTCCGCTCTGGCGCACATCACCCAAGCCGTGACCATCGCCGCCAGGCTGGGTGACACCCTCAGCGAGGCCGTTCTGCTCGCGCGCCTGGCCCTGCTCGAAGGGGGCGCCCCGCGTCCGATGCTGGACAAGGCCATGAAGCTCGCGGCGGGCAACACGCGCGTCTCCTCGCTGATCGCGATGTCCGACCTGCTCGCTTCGGTGAGAGCCGGTCGCCACGCCTATGCGGAGACGCTGTCGATCAGGATCCTCGATGACGTCCGCCGCTATGGCGATCGGGTGATGGAACGCGAGGCACTGTGCCTGCGCGCCGACAGCCTCATCGCTCTGCGGCGCCCGGCCGAAGCGGCCGCCTGCCTGCGCCGCGCCCACGAGTTGGCCGTGATCCAGAACGTGCCGCTGGAGGTCCGGCGGATCACGGCCGTCCTCGAGACGCGGTGCCTGCCCACGGCCGAGAGCCCGGCCAGGCACGCGCCCCGGATGTGACGGCCGGAGCCGCACCCCCGGTTGCGTCGTCCGAAACGGCCTGTCCGGCTCGGTCACGCGCCACCCGTCCAACACAGCGACCCCACCCAGCGCCACGACGGCGCTGCCCAGGCCGGCGGTCAGACGTCGAAGCGGCATCTTGTTGATCACAGCTTGCCTCTCGCGGCTCGATGAGGAGGCACGCCCCAGTAGGCATGGTAGGCACAAGATTGTTGCGCCCTCCCACCATCTCCAGAGGAACGTGATGAAGCGGACTGTCATGGGTGTCATCCTGATCGCGGGCCTGGCACAGCTCGTCGCCGTCCCCGCCCAGGCGGAGTCCGCGAACGACCCGGTAGAAGTGCTCCGAGCCACATTGACCCGCGGTAAGGGCGTGAACATCGTGTCCACCGCGAAGGCGTACCACGGTCGCGGCGCGTCCTACACCCTGGCCATGGACGGCACGGTCGGGTTCGGGCCGGAAGGCGAGATCGCCTCTGACACGTCCCAGCGCGTGCGGTTCAGCAAGACGGTGATGAGCGGTCTGAGGAAACTCGGCATGGCCGAGGACGCCGCCGCTGAAGAGCTGCCCCTGAGGGTGATCTCGTCAGGCAGCGACGACTACGTCTCCGGCCCCCGATTCGCCGACGTACTGCCGCAGGGCACGAGCTGGGTGCGCTATCCGCACACCGATCTGCCGGCCAGCAACCCGCTGCTGGAGGTGCTGGAGCCCGCCACGCTCAAGGCGCTGCTGGCCCACCGCACGTCCTGGCGGGGCGGGGTGGTGAAGGGCATGATCAAGGCCGACAAGCTGGTCAAGGTGTCGCGTTCTTTCGCCTCGCGCTTTCGCGGCTACTCCTGGAGCGAGCCCGTCAGCACCATCTCCTACACCATCCGCCTGAGCACGGCTGGACTGGTGGAGCGAGTCACGGCCAAGGGGGTCATGCACCACTGGAAGGGGTCCGTGCTCCGGCTCACGGCGGACACCCGCTACTCCACCTGGGGACGGCAGGTCACCGTTGCGCTGCCTCTGCAGAGCGAGGTGCTCGATCAGGAGCAGCTCGAAGGCAAGGTGCCCTACGTGGTGCCTGGTGCCTGGAACTAGCCGCTTACCGCTGTTGCGACACCATGATCACGTGCGGTATTGATCACGGATGTCCTTGATACGGGTGATCACGGCCACGGCCGAGCTGCTCGACAAGACCTCGCGGATGCGTCCGGGCCTGTCGTGGGACGATCCCGCGCTGGAGCAGGCGCTGCGCCAGGTCCGGGCCGAACGGCTGGAGCCCGGCCTGGAGCTGGTCCGCCAGGCGCGCGACGACCACGAGGTGCGTGCGCTGCGCGTCGAGCAACTGGGGATCGCCGCCCGTACGCACACCGAGGCGCTGCTCCGGCTGGCCGGCGACGACCCCGACGCGTTGCTCTGGCTCGGCGCCGCCCGGATCGCGCAGGCATGGGCGATCCGCGGCGGCTCCTACGCCGCGTACGTGGGCGACCAGCGCTTCGCCCGCTTCCACGAGGTGCTCGCGGACGCCGCCGTCCCGCTGCGGCAGGCCGCCGAGGCCCGTCCGGACGATCCCGTTCCGTGGGAGCGGCTGCAGTGGCACGCGCTCGGCGCGCAGGCCGACCGGCAGGAGCTCGACCGCCTCTGGTCGGAGCTGACCGCCCGCGCTCCGCACCTGTACCTGGGCCACTACACCCGCGTCCAGGTGCTGTGCGGCAAGTGGTACGGCTCCGACGGCGAGGTGCTGGCCTTCGCCCGCCACGCGGCGGACGCGGCGCCGCCGGGCGACCCGGTGACGGCCGCGCTGGCGCTGGCCCACTTCGAAGTCGCGTGGGGCCGGATCGGCGAGTCGGAGCGTACGGCGCGGGAGGTCCTCCAAGGCTACTTCGGCGACCCTGAGGTGGCCGGCCCGCTGGTGGCGGCGGCCGACAAGTGGCGCGCGGGCGCCCGGCCGCATCCGCGGGCGCTGGACGCCGCGCACCTGTTCGGCGCGGCGCTCTACCACGGCGGCCACCTCACCGGCGCGCAGCGCCTGCTGGAGGGCGCGGGCAGGCGCATGCCGGAGAACCAGCCGTGGGCGGTCGGCAGCCTGCTGCCGGGCCGCCACTACGCCCGCGTGCGCCGGGATCTCGGCCTCTCCTGACCCGGCCCTGCGCGCCGGACCTCGTCCGCACGCCGGACGTCGGCAGGACGAGCGTGGGCGCGCGGTCGAGGTCAGCTCGCGATGCGCCGGTCCACGCGCAGCCGCCTCGCGCAGTCGTCCAGCATGGACCGCGACCGCGATCACACGTTCCGCGGCAGGTTGCCGAGGACGTCGTCCATCAGGTCGCCCGGCGTCTCGTGCACCGGTTCCGGGCCGGCGCCTGTGGCATCCCATGCGCTCTTGGCACGGTTCGTCCAGCTCTCTTGGCAGTGGGGCGTCATCCACCCGGGGAGAGGAGGCGTTCCAGTGTTGGCGGCAGGGGATACGCCCGCTCGGCGGGGAACAGCCGCTGGGCCTTGGTGGCGTGCCCGGTTTGTGCCAATGCCGTGGCCTTGCGGACCAGCGGGGTGAGGTCGGTGAGGCTGACGATCCAGTCGTCGGTGAAGGTGCGGATCAGGGTGCGGCCGATGCCGACCTGGATGCTGTAGTGGTTCAGCGCCGCTCCGCGCAACGAACGTTCCGGGTCCCACTGGACATGGACGGCTGCCTGGCTCACAGCTGCCGGATCCGCTGTCGTGAGCACGGCCTGGGACAGGGCCTCCTCCCAGCCCCGCCGGGTCATCCGCACTGCGAGAACGCGTTCCTGACCGGGTTTGCGCGCCCAGTTGCTGCGATGCATGAGCCACAGGAACGAGGGCTTGATCCAGGTCATCCGGTGGAACGAGAACGGCGCGACGAAGCGGCCCGCTCGCAGCGCCGCGTCGGCTATGGCAGGTGCGTACGCCTGGTAGACCACGATCGTGTCAGCGTCGTAGTCCGCGCGAATCTGGTACTGGGGTGCCATGCGCTGCACCCTGCCATCCGGCGCACTCACCTCGCGAAGCCTTTTTGCCTCCGGTCGCAGCGACTCGATCCAGGACGCGAAGTCCGCGGCCACGACGTCGAAGTACGCAGGCTCCAGATCGCCCAGATCGGAGGAGAACACGGCGGAGTCCGGGTCGTCGGCACGCAGGAGAAATCCGCGGCCACCGCTGTCATCGCCGACGAGAAGAAATCCCGGCGCATACCGCGCGACCTCGTAAGTGGCGTTGCGTTCACCGATGTCCCCCGCTGAGTACACCACGACACCGGACTCCGTGTGCAGGCCGTCCCGCGCACTCCACAGTGCCACCAGCGCAGCTGGAAGGCGCGTCGCCGCCGCCGGTCTCGAAACCGCCTCCGCCACCCTGCTTCCCTCCCGACAGACTCCGGCCCCAACATGATCACCGACGCGCCTGAGAGAAGACCGGCCAAGCCCCCACCCGCCACGAGGCGACCGCGCCGGTCGCCGTCATAAACGAGCGGCTGTGACCGGCACTCTCACGACAAGCCCTACCGGTCGGCTGATCGTGGCGAACCGAAGCCGGGGACGAATCTCGCCTTCCAGCGTTTCTGTTCTTCGAGCCAGTGCACGTAGCGCGGTGAGGCGTTACGCAGGTCGATGCTGAGGGGGTAGGGGTCGTGCTCGTCCAGGAGCAGCATGCGGAGGAATTCGACCATGCCACAGGGGAAGAGGGTGAAGTCCTGGCGGGTGTGCCGGCCGCAGACCAGGACAGGCCACCGGTCGGGGTCGGGGTCGGTGGTCAGCCAGCACAGGATGTCGGGGCCCGACGTGATGCCCCAGGCGAGGATGTGGTTCGGGTCGATGTCGAGGCCGTCTTGACCGCCCAGCATCTCCCAGGTGTCACGGGCGTTTCTCCGTCTCCTCCTCGAAGGTCCCGGGATCCCCTTCGACGACGTGGCCGGGGAGTCTACGAGGCCACACCGGCACAACACCGCCCCAGCCTCTAGAGGGCCGGCCACGCCCCGCGGTCCAACAGGTCGAGGACGAGTGCCGCGATGTTCCATGCGTCGTCCTCGCCGCGGTGGTGGCGTCCCTCCAGCGGCAGTCCGGCGATCTGCAGCGCGTGATCCATGCCGGGTTTCCTGCGCAGCCCGTACGCCGCCGCGAACACGGCCTTGGCGTTGGTGTGGGTGCGTTCCGCCGGATGGCCGAACGGGTAGGCCACCCCGTCGGCCCGACTCTGCCGAGCGAACTGCCGGCGGTCGTACTCGCCCCAGCTCGCCCAGGGACGCTCCCCGGCGTCGTACTCCCCGGCGAGGATCCGGCATGCCTCGGCGAAGGTGACGCCCTGGTCCACCTCGGCTTGCGTCAGGCCGGTCAGTTCCGTGCAGAAGTCACTCACCGCCGATCGGGCAGGGCGGACCAGGATGCGGTGCCGGGACACCCGGCGCCGTGCCGGCACGTCCACGACGGTGAGGCCGATCTCGATGATCTCGTTGACGGAGCCGGGCGGCGGCTGCCCGTCCCAGCAGGTGGCTTCCACGTCGATGACGTTCAACAGGGCGGATTCGTGGCGCATGGGCCGAGGGTAGGGATGCGCCCCCGGCTCCGGCATCCC
The DNA here is from genome assembly GCF_040298265.1 of Nonomuraea sp. NPDC001636. Lineage (NCBI taxonomy): Bacteria > Bacillati > Actinomycetota > Actinomycetes > Streptosporangiales > Streptosporangiaceae > Nonomuraea > Nonomuraea sp. NPDC001636. The sequence goes on from NZ_JBEOZT010000009.1 coordinate 267,544, forward strand.
GATTTCGCACGATCGTTCGTCGGGCGGGAGGCGGTCAGGTGGGTGGGGTGTGTTCGAGGGTGTGGGTGGTCGCGTCGGGTTCGGCGAAGGCGAGGAGCGCGAGCCCTTCCTCCTCCAGGACGTCCAGAGGCGTCGGGGCGGCGAAGGGGCTGATGAGGAGCTTGGCCTTCTTGCCGGACCGCTTGATCTGCCAGGTCCCCGCCGCGAACCCGTCCACCAGGTACGTGGCCTTGATCCGCAGGTTCTTGGTCGCGACCAGCGGCCTGAACTCGTCCGCCAGCACCCGCCTACGGTCGGCGTGCCCCAGGACGAGGTTGTCGAAGTCGGGCAGGAAGCGCACCGGCGCGGGCACGTCGCCGCCCGGCCGCGGCGCGCCGGGCAGGTCGAACAGTTCGCGTCCCGTCTCGTCGGCCAGCCTGTCCAGCTCCATCCCCTTCATGACGGCCCGCATCCCGCCCAGTCCCGACCAGGTCTGGACGTCGGCGGGCGTGGCCGGGCCGAACGCGGCGAGGTACCGCTCGACCAGGCGTTCCACGCTGGGCGCCGGGTCCGGTTCGACGCCGGGCAGCCCGAAGGCGGACTCGCGCGGGAAGCTCCACCGGTCCTGCGTGGGCACCATGACCAGCGGCGTCATCATGCGCACGGCGTAGCCGAGCACCCGCTCGTCCGCGCCGGGGAACTCCTTCAGCAGCAGGGGCCGCAGCTCGTTGAAGGTGAGCGGCCCGTCGGCGAGCAGCCGGTCGGCGACCACGGCGACGGCCTCGAAGTCGACGCCCTCGAACCGGCGCGCCGCGGCGGCCAGCATGGGACGCAACAGCGGCCGGAAGGACGCGTAGTCCGCCGCCGTCACCAGGTGCAGCGTGGCCCGCATCATCGTCGCCCGCACCAGGCCGCCGGCGTGCAGCGAGTCGTGCAGGTCGTCGCGCCGGAACCCGGCCAGCCGCGTCCACACCCCCAGGTAGGGCGGCCGCGGCTCCTGCGCCTGCAGCCCGGCCAGCCGGTGCACGATGTCGGCCGGGCGGCCCTCGTGCCGGGCGAGGAGGTGCTGCCGGGCCAAGGTGGCGCGGTTGAGGTCTCTGAGGGTGAGCATCTACTTATCATGCCTTTCCCCCTGGAGTCCGTACGTTCCTCCTATCCTGCGCTTTCCGATGGTTTCGCCTACCTTGACGGCGCGGCCGGCACCCAGACGCCCCAGCCGGTGATCGACGCCATCTCCGCCGCCTACCGGGCCGGGCTCGGCAACGTCGGCGGGGCCTTTCCCGCCAGCCGCCGGGCGGACGAGATCGTCGCCGCCTGCCGTGCCGCCGTCGCGGACCTGGTCGGCGGTCATCCCGACGGCGTGATCCTCGGCCCGAACATGACGACGCTGACGTACCGGCTGGCCAGGGCGCTGACCGGGCCCGGCGACGAGGTGGTGGTCTCCAGGCTGGACCACGACGCGAACGTGCGCCCCTGGACCCAGACGGGCGCCGCCGTCCGCTGGGCCGAGGTGGACGCGGTGACCGGCGAGCTCCCGGTCGACCAGTACGCCGACCTGATCGGCGAGCGGACCAAGGTCGTCGCGGTGACGGCGGCGAGCAACATCCTCGGCACCCGTCCCGACGTGGCCGCCATCGCCGAGCTGGCCCACCGCGCGGGCGCCCTGCTGTACGTGGACGGCGTGCACGCCACCCCGCACGGCCCGGTGGACATGCGGGCGCTGGGCGCCGACTTCTACGCCACCAGCGCCTACAAGTGGTCGGGGCCGCACGTGGGGGCCGTCGTCGCCGACCCGGCGCTGCTGGAGACGGTCCGCCCGGCCAAGTTGCGGCCCTCCCCCGACACCGTGCCGGAGAGGTTCGAGACGGGCACGTCCGCGTTCGCCGACCTGGCCGGGGTCACGGCGGCCGTGGACCATCTGGCCGCCATGGTCCCCGGCGCCGGCACCCGCCGCGAACGTCTCCTCGCCTCGATGGCCGCCGCCGAGGAGCACGAGCTGGAGCTGTTCGCCGCCCTGATCTCCGGCCTGGAGACGATGCCGCACGTCACCCTGCTCGGCAAGCCCGCCAGGCGCACCGCGACCGCCTACTTCACCGTCGCCGGGCACACCCCGCGCCAGGTCGCCGAGCATCTGGCCGGGCTGGGGGTGAACGTCTGGAACGGCCACAACTACGCCTGGGAGCTGACCGGCGCACTCGGCGTGCGCGACTCGGGCGGCGCCGTCCGCGCGGGCCTGGTCCACTACAACAACCGCTCGGACGTCGACCGCCTCCTGGAGGGAGTGGCCGCCCTCTCCTGACGGGCCGTCGGCCCGTACGGGCAGGGCGTGAGATCCTGAGGGGATGCTGCCCCCGATCGACGTGCTGCGCGAGCAGGTCACCGCTCGGCTCGCCGCCTTCGACCGCCGGGACGTGCCGCCCGTCCCGGGGGTGCGCCGGGCGGCCGTGACGGTGTGCGTGCTGGAGGACGCCGGGCGCGTCCCGTACACGGTGCTGATCCGCAGGGCGGCGCGGGGGCGCAACGCGGGGCAGTGGGCGCTGCCGGGCGGGCGGCTCGACGACGGCGAGCTGCCGGTGGAGGCGGCGCTGCGCGAGCTGGCCGAGGAGGTCGGGGTGACCGGCGTGGCGGTGGCCGGGCTGCTCGACGACTTCGTCGCCGACTCCGGGTTCGTGATCACTCCGGTGGTGGCGTTCGGGGGCCGTCAGGAGCCGGTGGGCGACGCCCATGAGGTGGCCTCGGTGCACGCGGTGCCGCTGGAGCGCTTCCTCGCGCCCGGCGTGCCGCGCTGGCAGGGCGAGCTGCTGCAGATGCCGCTCGGGCCGGACATCGTGATCCACGCGCCGACCGGGGCGATCCTGTGGCAGTTCGCCGAGGTGGCGCTGCGCGGGCGCGAACAGCGGGTGTTCGACGTCGCGCAGCCCCACTGGACGAGAACCTGACCCACCTGGGAACGGCTGGTCAGAAGGGGCCGGTGAGTTCGCCGAGCTTGCCGGTCAGCTCCAGGTTGGCCGCGTAGTCGACGGGCACCGCGATCACCGACACCGTCTCGTCGGCCAGCGCCTTGCGCAGCGTGGGCAGCAGCTCCCCGGCGCTGGTGATCCGGTAGCCGCGGGCGCCGAAGCTCTCGGCGTAGGCGACGAAGTCGGGGTTGCCGAAGCGGATGCCCGAGTGGCGGCCGAGCTCCAGGTCCATCTTCCACTCGATCAGCCCGTACGCGTCGTCGACCCACACCAGGACCGTGATCGGGATGCGCTCGCGGACGGCCGTCTCCAGCTCCTGGGAGTTCATCAGGAACGCCCCGTCGCCGGTGGCGGCCAGCACCTTGCGCTCGGGGAAGGCCAGCTTGGCGGCCAGCGCCCCGGGCACCGAGAACCCCATCGAGGACAGCCCGTTGGAGACCAGCATCGTGTTGGGCTCGTACGTCGGGTACATGCGGGCCATCCACATCTTCACCGCGCCGGTGTCGGCCAGCACGATGTCCTCGCGGCCCATGGCCTGCCTGATGTCGGCGACCACGCGCCGCGGCGACAGCGGGAAGCCGTCCTCCGAGCGGCCCTGCTCCAGTTCCTCGCGCATCAGGCGGCGGATCTTCTCGCCGGTGCCGTTGAGCTCGAAGCGGCGCGGGACGGCGTCGGCGAGCGCGTCCAGCGACCGGGAGATGTCGCCGTGCACCCCGACGGCCACCGGGTAGTGGTCGTCGACCTCGGCGGGGAACCGGTGGAGGTGGATGATCTCCTTGTCGCGGTTCGGGTTGATCTTGACGGGGTCGAACTCCTGCAGCTCGTAGCCGACGCTGATCAGCACGTCGGCCTCGTCGAAGCCGAAGTTGACGTAGTCGTGCCGCATGAAGCCGACCGCGCCCAGCGCGTGCGGGTGGTCGTCGGGGAAGACGCCCTTGCCGTTGAACGTGGTGGCCACCGGCAGCCCGAGCCGCTCGGAGAAGCGCACCAGCGCGGCGGCCGCCCCGGCCCGGCCGGCGCCGTGCCCGGCCAGCACGATCGGCCGGCGCGCGCGGGCCAGCACGTCGGCGGCGCGGGCGATCTGCGCGGCCGAGGGGTCTTGGGGGCGTACGACGTTGACCGGCAGCGGCCCGAGGTCGGCCGGCACGGGGGCCGACTCGACGTCTTCGGGGATGGCCAGGTAGACGGCGCCGGGCCGCTCGGTCTGGGCGGTCTTGAACGCTTTTCGGATCATCTCCGGCAGGGCCAGGGCCGTGGGGGCGAGGTCGGCCCACTTGGTGATCGGCCGGAACAGCGACACCAGGTCGACCACCTGGTGCGACTCCTTGTAGATGCGGTCGAGGCCGACCTGGGCGGTGATCGCCACGACGGGGGTGCTGTTGGTGGTGGCGTCGGCCACGCCGAGCTGCAGGTTGATCGCGCCGGGGCCGAGCGTGGCCGAGGCCACCCCCGCCTTGCCGGTGAGCCTGCCGTAGATCTCGGCCATGAACGCCGCGCCCTGCTCGTGCCGGACGAGGACGTAACGGATGGAGGAGTCGTTGAGCGCGTCGACGAAGTGGATGTTCTCCTCGCCGGGGATGCCGAAGACGTACTCGACGCCTTCCGCCTCCAGGGCTCGCACGATGAGATGGGCCGCGTCCGCCTGCGGGGACACCTGCGGGGACACCTGCGGGGACATGGTTAACGCCTTCTTCCATGAGCGACTGCGTCCCTGACAGCACCCGGGAGGCGCGCTTCATTCCGGGACGCGGCCCTGTGCCCGCGCGACGGCGGAGCTCACGCGGGCACAGCGGGTCAGGAGCCCAGCGCGCGCGTGGCCAGCGCGCCGAGGACCATGCCGACGACCATGCAGGCCGCGGCGGCGATGGCGGCCCACTTGCCCAGGGACTCGCCGCGGGTGTGGCCGACGATGCCCAGCACGATGCCGGCCAGGCCGAACAGGATCGGGATGAACAGGATGGCCACCGCGGCGCTGACGAACCCGATGATCGACAGGATCTGGGCGCCCTGCCGCTGCGGCGGCCGGGTGTAGGGCGGCGGCTGCGGCCGGCGCCCTTCACGTGTGTGCTCGTCGTCGCCCGGGGGCGGGTCTTGCGAAGCGGTCATTCTCCGGCTCCCTCGTGAAGTGAATCACATCACACACCAGAGCCGTGGGCCTGTCGAGCCGCCGAGTCCCGACATCTGCCCATTTCAGAAGGGTTTTGACGGGCGGGAAAACTGAGGGGGAAGGGGTTCGGCGTGGACGACGTCGAGCCGGGAGACCGCGCGGGTGACGGCGACGTACAGGCGGTTGAGTCCGCGCGGCTCGGCCGCGACGACGGCGGCCGGCTCGGCGAGCACCACGTGGTCGTACTCCAGGCCCTTGCACATCGAGGCGGGCATGACGCTCAGCCGCTCGCCGAGGTCCAGCCCCTCGTTCCAGAGCGCGCAGGTGATCGCCTCGACGTGGGCGTCGGCCGCGATCACCCCGATCGACCCCTCGAACCCGCCCGCCTCCCGTACGGCCGCCACGACCCCCTTCTCCAGCTCGGCCGTCGCGATGACGCGCAGCCTGCCGTCGGAGCGGTGGGAGCGGGTGGGGGGCACGTCGGCGTCGAGCGCGGCCAGCAGCGTGTTGGCCAGCTCCACGACCACGCCGGGCACGCGGAAGCCGGTGGTCAGCTCGACGATCCGGCCGCCGGGGCTGCCGAGCAGCTCCAGGTGCTCCGGCCACGACCTGGCCGCCCACGGCGTGGTGCCCTGGGCCAGGTCGCCGAGCACGGTGAGCGAGCCGTGCTCGCTGCGCCTGGCCACGGCGCGGCACTGCATGGGCGACAGGTCCTGGGCCTCGTCCACGATGACGTGGCCGTAGCCGCGGGGGCGTTCGAGCAGGCAGGCCAGCTCGTCCAGCAGCACCAGGTCGGCCTCGGTCCACTTGGCGCTCTTGGCGCCGCGCGGCGGGCCGGGCCAGGCGAGCGCGGCGCGTTCGGCGTCGGTCAGCAGGCCCTCGGGCGGGGCGCTGAGGACCTCGTGCAGCACGTCCTCGGGGCGGACGGCGGGCCAGGTCGCGTCGAGCGCCGGGGCGAGCGCCCGGCCGATCCGGCGTTCCCAGGCGGCGTTGCACGTCCGGCCGCGGGCCTCGGCCTGCCGCCGCATCGCCGCCACCGTCCTGGCCCTGACGCGCTCGCGGCCGATCCCGTACGGGAGCGCGGCCCGTCTGGCGTCCTCCACGATGCGGCGCAGCTCGTCCTCGCCGACCCGCCAGCGGTAGGAGTCGTCGGCCACCACGGCGGGCTCGGCGGGCCTGCGGATGCGGCCGTACAGCGCGCGGCGCAGCACCTCGGCCATCCGGACGTCGTGCTTGACCGCCGCGGCCGCCGCGGAGTCGACGGCCCGTACGGGGTAGGCGCCGAGCAGCCCTTCCAGGGTGGTCTGCTCGACGTCCACCTCGCCGAGCGCGGGCAGCACGGCCGCGATGTAGCCGAGGAAGGTCCGGTTCGGGCCGAGCACCAGGACGCCGGAGCGTTCGAGGCGCCGGCGGTGCGCGTACAGCAGGTAGGCGGCCCGGTGCAGGCCGACGGCGGTCTTGCCGGTGCCGGGCGCGCCCTGGACGCAGATGGTGGTGTCGAGGTCGGCGCGGACGAGGTCGTCCTGCTCGGGCTGGATGGTGGCGACGATGTCGCGCATCGGGCCGACGCGGGGGCGTTCGATCTCGGCGGCCAGGAGCGCGCCGCCGCCCTCCTCCCCCGCGCCGAGCCGCTCGTCCTCGTAGCCGGTCAGTGTGCTGCCCGACCAGCCGAAACGGCGGCGCACCTCGACGCCCTGGGGGTCGCGGGCGCCGGCGCGGTAGAAGGCGCGCGCCACGGGCGCGCGCCAGTCGATCACCACCGGCGGCCCGCCGTGCTCGCCGGCGATGTGCCGCCGGCCGATGTGGTACGCCCGCCCGCGGTGCTCGGCCGAGTCCTGGCCGAAGTCGAGCCGGCCGAAGAACGGCGGCCCGTCGGGCTCCTCGCTCAGCTCCTTGGCCAGGCTCTTGAGATGGCGGCCGAGCCGCTCGGCGCTGTAGCGGTCGCCGGCGACGGTCTCGCCGACGATCACGTTCTCCCGCGCGCCCTCCAGCATCCTGCGCAGCCCCGCCCTGCACCGTTCGACGTGACGCCGTTCGTCGTCGAGCGTTCCCATGCCCACCCCCAAAGCGTTAACTCGGTTAAGACATTGACCAGGTTAACACTTTGATAGAGTGCGGTCATGACGGGACTGCGGGAGCTGCAGCGGCAGCGGGTGCACGAGGCCATCTCGACGGCGGCGATCGCGCTCTTCCTGGAACGCGGCTTCGACGAGGTGCCGGTGACCGAGATCGCGGCGGCGGCCGGGGTGTCCAAGCCGACACTGTTCAAGTACTTCCCGACCAAGGAGGACCTCGTCCTGCACCGGTTCGCCGACCACAAGGGCGAGGCGGCCCGCGTGGTGCGCGGCCGGGCGCCCGGCGAGCACCCGGTCGCGGCGCTGCGCCGCCACCACCTCGACGGCCTGGCCGCCCACGACCCGGTCACCGGGCTCAACGACCATCCCGAGGTGCTGGCCTTCCACCGCATGGTGTTCGACACGCCCAGCCTGGCCGTCCGCCTGTTCCACCACATGGCCCAGGACGAGGCCGAGCTGGCCGAGGCCCTGGCCGAGAGCATGGACGAGCTGACCGCCGCGCTGCTGGCGGCCCAGGCGCTGGCCGTGCAGCGGGTGCTGGCCCGCCGCACCTGGGCGTGGCTCGCCGGGGGCCGCCCCCTGGCCGAGGCCGAGGCCGAGGCGGTGCGCGCCGCCGAACACGCCTACGCGCTGCTCATGGACGGCCCCGCCCGCCCCTGAGCTCCGGCGCGCAGGTCACGCGCGCCCCATCCGGCGGGCACGATTACCTCCAACGCCAGAGGCTGTGCTTAACTCGGAAATGCCGATGTGGCTGTGTCCCCCGGGCCGCAAATTACCGCCTTCACGGAATACCGTTCGGCTGGAACCGTGTTGTGCACCTCGCCGAGGAGGCGACCACCACATCGGCCTTAAAGCTTTCCGGGCGCCCGGCTGCCTTAGGGTGGCAAGGTTGACTGCCCATGATCCAGGAGAGCCCGTTGCTGTACGAAGTGGTCAAGTTCGCCGCCGCGCCGCTCGCTCACGCGATGTGCCGGCCGCACATCACCGGCGCCGCGAACGTACCGAGGGTAGGCCCGGCCATCCTGGCGGCCAACCACCTCTCCGTGCTCGACTCCTTCCTGCTGCCCGCGCTGCTCCCCCGGCGCGTCACGTTCACCGCCAAGAACGAGTACTTCGACGGCAACCCCGTCTCCGGCTTCTTCATGCGCCTGGGCGGCAGCCTGCCGATCGACCGCGAGAGCGCCCACGCCGCCCAGGCCATGCTCGACGCCGCCGCCGAGCTGCTGGAGCGCGGCGAGCTGTTCGGCATCCACCCCGAGGGCACCCGCTCCCCCGACGGCCGCCTCTACCGCGGCAAGGTCGGCGTGGCCTGGCTGGCGCTCAAGACGGGCGCGCCCGTGCTGCCGGTGGCGCTCAAGGGCACCGAGAAGGTGCTGCCGGTCGGGGCCAAGGTGCCCAGGCCGGCCAAGATCGGCATCTCCATCGGCCGGCCCATGCGTTTCGAGGGCGACCACACCAAGGCGCGCGACCGGCGCCGGGTCACCGACGAGGTCATGGAGGCCGTCCAGAAGCTGTCCGGGCAGGAGTACGTGCCCGCGTACGCCTCCAGCTTCAAGGCCGCCAATGGAACCACGTGACCGGTCACCGCTAGGCTCTGACACCTGACGTCGAGGACCGGGGGGCTGACCAGTGGCGCGGGGCCGTACCATCGCGATCGTGTCGGTGTCCGCCGTGCTCGTGGCGGGGGCCGCGGGCGGGGGCGCCTACTACCTGCTGCGCACCAAGGGCACGCCGGGCGAGACGGCGCAGCGCTTCGCCGCCGCCTGGCAGGCCGGCGACAAGACCGCCATGACCGCCGAGCTGGCCACCCAGCAGCAGCTCACCGCCTACGACCAGCAGCGCGCCGCGCTCGGCGTCGAGTCGGCCACGGTCAAGCTGGGGCGGGTCGTCGAGGGCGACGGCCGGGCCAAGGTCCCCTACACCGCGACCCTGGCGCTGAAGAACATCGGCTCCTGGTCCTACGACGGGCAGCTCGACCTCGTGGTGGCCGACCGCACGTGGAAGGTCGACTGGCGGCCCGCCACGCTGCACCCGCAGCTGACCCCGGGGGCGGCCTTCGCCGTCAAGACGAGCTGGCCGCAGCGCGCGAAGATCACCGACGCCGACGGCGGCCGCATCGACACCGGCACGTCCGGCGGCTCGGTGCAGCAGCTCGTCGGCTACCTCGACAAGGCCACCAAGAAGGACGTCGCCAAGCTCGGCACCTCCTACAAGGTGGGGCAGGCGATCGGGCGCGGCGGCCTGCAGGAGACGTTCCAGAAGCGGCTGGCCGGCACCCCCACCACGCAGATCCAGCTCGGCGGCAAGACCCTGGGCACCATCGAGGGCACCGACGGCAAGCCCGTCGAGACCTCGCTCGACCCGCGGGCGCAGGCGGCGGCCGTCACCGCGGTCAAAGACGTCCCCAAGCCCACCTCCATGGTCGCCATCCGGCCCTCCACGGGCGAGATCCTGGCCGTGGTCAACAACCAGGGCGGCTTCAACCGGGCCCTCGACGGCCGCTACCCGCCCGGCTCCACGTTCAAGGCGGTCACCGCGATCGGCCTGCTGGCGGCCGGCCTGTCGCCCGGCGACAAGGTCACCTGCCCGATGTACGCCACCGTGGGCGGGCTGAAGATCCGCAACTCGGAGAAGGAGGAGTTCGGCTCGCTGTCGTTCCTCGACTCCTTCGCCCACTCGTGCAACACCACCTTCGCGCCGCTGGCCGAACAGCGGCTCGGCGCCGACAAGCTGCTCAGGACGGCGGAAGGCGTCGGCTTCAACCAGCCGCTCAACATCGGCGTGCCGGCCACGAAGGCCAGCTTCCCGCGGGCCCAGTCCGACGCCGAGCTGGCCGCCGAGTCCTTCGGCCAGGCCAGGATCACCGCGAGCCCGCTGTCGATGGCCTCGGTCGCCGCGGCCATCGCCGACGGCACGTGGCGGCCGCCCACGCTGGTGCCCTCGCTCAAGCAGAAGGCCGGCGAGCAGGCGCTGCCCAAGGGGGTCAAGGAGCAGCTGCACAGCATGATGGCGGCCGTGGTCTCCAAGGGCACCGCCAGGGGCAGCGGCCTGCCCGCCGGCACCCACGGCAAGACCGGCACGGCCGAGTTCGGCACCGGCGACAAGCTCGAAACCCACGCCTGGTTCATGGGGTTCAAGGGCGACGTGGCCTTCGCGGTGGTCGTCGAGGCGGGCGGCACGGGCGGCAAGGTCGCGGCCCCGGTGGCGGCGACCTTCCTCAAGGGCCTCTGACCTCTCCTCAAGGACAGCTCCTCACAAGACAGTCGCACGCATTGCATGCAATGTATGCAAAGCGTTAGAGTCGCGCCCGTGCAGAGCGATGTGGCCTGGAGCCGGGTGCGGGAGCTGATCCTCGACGGGACCTACCCGCCGGGGGCGCGGCTGACCGAGACGGAGGTCGCGGCGAGCCTGGAGATGAGCCGCACCCCCGTGCGCGAGGCGCTGCGGGCGCTGACCGCCGACGGGCTGGTGCGCCCGGCCGGGCGCGGGGTCGTCGTCGTGGCCCTGGAGGCGTCCGCACTGGAGGACGCCTACCAGGTGCGGGCGGCCCTGGAGGCGCTCACGGCCGAGCTGGCCGCCACCCGCCAGAGCGAGGGCCGCATCGCCCCCGCCGACCTGGCCTCGCTGCGGCAGGTCGCCGACGCCACGGCGGCCGCCACCGCGCAGGGCCGGCTCGGCGAGGCCGTCGGGCTCAACCGCCGCTTCCACCGGCGGATCGCCGAGCTGGCGGCCAACGCCGTCGCGCTGCACACCCTGGAGCGCGTGTGGGACCAGATCCAGGTGTCCACGTTGCGCTCGCTGGCGCCGCCGTCCCGCCCTGCGCACGTCTCCGGCCAGCACGAACAGCTTCTCGCCGCGATCACCGAGGCCCGGCCGCAGGACGCCGCGGCCATCGCCCGCGCGCACGTCCTCGACACACGCGCCGTCACTCACCGCAAGGACGAAACCGCATGACCCGCCACCACACGTACACCACCACCGTGACCTGGACCGGCAACCGGGGCACCGGCACCAGCGGCTACCGCGACTACGACCGCGACCACGACCTGTCCGCCGAGGGCCGGCAGGTCATCGCGGGCAGCTCCGACCCCGCCTTCCGCGGCGACCCCGCCCGGTGGAACCCCGAGCAGCTGCTGGTCGGCTCGCTCTCCCAGTGCCACATGTTGTGGTATCTGCACCTGTGCGCCGAGGCGGGCGTGGTGGTCACCGCGTACGCCGACCACGCGGCGGGCACCATGGCCGAGAGCGGCGCCGGCGGCCACTTCACCGAGGTCGTGCTCCGCCCCGAGGTGACCGTGGCCGCGCCGGAGATGGCCGAGACCGCCGCCCGCCTGCACGAGGACGCCCACAGGGCGTGCTTCATCGCCGCCTCGGTCAACTTCCCGGTACGCCACGAGCCGACCGTCCGCACGGCCTGAAGCAGGCGGACGATTCGGGAGAGGTCAGCGCGAGGCGGCCAGGGCCACGGCGGTGGCGGCCTCGTGCTGGAGCACCATGATCAGCAGGGTGGCCACCAGCGTCGCGATGAGCACCCAGCTGATCACGATGATGACCGTCGACCGGCGTGGCCGCCTGTGGCCCGGCTGCCCCTTCGCCCGCGCCTCGCTGCGACGCGCCCGCTCGTTGAACGATTCGAGCCGGGCGACGAGCCGCGGATCGTCGTCGACGAGGTGCTGCTCGATCTGGGCCAGCATTCGCTCCTCGTCCTGCGACCAGGCCATAGACGCACCTCCGGAACGCAAGCACTGTGGCGTGTTCCTCCCCAACCATGAAGATCATTAGCCTTGACGTGACCCCCTAATTACCGCCTCTTTTCGGTTTGCGATCACGCTCGAACTTTTGTTCTAATCATGGGATGCGCTGGGACAACCTGCGCCTGGCCGGGCCTGGTCAGGCCGATCCTGCCGTGCCGCTGTTCGCCCGCGGCGCGGTCACCCGTACGTTCGACACGCCCGAGTTCAGGGGGATGACCTTCTACGAGGTCCAGGCCCGGTCCGTCATCAACCGGGTGCCGGGGGCCAGCCGGGTGCCGTTCGAGTACACGATCAACCCCTACCGCGGATGCGGGCATCGCTGCGTCTACTGCTTCGCCCGCAAGACGCACGAATACCTCGACCTCGACGCCGGGGCCGACTTCGACTCGAAGATCGTCGTCAAGGTCAACGCGGCCGAGCTGGCCCGCAAGGAGCTGGCCGCGGCCCGCTGGGGCGGCCACCACGTGGCCATGGGCACCAACGTCGACTGCTACCAGCGCGCCGAGGGCCGCTACCGGCTCATGCGGGGCATCCTGGCCGCGCTGCGCGACGCCGCGAACCCGTTCTCGGTGCTCACCAAGGGCACGCTGATCCTGCGCGACCTCGATCTGCTCACCGAGGCGGCCGAGGTCACCGACGTCAGCACGAGCGTGTCGGTCGGCTTCGTGGACGAGGCGGTGTGGCGCGGGGTCGAGCCCGGCACGCCCAACCCGCGCCGGCGGCTGGAGGCGTGCGCCACGCTCAACGACAACGGCGTGGCGTGCGGGGTGCTGATGGCGCCGATCCTGCCGTACCTGACCGACTCCCCCGCCCAGCTCGAACGCACGGTCAAGGAGATCGCCGAGGCCGGCGCGACCCACATCGCCCCGATCGTCCTGCATTTGCGGCCGGGGGCGCGCGAGTGGTGGCTGAGCTGGCTCGGGCGCGAGCACCCGCGCCTGGTGCCGCGCTATCTGGAGCTGTACGGCCGCGGCGCCTACGCCCCCGCCTCCTACCAGGACCGCGTCGTCGCCCAGGTCAAGGAGCTGGCCCGCCGCCACGGGGTCGGCAGAGCGACGCCTGCCATGGCCCGCCGCGTGCCGCCCCGCCGAACGCCCGTCGCGCCCGCCGCAGAGCCGGAGCAGCTTCGCCTGTTGTGACCCGGTTTAATCGGTGGTCCGCCGGCCCGCCCCGGTGACAGGATGACCGGGCACCAGCCGGACGACGTTCAGGAGCATGAGATGCGGCGCCGCCCAGAGATCTTCCAGCGCCCCATTGGCACGAGAGTTCTCGAGGGCTCCACCACTCATGCACATCCTCAACATCGGCATCCTCGCGCACGTAGACGCGGGCAAGACCAGCCTCACTGAGCGGCTGCTGTTCGAGACCGGGGTCATCGCGCGCCTCGGCAGCGTCGACGACGGCAGCACGCAGACCGACAGCGGCGAGATCGAACGCCGCCGCGGCATCACCATCCGCTCGGCGGTGGCCTCGTTCACCATGGGCGACCTGCGGGTCAACCTGGTGGACACGCCGGGCCACGCCGACTTCGTGGCCGAGGTCGAACGCGCGCTCGGCGTGCTCGACGGCGCCGTCCTGGTGTTGTCGGCCGTGGAGGGCGTACAGCCGCACACGCGGGTCCTGATGAAGACGCTGCGGCGGTTGCGGCTGCCCACGGTGATCTTCGTGAACAAGATCGACCGGATGGGGGCGCGGGAGGCGGGGGTGCTCGCCGAGATCCGGCGGTGGTTGTCGCCGCGGGTGGTCCCGCTCAACACGGTGAGCGGCATCGGCGGCCCGTCCGCCACCACCCACCCCTTCACCTTCGCCCCGCCCCCTTTCACCTTCGCCCCACCCCCCTTCGGCACCGCCCCGAGCGCCTTGCCCCCTCACCCCCTCGCCTTCACTCCCCCGCCTCCGGGCTCCGCTCCCCGCGATCCGGCTCCCTCTGGTCCCATCTCCTCCGGTCCCCCGTCCTCGGGGGCCGCTGCCGGCGACCCGGCCTCCGCCGCCGGACCCCTCACCGTTTCTTCCTCGACTTCCGGGGCGGCCTCCGGCGAACCGGCCGTCGCCACGCGCTCCCCCGTCTCTGGGGGTGCTCCCCGCCCAGGGGTGGCGGGCGGGGGCTCGGAGGAGGTGGTGCGGGCCGCTGGGCCCGTCGAGGTGGAGCCCGCCAGGACGGAGGCCACCGCGAGGCCCGCGGTGGAGGACGGTGCGGGGGGCAACGGGAGGGGCAGCGCAGGGGCCGACCCAGGCGACACCCAGCCCGACTTGAGGGCCGACAACGGGGCCGGCGCAGAGGACGGCGTGGAGGCTGCTGAGGTGGCGGCGGCTGAGGTACTGGCTGAGGGGGATGACGGGCTGTTGGAGTTGCTCGTCGATGACGTGGTTCCGGGGGCGGGGCGGGTACGGGAGGCGCTTGCGGCGCAGTGCGCGGCGGGCGATGCCCATCCGGTGTTGTTCGGGTCGGCGATCACCGGCCAGGGGGTGGCCGAGCTGCTCGGGGCGGTCCGGCTGCTGCCCGCGGTTCCCCAGCCGCCGGTCGGTGCGGATGGAAGCATCGACCGCACGACGGCGACGGCGACGGCCGCGACGGCTGCGGTGTTCGCGGTGGAGCGGGGGCGGGGTGGGGAGAAGGTCGCGTATCTGCGGATGTGGGGCGGGCAGCTGCGGGCGCGGGAGCGGGTGACGTTTCTGCGGCGGGAGCCGGGTGGGGGCGTCCACGCGTTCGAGGGGCGGCCGAGCGGGGTGGCCGTCGTCGGGTCCGGGGCGCGGGTGGCGGTGGCGGGCGACATCGCCACGGTCCGGGGCGTGCCCGAGATCCGGGTCGGCGACCGGCTGGGCGAGCCAGGCCCGGCGGGGCAGGCCCACTTCACGCCGCCCAGCCTGGAGACCGTCGTACGCCCCCGGGTCCCCGGCCAGGAGCCGCGCCTGCACGCCGCGCTGGTCGCGCTGGCCGAGCAGGACCCCCTGATCGGCACCCGTACGCTGCCCGGCGGCCGGACGTCGGTCCTGCTGTACGGCGAGGTCCAGAAGGAGGTCATCGGCGAGACCCTGGCCAGGGACTTCGGCGTGGAGGCGGAGTTCGAGCCGAGCCGTCCGGTGCACTTCGAGCGTCCGGCGGGCACCGGCGCGGCCAGGGAGGAGATGCGCCAGGCCGGGGACGCGTTCATGGCGACCGTGGGCCTGCGGGTCGAGCCGGCCGCGCCGGGTTCGGGCGTGCTCTACCGGCTGGAGGTCGATCTGGGCTCGCTGCCGCTGGCCTTCCACCGGGCGATCGAGGAGAGCGTGCGCCACGGCCTGGGGGCGGGGCCGCGCGGGTGGCCGGTCACCGACGTGCTGGTCACGCTGACGGCGACGGGTTACGCCTCCCCGGTCACGACCGCCGGCGACTTCCGCGGGCAGGCGCGGGTCGTGCTGGCCGAGGCGCTGCGCAGGGCCGGGACCAGGGTGTACGAGCCGTGTCACCGCTTCGAGGCGGAGGTGCCCGCCGACGCCTTCGCCGCCGTGTCGTCCCGCCTGGCCGGACTGGGCGCGGTCCTGGACGGCACGAGCAGGCGGGACGGGACGTGGGTGCTCGAAGGGGAGATCCCGGCGGCGGCCGTGCACGAGGCCGAGCGGCGGCTGCCGGGCCTGTCGCGCGGCGAGGGGATGTGGTGGTCACGTCCGTCCGGAGATCGCCCGATTCATACCCGATAGGCGGTATGTCGGATATCGGGGATAGATGGGTATTAATCCGCCATAGTGTGCCAATCGGGCGCAATCGTTACAGGGGGAAACGATGGCTGATACGAAGAAGAAACCGGCCACCAAGTCCGGCAAGGCCAAGAAGCAGGCGATCAAGACGAGCCGGCAGGCCAAGGAGACCAAGAAGGAAACCCGAAGGACCGACGAGGGCTGACCCCGTGAGGTGAATCGCGCAGCCGGGGGCCGGCGGCCCCCGGCTGTCCGGTGGAAGAGGAGCTGCGCACATGTCGGCCTATCTCCGCTTTCCCACTGTCTTTCAGGACGTGGTGGTCTTCGCCGCCGAGGACGACCTGTGGATGGTCTCGGCCCAGGGCGGCCGCGCGTTCCGCCTGACCGCCGGCGCCGCCGAGGCCGGTTACCCGCGCATCTCCCCGCGCGGCGACCAGATCGCGTTCGTCGGCCGGGAGGAGGGCCCGGAGGAGGTCTACGTGATGCCGGCCGTCGGCGGCGCCGCGCGCCGGGTCACCTTCCACGGCGCCCGCTGCACGGTCACCGGCTGGGACCACGAGGGCCGCATCCTGTACGCCAGCGACCAGTCCCAGCCGTTCGCCGGGCGCAAATGGCTGCACCGGGTGGCGCCGGGCGGGGTGCCGCAGCGGCTGCCGTACGGACCGGCGAACTCGATCGCCCACGGCCCCGACGGGATGATCGTGCTCGGCCGCAACACCGCCGACCCCGCGCGCTGGAAGCGCTACCGCGGCGGCACGGTCGGCGACCTGTGGATCGACACCGACGGCGACGGCGAGTTCAGGCGGCTGATCCGGCTGCCGGGGAACCTGGCCTCGCCGTGCTGGAGCGGCCGGCGGGTCTGCTTCCTGTCCGACCACGAGGGGGTCGGCAACGTCTACTCCTGCCTTCCGGACGGCGGCGACCTGCGCAAGCACACCCACCACGAGGACTACTACGCGCGCAACCTGTCCGGCGACGGCCACCGGCTGGTCTACCACGCCGGCGCCGACCTGTACCTGCTGGAGCCGGACGACGGGCCGGACGACGGGCCGGACGACGGGCCGGACGACGGGCCCAGGCGGCTGGAGGTGCGGCTGGCCAGCTCCAGGACGCAGCGCAACCGCCGGTTCGTCGACGCCGAGGACTTCCTCGACAGCGCGACCCTCAGCCCGGACGGCAGCGCGCTGGCGATCACCTCGCGCGGCAAGGCGTACGCGATGGCCGACTGGGAGGGCCCGGTGAGCCAGCACGGCGAGCCGGACGGCGTCCGCTACCGCTTCCTGACCTGGCTGAACGACGGCGTGCGGCTGATCGCCGCGGCCAGCGGCGAGTCCGACGAGGAGACGCTGGTCATCCTGGAGGGCCACGAGGGCGGCTGCGGCGTCGAGGTGGCCCGGCTGGGCCGGATCAACGAGTTGGTCCCCGACCCCGCGCACGACCGCGTGGCCGTGGTCAACCACCGCCACGAGCTGTACCTGCTGGACCTGGCCACGGGCGCGGCCACGCTGGTGGAGCGCAACCCGCACGGGCCCCCCGAGGACCCGGCCTGGTCGCACGACGGCCAGTGGCTGGCCTACGCCGGGCCGCTCAACGCCCAGACGACCGCGATCAAGCTGCACCACCCGGAGACCGGCCGGACGGTGGCCGCCTCCGAGCCGGTGCTCAAGGACTCGATGCCGGCCTTCGACCCTCAGGGCCGCTACCTGTACTTCATCGGCCAGCGGGTCTTCTCGCCCGTCTACGACCAGTTGCAGTTCGACCTGGGCTTCCCGCTCGGCACCCGGCCGTACGCGATCGCGCTGCGGGCCGACGCGCCCGACCCGTTCGTGCCCGGACGGCGTCCGCTCAACGGCAAGGACGAGGAGGAGGACGAGCCGGCGGAGGCCGTCCGGGTGGACCTGGACGGGCTGGCCGCCCGCGTCACCGCCTTCCCGCTGCCGGAGGGCCGCTACGAGGGCGTGGCCGGGCTCAAGGGCAAGGCGCTGCTGCTGACCAGCCCCCTGGAGGGCGAGAACACCCTGCACCTGTACGACTTCGCCAAGGGCAGGAACGAGACGTTCGCCGACGGCGTCACCGCGTTCGAGCTGGGCCGCGACCACAAGACGCTGCTGTACCGGGCCGGCAGCCGGCTGCGCGTGGTCAGGGCCGGCGAGGTGCCCGAGCACGACGACGACCCGCCGGGACGCGAGAGCGGCTGGATCGACCTGTCGCGCATCAAGGTGTCGGTGGCGCCGGAGTCGGAGTGGCGGCAGATGTTCCGCGAGGCGTGGCGGCTGCAGCGGGAGAACTTCTGGACCGAGGACATGGCCGGCGTCGACTGGCCGGGCGTGTACCGGCGCTACGAGCCGCTGGTGGACCGGGTCACCACCCGGGGCGAGTTCTCCGACCTGCTGTGGGAGCTGCACGGCGAGCTGGGCACCAGCCACGCCTACGAGAGCGGCGGCGAGTACCGTCCCGGGCCCGACTACAGCCAGGGCAAGCTGGGCGTCGACTGGGACTACCGCGACGGCGTCTACCGCGTGCACGCCATCGTCACCGGCGACCCGTGGGACCCCGAGGCCACCTCGCCGCTGAACCGGCTGGGGCTCGACGTGCGGCCGGGGGACGCGGTGCTGGCCATCAACGGCGCGCCCATCGGCCGCGCGGCCACCCCGAACGAGCGGCTGGTCAACCAGGCCGGCGAGGAGGTGG
The DNA here is from genome assembly GCF_040298265.1 of Nonomuraea sp. NPDC001636. NCBI lineage: Bacteria > Bacillati > Actinomycetota > Actinomycetes > Streptosporangiales > Streptosporangiaceae > Nonomuraea > Nonomuraea sp. NPDC001636. Next base: position 285,785 of record NZ_JBEOZT010000009.1, read on the forward strand.
AGCTGACCCTGCGGCGCGAGGAGCGGGTGTTCACGGTGACCGTGCGCGCGCTGGCCGACGAGCAGCCGGCCCGTTACCGCGACTGGGTGAACCTCAACCGCGCCGAGTGCCACGAGCGTTCCGGCGGGCGCATCGGCTACCTGCACGTCCCCGACATGGGCACCGAGGGGTTCGGCGAGTTCCACCGGGGCTTCCTGGCCGAGTACGACCGGCACGCCCTCATCGTGGACGTGCGCTTCAACGGCGGCGGGCACGTCTCGGCGCTGCTGCTGGAGAAGCTGGCCAGGCGGCGGCTCGGCTACGACTACCCGCGGTGGGGGGACCCGGAGCCGTACCCGCCGGAGTCGCCGCGCGGGCCGCTGGTGGCCATCACCAACGAGTGGGCGGGCTCGGACGGCGACATCTTCAGCCACACCTTCAAGCTGCTCAAGCTGGGCCCGCTGGTCGGCAAGCGCACCTGGGGCGGGGTGATCGGCATCTGGCCGCGCCACCGGCTCGCCGACGGGACCGTGACCACGCAGCCGGAGTTCTCCTTCGCCTTCGACGACGTCGGCTGGCAGGTGGAGAACTACGGCACGGATCCCGACATCGAGGTGGACATCACCCCGCAGGACTACGCCAAGGGCGTGGACACGCAGCTGGAGCGGGCCATCGACGTCGCCCTGGGGCTGCTCGCCGAGCATTCGCCGCATACGCCGGATCCGTCGCATCGGCCAGGTATGCAACCTTAGGAACCTCTTGGGCGTCTAAAGATCATAGGCGGGGAAAGCGCACAGGGGATGACATGTGCACTCCGCCCGCGCGCGGCCTGACGACCGGCTCCGCGCGCATGCGAATGCAACCGAGCACGAGGGGGATCGTCCAGGTGCGCGCACTGGCACGCAGGGGGAAGTCGGCGATGGTCCGGTTGTACCGGGGGTACAACCGCCGCAAGGCACGCAACGCGCCGCCGCCGTCGACCGACCGCATCAGAATCCTGCTCCTGCACGCCAACGGCATGGGCGGCACGATCAGGACGGTGTTCAACCTGGCCGGCTACCTGGCCGAAAAGCACGACGTCGAGATCGTCAGCATCCTGAAGGAGGCCGAGGAGCCGTTCTTCCCGATCGACCCGCGGGTGCGCTTCCGCTTCCTCGACGACCGGCTCAAGCCCAGCCCCGATCCGCTGCGGGCGATGTTGTCGAAGTTCCCCAGCAAGCTGATCCCGCCGGAGGAGACGGCCTACCACCGCTTCAACCTGTGGACCGACTACAAGCTGGCCCGCTACATCCGCTCGCTCGACAGCGGCGTGCTCATGGCCACCCGTCCCGGACTCAACCTGGCCATGGCGCAGTTAGCGCAACCGGGCGTGATCACCATCGGGCAGGAGCACGTGGCCCTGCGCACCCAGGCCGAGCCGATGCAGAAGCTGATCAAGTGGCGGTACCGGCGGATGGACGCCCTGGTCACCCTCACCAAGGCCGACCTGCGCGACTACCGCAGCACGCTGCCGAAGAAGCCGAAGAAGCTGGCGCGCATCCCCAACGCCGTCCCGCCGATGAGCGGCGAGGTGTCCAGACTGGACGCCAAGGTCGTCGTCGCCGTGGGCCGGATGACCCGGCTCAAGGGCTTCCACCGGCTGATCACCGCGTGGGAGACCGTCGCCGCCGCGCACCCCGACTGGAAGCTGCGCATCTTCGGCGCCGGGCCGCAGGAGGACAACCTGGCGGCACAGATCGTCGAGGCCGGGCTCGAGGGCAAGGTGGAGCTGCCGGGGCCGACCAGCGACGTGGGGGCCGAGCTGGAGAAGGCGTCGATCTTCGTGCTCAGCTCGCGGCACGAGGGCTTCCCGATGACGATCCTTGAGGCCATGGCCAAGGGGCTGGCCATCGTCAGCTTCAACAGCCCGCACGGGCCCAAGGAGATGATCACCGACGAGGTGGACGGGCTGCTGGTCAAGCCGCGTACCAACGCCAACCTGGCGGCCGCCATCATGCGGGTCATCGAGGACGAGCCGCTGCGCCGGTCGCTGGCGGCGGCCGCGCTGGAGACGGCGCGCACGTACGACGTGCACGCGGTGGGCCAGAAGTGGGACGAGCTGCTGGAGGAACTGGTGGCCCGCCGCAACGGCACGTACGTCCGCCCGCCCCGCCCCGAACCCGCCCCGGACGAGGCCGCCGAGCCCGTCGAGGCCACGGAGCCGGCCGGGCCCCGCGCCTAGGGACTGTCTGTCAGATCAGGTTCGGAGCCGGACGACCAGCGCAGCCGGCACCGGATCGCCCGGCTTGTCGCGGCAGGCTCCCCCTTGTGCCGGCCGGGCGGTGCCGGGACGGGCGGCGGGGTGAGGAGCGCGCCGCTGCCCGTAGGGGAATCCCCGAGCAGCCACCTCGGGGATTGCTCATTCCAGGGGAGGATGACTGTCCCCGAGTACTTCCCGATCCTCAAAGCATGAAAATGTTGATCATAAGTGCGGTGGCGATCCTCACCATGTCGGCCTGTTCCCACACCTCTTCCAGCGCCGCTGACCAATCCGGCAAGCCCACGCCGCCGCCCGGGATCACCAGCGCGCAGCTCACCCTGCCGCCGCCCACCGGCCCGAACAAGATCGGCACCAGGATGCTGCGGCTGGTGGACTCCACCCGCCGCGACGACTGGGTGGACGGGCGACCGGTGCGTGAACTGATGGTTCAGCTCTGGTATCCCACCTCGGCATCCAGCGGAACGCTCGCGCCGTACATGACCAAAGGCGCCGAGGCGCGGACCCGGCAGATCAACGCGATCCCCGACGAGGTGAAGCTGCCCGTCACCCACGCCTGCCTGAACGCCCCGATCGCCCCTGGCGCTCACCCGGTCATCGTGTACGCCCACGGCTCTCACGACACCCGGACCGGCAACACCGTCCTGGTGGAGGAGCTGGCCAGCCACGGCTACCAGGTCGTCACCATCGACCACACCCACTATGCCGAGGAGGTGGAGTTTCCCGATGGCCGCATCGTCGACGAGGTCAAAGACCCCGACACCGCTCATGAGGTCGCCACCCGGGTCGCCGACGTGCGCTTCGTCCTGAACCAGCTGGGCCTGGCACGAGTGGGCATGTTCGGCGCCTCCTTCGGTGGCGTGGAGACGGTCGCGGCGATGCACGAAGACCCGCGGATCATCGCCGGTGTCAACCTGGACGGCCCCTGGACCGAGCCGATCTTCGGCGACGTCAGCCGCCGGCCGATCGCCAAACCCCTGTTGTCGCTGACCTCCGCCCAAGCCGACCGCCACCCTCCGCTGCCAGGCCGGGTCATCCGGCTGGCCGGCGCTCAGCACCTGACCTTCTCCGACGGCGAATGGCTCGACCCCAACCCCACCCCCGAGCAGTACGGCACCATCGCCCCCCAGCAAGCCCTCCACCTGCAACGAAAGGCCCTGCTCGACTTCTTCCGCCAAACCCTTCACTAGATCGCGGATTTCGCGACAGTCTCGGGCTGCGCCGCCCGCCCACAGAGCCCGGTACGCCGGGGTGTGGCGGCTCCGGGCGGCCCTGAAGGAGCCGCTGCGTCCCCGATGGTTCCGGCTGCACCGTCTGGCGTGCTGGGTCCTGGGCCCGGAGTGGCGGACGTGGGGCGTGCTGGGCCCGCCGTTGCCGCCGGCGATCGTCAACGTGTTCCTGCAGCGGGGATGGGGATCGGCGGTCTTCACGATCCCGGGCGTCGTCGTGCACTGGGCAGGCGTGGGGAAGCTGCGTGAGCGGTGGGGAGTGCGGGTGAGGCGGCGCGGGGTCGATCAGTGACAGAAGCCTTCCTGTGTCAAATCCGGCGATGGCGGGAATTCTCTAGACAACTTCGCCCGCGGGAGCCACGGAGGGCTGCTTGAGCACGAAGGACGCCATCGCGATCCTCGCCGGCGCCGTCATCGTCGCTTCCTTCGTCGGCAGCGCCAAGAGCCCCGCCGCCACCGCCGCCAGCCCCCTCAGCAACGCCAGCGGGACGCTGCCCGGCCTCGCCCCCGTCCTGTCCGACGGCGACAAGGCCAGGGCGCGCGCCCTCATCGGCCGCTTACGCGTCAAGGGCCGCGGCCCCAACACCGGCTACGCCCGCAGCCGGTACGGCGAGAACTGGGCCGACACCGCCACCGGCGTCCCCTTCGCCCGCAACGGCTGCCGCACCCGCGACGACCTGCTCGCCCGCGACGGCACCGGCGTCGAGTACCGGCCCGGGTCGAGCTGCGAGGTCGTCGCCTTGGAGCTGACCGACCCCTACACCGGCCGGCTCATCTCCTGGCACAAGGCGCAGGCCGACGAGGTGCAGGTGGACCACGTCGTGCCGCTCAACTACGGCTGGCGCATGGGCGCGCCGCGCTGGCCGATGTCGAAACGCCTCGACTTCGCCAACGACCCGCTCAACCTGTTACCCGTCGACGGCCGCGCCAACGAGGAGAAGGACGCCTCCGGCCCAGCCGGGTGGCTGCCTCCCCAGCGCCGTGTCCGCTGCGCGTACGTCACCCGGTTCGCCCAGGTCGCGCTCAAGTACGACCTGCCCGTGACCAGGGCCGACAAGAACGCCATGCTCGCGCAGTGCCGCTAGGCCGTGTTTCGAAAGATCACGTGTGAGGCGTGTCGGTGATCGTTGAACGAAGAGGTCTCCGGTAGTTGGTTCAACGACCAAGAAGAACGAA